>JANNYT010000095.1:0-4206 GCA_031410255.1 Novosphingobium sp. | reverse complement strand
TGCCCGGTGGCCGATGTTTCGGACAGTGCAGCTGTGGCATCCCGGTATTTGAAGTCACGATATTCGAGCAACCGCGCCGGCATCTCGTGGGGTTGCAGGACATAATCGACAAAGCCGCCGGCCGTGGCGCTTTGCGGCATGCCGAACTTGGCGCGATGATCGAACGCGGCTTCGCTGATGGTCAGGCCGCCGCCTTCCTTGATCGCCTCAATCCCGATCGTGCCATCGCTGCCGTACCCCGACAGGATGATCCCGACCGCGTTTTCGCCTTGATCTTCAGCCAGCGAGACCAGGAAGGTGTCGATCGATGAACGCCGCGCGGTGGGCGTGTCAGGCAGCGCCACCCGCAAGACCCCGCGCTCAATTTTCAGGATCGCGTTTTGCGGGATAACCGCGACGGTGTTGGGCGCCGCGACGGTGCCATCGGCCGCTTTGACGACCGGCATCGCGGTGCATTCGCCAATGATTTCGGCCAGCGCGCTGTTGTAGTCCGGGTCCAGATGCTGGACCAGTACAAAGGCCATGCCGCTGTCGACCGGCATCTCTGAAAAGAACGCGCGGAACGCGTCAAGACCGCCCGCCGAAGCCCCGATACCAACGATCAAATGGCCATCTTGCTCGGTGCCGTTATCGCCCGGGCCGCCACCGGATGGGGCCAGCGCAGCTGCCGGCGGTGCCGCCGCTTGAACCGCTGGACGTGATGGTGGTTTGACCATAGCCCGTCAGTCGGCCCCTTTACTTGGGAACGCAAGGACGTTGGCAGGGCGCAACGCAGGTAGCAGGCCGTGCACGATGTAACGCCGGCCAATACCTGAAGCGGAGCAAGCAACATTAAGCGGATTGGCCTGAGCGGATTGACGACGCGCCCGGCTACCGATTTCGGCAAGCATCGACCCCGGCGTTTTAGTATAAATCGCGTGGTGAGCCCTGCTGGGTTCGAACCAGCGACCTACTGATTAAAAGTCAGTTGCACTACCGACTGAGCTAAGGGCCCGCACCACGCGGGGGTTCACCTAGGGGGGCGATGCGGGCTGGTCAAGCGCCCCTAGAGGAAGCCCGCTGCAATCTGGCATTGAGGTGGCGCAGGGTCAGCCCGGTGACCGGGTCGCGCCACCGTGCGGCGACGGCCAGCGCGGGGCTGAGCACGAAGGCGCGTTGGCGGAATTGGGGGTGGGGGATCAGCAGGTCTGACCCGACCCACATCCCGCCGCTCCACAGCACGATGTCGAGATCGAGCACGCGGGCGGCCCAGCGCTGGCCGCCGCGCCGCCGCCCGAACCTGGCCTCAATGTGCTTGAGCCGGGCCAGCATGGCCGGAGGATCAAGTTTGCTGGTCACCACGGCGGCGCTGTTGGCATAGCGGCGGCGCGATGGGCCGAGCGGCGCGCTGCGCACCACCGGACCGCTGGCCAGCAGCTTCAAGCCTTTGCAGTCCAGCGCCTGCAACGCGGCGGCCAGCACGCCTTCGGGCGGGCCAAAACGCTGGTGGCGGCGGTTCGAGCCGAGCGCGATCAGATAGCGCTGGGCCATGTCAGATGTCCTGCGCAATCCGTCCATACAGCTGCGGGCGGCGATCGCGGAAGAAGCCCATTCCGGCGCGGTGCTTTGCCGCGCGGTCCAGATCGAGCGTTGCGATCAGCACGCCGCTGTCGCTTGCGCCAAATTCATGCGTCAGATCGCCCCATTCGTCAGTGATGAAGCTGTGGCCGTAAAAACTCTGCCCGTCCTCCACCCCGATGCGGTTGGCGGCGAGCACTGGCATGCAGTTGGACACCGCGTGCCCCTGCATCGCGCGCCGCCACATCCGGCTGGTGTCGAAGCTATCGTCGTAAGGTTCGGAGCCGATCGCAGTCGGGTACAGCAGCACTTCGGCGCCCATCAAGGCCATCACCCGCGCGCATTCGGGGTACCACTGGTCCCAGCAGATCCCCACACCCACTTTGCGCCCGAACAGGTCCCAGACTTTGAAGCCATCGTTGCCGGGGCGGAAATAATACTTTTCCTCATAGCCCGGCCCGTCGGGGATGTGGCTCTTGCGGTAGGTGCCCATGATCCCGCCGTCGGGCCCGATCATCGCCATGGTGTTGTAATGATGCGGCCCGTCACGCTCAAAAAAGCTGGTCGGGATGGCAATCTTGAGGCTGGCGGCAAGCGCTTGCATCGCCTTGACCGATGGATGCTCGAACGTTGGCCTTGCAGCCAGGAACAGCGCCTCGTCTTCCTGCTTGCAGAAGTAGGGGCCGGAGAACAGCTCGGGCGGCAGCACGATTTGCGCGCCCTTGGCTGCGGCCTCTTCAACCAGGGCGGAAACCGCGGCGATGTTATCCTTCGCGTCAGGCAAGCCCAGTGGCAGTTGCAGCGCGGCGACAGTGAGCCCGGGGGTGAGCGAAGTGGTCATCCCCGCCCCTTATCAGCGGCGCTTCTTGAACAACAGCGTCATCCGGTCACTCTCGCCAATTTCGATCAGCCGGGCTTTTTCAGCGGGATCAGTCACGCCTGACAAGTTGGGCGGCAGCATCCACACCCCGCGGGCGTGATTGGCCGGATCCTTGCGGTTGGCATTGATCTCGCTTTTGCCGACCAGTTCGAACCCGCAGGCCTCGATCAGCGCGATCACATCGGCTTCGCGCATATAACCCATGCTGCCGTCGGTGTAGCTGGCGGGCGATTTGCCCTTGGCGCGGTGCTCTTCGATCCCCAGCAGGCCATCATCCTTGAGTAGGCCGCGGATCGTCGCCAGTTCGCGGCGCAGCAGATCGGCGCGCCACATATTGTGGACCCAGCGCATGATCAGCACGCGGTCGGCCTTGCCATTGAGGCTACCGGGCAGGCCATCGCTGTTCCACGCCTCGATCGGCGCGCCGGGCGCGATTGACCAAGTGGCGATCAGCGCCGGAAAACTCTCATGCAGCCCGCCTTGGCTTTTCTGCATGCCAGCGCTGGCGCTGCGCACATCGGGGTTGAGCCCGATGTAGCGGCCTTTTTCGCCCAGATACGGCACCAGCACGCGGGTGTACCAGCCGCCGCCCGGATCATAATCGACCACGGTCATACCGGGTTTGACCCGGAAGAAGGCCAGCGTCGCCCCCGGGTGGCGATCCGCATCGCGCGCGCGGTCAGCATCGCGGCGGGGATCGGCCAGCACCACCGCCAGCGCCTGCGCATCGGTGATCTTGTCCTTGGCAGACAATGGCGCCAGCACCGGCACCGCCAAGGCCAGGGGTGCCGCCAAGGCCAAGGCCGAAAGCGCTAAAATGGTCCGCCGCATGCCGAATATCCTCCTGTTTGCAATTGCCTGCCACTTCTAACCACGCCCGGGGCGATGACAAGCGCGGGCACGCTCCCTATCTACGGTTGAACGCAATGGAGAATATGATGGCGCAGGCAATTTTGGCGGGCGGGTGTTTCTGGTGCACCGAGGCGGTGTTTCGCGGCCTTGACGGGGTGAGCGCGGTCGAGAGCGGCTATATCGGCGGGCGGAACCCCAACCCGACTTACAAGGAAGTGTGCAGCGGCCAGACCGGCCATGCCGAGGCGATCAGCGTGACCTTCGATCCGGCGGTGATCAGCCTGGCCGACCTGCTCGACGTGCACTTTGCCACCCACGATCCGACCCAGCTGAACCGGCAGGGCGGTGATGTCGGCACCCAATACCGCACCGCGCTGTTCCCGCTGGACGACGAGCAACGCACCGAGGCTGAGGCCGCAATTGCGCGCTGGAATGCCGAGCATCCGGGGCAGAGCGCTGTGACCACAATCGAGGGTCCGGCGACGTGGTATCCGGCCGAGGATTATCATCAGGAATACTGGCAGGGCGAAGGCCAGCGCAATCCCTACTGCCTCGCGGTGATTCCGCCCAAGCTGGCGAAATTGCAGGCCAAGTATGGTAGCAGGCTGAAGGGTTAGGTCACTTGAAATGCCACAATAACCGTTCATGGTGAGGAGGGACTGAGCTCTTGCGAAGGCCCGTCTCGAACCACTGAGACGCAGCGCTTGGTCCTTCGAGACGCGTCTTCGCATTCGCTCAGCCGCTCCTCAGGACGAACGGTGTGTGGGATAGCAAACTAGCTTCCCTCCACCACCTTGCTCGAAACGATATGCCCCTGCTGATCCTCGGGCCAGAAGTACACCGGCCGCAGGTTCCCCGCAGCGTACCGCCCGACCTGATCGCCAAAGTGCGGCGAGGCGGGATCACCGCTTTCGCCG
>JANNYT010000094.1:0-34778 GCA_031410255.1 Novosphingobium sp. | reverse complement strand
GTCAAGCATGACGTGACGCCGTACCTGCTGCTGCTCGACCGCAAGGGCGTGCTGTGCCTGGTCGGGATGATCGACATGATGGAGAGCTTCCATTCGGGGCTGCTGCTCGGCGGGCAGAAGGCAGTCGCCGGTTCGGGCGTGGGCGGGATTGCTCAAACGCAGGAAATGCTCGATTTTTGCGCAGCGAAGGGGATTGTCTCGGAAATCGAAATGATCCGGATGGATGAGATCAACCACGCTTATGAGCGAATGGAACAGGCTGATGTAAAATACCGCTTCGTGATCGACATGAGCACGCTGTGACGCTCCAACTGGACCTGTTCTGGTCGTTCCGCTCGCCCTATTCCTATCTGGTCACGCCGCGGCTGATCGAATTGGAACGCGAGTGGGACGCGCAGGTCATCGTCCGCCCGGTCCTGCCGATAGCGGTGCGCCAGCCCGATTTCTTCGCAAATGCCGATCCGCTGTGGACCAGCTACCTGATCCGCGACAGCGGGCGCAGCGCCGAATTTGCGGGAATGCCGCTACGCTGGCCGCGCCCTGATCCGGTGGTGATGGACTATGCGACGCGGACCTATCCTAAGGAGCAGCCGCATATTCACCGGTTGACCCGGCTGGGCGTGCTGGCGGCCGAACGCGGCCAGGGGCTGGCACTGCTGCGCGCAGTCAGCCACTTGCTGTGGTCAGGCGAAGTCAGCGGCTGGAACGAAGACGATCATCTGGCCAAGGCGCTCGCCGCCATTGGCCTCGATCTGGCCGAACTCGACGCAGTGCAGGCGGCCGAGGCGGACCGGCTGGACGAGGTCATCAAGGCAAATGAGGCCGATCAGCGCCTTGGCGGCCACTTTGGCGTGCCGCTGATGGTCTACGCGGGCGAGCCTTTCTTCGGGCAAGACCGCTTCGACCAATTGCTGTGGCGGATGCAGCAGCAGGGGTTACAGCGGCGGGGCTAGCTGCGCCGCTGCGGGGCTTTGGTGAAGCTCCAGCCAGCTGGCGTGGCGCGGGCCACCAGCGCGCCGATTGAAGCTGGCTGGCGGGCCAACAGCGCGTCAAACACCCGCGCTGCGGCGCTACCGCGCGGAGCTTCGCCGTCAAGCTCTGCCACGATCCGGGTGATCACTCGCAAAGCGACCGCGCGCGGGGCACGCGGCCGATAGGTCAGCCCCATTGGGGCGGGGGTGACGCATTCGGTCCATTCGCGCTGCGCTGCCCATTCCAGCGCGGCGTCGGCATCGGCGAGGTGCGCGGCGCTAGTGGCCAGCGCCGGAACTGCCAGCCAGTCGGCGCTCGCCAGTTCCTTGCGCAGCCGGGCGCGGTCGAACCGGTCATCCGCGTTGGAGGGATCGGCAACAGCCGTCAGTCCCGCCGTGGCCACCAGCGCGGCCAGCTCCGCCTTGCGGAAGCCCAGCAGCGGGCGCAGCAGCGGCAGCCGGGTGCCCGGCACTTGCCCGCGCGCGCGTACTCCGGCGAGGCCGGCCACGCCGCTGCCGCGCTGCAGCCGCAACAGCAGCGTTTCGGCCTGATCATCGGCGTGATGCGCTGTCAGCAGCGCGGCGAGTCCATTGCATTCCAACCACCCCGCCAGCGCGGCATAGCGGGCGGCGCGGGCCTGTGCCTGCACATTGCCGTCAGCGACGGTGACAGTCAGAATTTCGTGGGGCACGCCCAGATCGGCGCAAACCCGCGCGACCATCGCCGCTTCACCCGCGCTTTCCGCGCGCAGCCCGTGATCGACCGTCGTCGCCGCGATTGCACCAGGGAGAGCTTCGTGCGCCAGCAGCAGCAGCGCCAGACTATCGCCGCCGCCCGAAACTGCGATGCCAAGCCGGCCCGGTCCGTCCCACAGCGCGCCCAGCGCTGCCGCGAAACGCGCGGTCAGATCGGAGCCGGGCGACTTATCAATTGCACTTCAGCCCGGCGCGGGTCGCCTCGTACTGGGTCTTCAGACGGCCCGAGGATTCGGCAGGGAAGGTGCTGGAAAACTGCTTGAGCGCAACGCAGCCGCGCTGGGTATCGCCAAGGCGGCGCATCGATTCGGCCAGATACAGCAGGCTGTCAGGCGCGCGGTCACCCTTGGGCTCCAGCTTGTAGTTCTGCAGGAACCAGCCCGCCGCTTCATGCGCGTTGTTATCGTCGAGATAGTCGCGACCCAGCAAGTTGCGGGCATAGCTGGTCCGTGGATGCTTGGGGTACTTTTGCAGGAACAGTTTCAGCTGCTGCTCGCTCTCGGGGAAGAACTTGGCTTCCCACAACCGGTATCCGTATGAATATTCGTCGTCGCCGGGATCATTGGTGCGGGGCTTTTCAACCGCGCGCACTGCCGCGAGACGCTTAGCTGAAGGATCGGCGGCAACGGCGGGAACCGGCTTGGGCGCAGGCGTCTTGATAACCGCCGAGCTGGGGCTTGGCACAGGTGCGGGCGCGGCGTTTGGCGCTTTGCTGCCCGCTTCAAGCGCGGCGATCCGCGCGTCCATCTTCTCAAGCTTGTTATGGTCTTCCTCAACCTGCGAGGTCAGCCGCGCGACCTGGCCTTCAAGCGCGTCCATCCGCGACAGCATATCGGTACTGGGCGCGCTGGCGGGCGATCCGGGAGCGATTGAATTGGGCTGACCCGGCTGTTGCCGTGGAAAAAAACGACCGTCTGCACCCGGGAAGACCACCCGCTGCAGCGCGGTCACTTCCGCTTCAAGCTTGCGCAGGCGCAGATCCAGATCACCGGTGGTTTGCGCCAGCGCTGGGGCCGCAATCACCAAAGCGATAACCACTGCCAGCGAGCGCGATTTCCAGGGAAGCTTGTTCATTGTTGTTCAGTCCATCCAGATGGTCATGCCGACCTTGCCGGGTTCATTCCGAACCGGCCATTAACCACGCAATTGCACTAGCCCGGCAGAGCCCGGGCTGTCGAGTATCCACAAATTCCTATCCGCAGCCTGATCCACCAAGATCAAGTGGATGGCGCAGCCGGGGTGGTCACCGCCGCCGGAGCGGGCGTGGGCGAACCCAGCCCGGCCGGAGCCGGCGAAGCTTCGATCCGCTGGCTCGGCAAGCGGCGCTCAAGCGGCGAGGGCGCAGTGCTGCGTTGCTCGGTCCGGCGCGGCGCGGCGGCGCTGGTTGGCGTGGCCGATGGTGCCGCATCAGGCCCGGCTGGCGCGGTGCCGCGTGCCAACAAGGCGGGCGCACTGACCGGCACGTCCTTCATCGTCTTCTGTACCTCGGACAGTTTGGGCACGGCTTGCCCGCCTACCGTAATCGCCAAAGCCTGGGGCCGCGCGGTCCACAACAGCACTTCGCCCTGACCAGCAGGAACGGTGTAGCTTTCCCCCTGCGCCAGTTGCTTTTGCAGCAGCTGAGTGCCGGCCGTGTCATAGAATTTGACCCAGACGTCAGGCTCCAGCGCGGTAAACACCACCGGGCCAGTGGCGGGCGCAGGTGCGGGCAGCGCCGCCCCGGCCGTGCCCGCTGCCGGGCTTGATGACGCCTCGGGCAAGACCGAAGGCAGGCTGCCACCGGGCGAGAATATGCCAGGCATGAAGATCAGCCCCAACACGATCGCCACCGCCATCGCGGCCAGTGCAATCAGTGCGAGCCGCGCGGTGGGGACGCGCGCCGGATCGCCTGGTTCGAAAGTTTGCACCTGGCGGCGCGCATCGGCGGGATCGTGGTCGGTTAATTCAGCGCGAACTTCGGCGGCGATTGCGACCTCATCCAGTCCGACTGCTCTGGCAAATGTGCGCGCAAAGCCAACCGAATAAGTGCGTCCGGGGATGGCCGCGTAATTGCCTGCTTCCAATGCCGCGAGCTGGCGCTCGTTGATGCGAGTCTGGCCGGAGATCTGCGCGAGCGACATACCCGCCGCCTCACGCGCGCGGCGAAGCTGCGAACCAACAGTTTCCAAGGGCAGTTCGACTTCCGCCGCTGCCGTATCAATATTTTCCATCGCAACCCCAGCCTGTAACTTTATGTTACCGATTTCTGATTTGGGGCGGACAATCGCGGCTTGCGGTTGAAAGTCAACGCTATTGGAGCGTCACTCGGGCACCTTGGCGACAGTCCGCCCGCAATTTGTGGTGGATGCCGCGTGCAAGGCGCTGCCCAAGTATTAGTCAGTATCGATTCCGCGTTCCTGCGCCCACTGCGACAGTGCTTCGCGCAGGTTGGGCGGCGGCGCCGCCAGCCACTGGGTCATCGCCGTACCGATCTCGTCTAGGTCGACCTTGCGAACCAGTTCCTTGATCGGGCCGACCGCGGCGGGCGTGATCGACAAGCGGCGCAGGCCGATCCCCAGCAAGGCCAGCGCTTCCAGTCGGCGCCCGCCCATCTCGCCGCAGACCGTCACGTCGACCGGGTGCCCGGCCACGCCCAGCAAGACCCGCCGCAGGAACCGCATGATCGAAATCGATAGCCAGTCGTAACGCTCGGCCAGCTTGGGGTTCGAGCGATCAGCAGCGAACAGGAACTGGGTCAGATCATTGGTCCCGATCGACAGGAACGACAGCTTGGGGGCGAGCAGATCGAGCGTTTCGGCCAGCGCCGGCACTTCGAGCATGGCGCCATAGCGGATCGCATCGGGCAGCGGCTTCTTCAGGCCGTGCAGGTACTTGCGCTGGCTTTCGAACACCTCGCGCGCGGCATCAAACTCCCATGGTTCACTGACCATCGGGAACATCACGTTGAGCGTGCGCCCGGCCGCCGCCTCCAGCAATGCCCGCGCCTGCACTTTCAGCAGCCCGCCGCGTTCCAGCGCGACGCGCAATGCGCGCCAGCCCATCGCCGGGTTCTCTTCATGCTCGCCGTCGTTATGCCGCAGATAAGGCAGCACCTTGTCGCCGCCGATATCGACCGTGCGGAACACCACCGGGCGGTCCCCCGCAGTGTCAAGGACATCGCGGTACAGCCGCGTCTGGCGCTCGCGCGCGGGCAGCGTGGCAGAAACCAGAAACTGGAATTCGGTGCGGAACAGTCCGACCCCATCGGCTCCGGTCAGCGCCAGATTGGGCATATCATCACGCAGCCCGGCATTCATCATCACCGTGATCCGGGTCCCGTCCTTGCTGAACGGTTCGACATCGCGCAGCTTGGCATAGCTCGCCTGCCGCTCTTTGCTTTTGGCAAAGCGTGCTTCGAACGCCTCGATCATCGGCGGGGCGGCGCGCACCGTGGCGGTGCCATTGTCGGCATCAAGCAGCAGCGGATCGCCATCGCGCACCGCACCGCGCAGCCCCCGCACCCGGCCCAGCACTGGAATGCCCATCGCCCGCGCCACGATCACCACGTGCGCGGTCAGCGAGCCTTCTTCGAGCATCACGCCCTTCAGCCGCCGCTTGTCATATTCCAGCAGTTCCGCCGGGCCTAGATTGCGCGCGATCAGGATGGTGTCCGATCGCAGCCCCTGGCTGGCGGCGGTGCCCATCTGGCCCGACACGGTCCGCAGCAGTCGGTTGGACAGGTCTTCCAGATCGTGCATCCGGTCGGCCAGCAGCGGATCGTCGATCTGGCGCATCCGCATCCGGGTGCGTTGCTGGACGCGTTCGATCGCTGCTTCGGCAGTCAACCCGGTATCGATCGCTTCGATAATTCGGCGGCTCCAGCCTTCATCATAAGCGAACATCTTGTACGTCTCGAGCACCTCTTCATGCTCACCGCCCACGCCGAATTCGGCTTGGCTGGCCATCCGCTCGATCTGCTCGCGCATCTTGTCAAAGGCGAGGTAGACCCGGCTCAGCTCGGCGTCGCGGTCTTCCGCCATGACGTGTTCGATGGTGATCCGCGGCTGGTGGTACACCGCGTTTCCGCTGGCGAGACCCTTGACCAGCGCCAGCCCGGTCAGCCGCACTGGCCCGGTCTGCGCCGCGCGCAGCAGGGCCACCTCTTCCTCGTCGACCAGATCGGCATTGGCGATCAGCTCGGACAGGACCATCGCCACGGTCTGCAGCGCCTCAATCTCGACCTCTTCATAGCGGCGCGGATCGACGTGCTGGACGCACAGTACCCCGACCGCGCGTTCGCGCCGGACGATCGGCACTCCGGCGAATGAGTGAAACTTGTCTTCGCCAGTTTCTGGCCGATAGGAAAAATCAGGGTGAGCGGTGGCCTCGGCCAGATTGAGCATTTCAGCCGTTTCGGCAATCGAGCCGACCAGGCCTTCGCCGATGCTCATCCGGGTGACGTGCACCGCTTCCTGCGCCAGTCCGCGCGTGGCGAACAGTTCAAGCATGCCTTCGCGCAGCAGATAGACCGAGCAGACCTCGCTATCGAGACCTTCGCCAATCACCTCGACCACGGTATTGAGTTTGGCTTGGGCGTGACTGCGCGAGGCCATCACATCGTGCAGGCGGGTTAGGATCGTGCGGGCGGCGGAAACGGCGCTGGGTACGGTCATGCGCTCAGCCTAACCCAAAGCGTGCGCCATGGGAACGTGCCAGACCTTCAATAAATTCGAATTTGTCACCGGGTGGGCGCCCCGCTCGAAAGCGGAGCGCCAATAAAACCCGACTAGATGTGAGCAAGCTCTTCCTTGATCCTCAGTTTCCGCTTCTTGAGCAGTTGAATAGTCTTCAAGTCAGGCGCTGGGCGGCTCTGTTCGTCGGCCAATTGGCGTTCAAGGCCGGCGTGTTTGATCTGCAAGGCACTGACATGCGACTGTTCCATAGGGGATTCTCCTTGTGTTAGCCCCCTCGGGCTGCAACTCGCCGCCGATCTCGACTCGGTGATCAGTGGGTCACTGCAATTGTCATGGAAGCATATTAAGCCTATCTTGCGAAGCACCTGAGTGGAGGCTTGCGGCAGGGCGATTGAGCGCCGCGACAAGTTGGCCGCTACAGTTGGCAAAGTGAGGCGGTTTTTCGTGAACGAAGAGGAAATGCGCAAGCGGCTGGAGATGCTGCGGATCGAACACCGCGATCTCGACGCGGCGATCGACGCACTGACCGGCGCCGGCGCGAACGACCAGCTGCAGATCGCCCGACTGAAAAAACGCAAGCTGCGGCTGCGGGACCAGATCATGATGATCAAGGACTACCTGATCCCGGATATTATTGCCTGAGGTAGGGTAGCGGCCTGGTGTTGCCAAGCCTTGGCCGGACGTCCAAGGCGCACTAAGCAAAAGCGCGCGGACGTGGCGGAATGGTAGACGCCGGGGACTTAAAATCCCCTGAGCCTTGCTCGTGTGGGTTCGAGTCCCACCGTCCGCACCACTCCTAGGCCCAATTACCTAGCGCGGCGTTCAAGCCACCTTGGGCCTCCCTGGTTAAGTTTGCACCCTGCGGCCCGATGGTCCGTTCAGGGAGCCTATGCCGCGCAAATCCGCCAAATCGCCGTCCTCCAAAGTGAGGTCCGCCAAGTCCCCGCCGCACGAGCAGCGTCAGTCGCAGCGCTTCACCTTGCTGCTGCGGGTGGCCAAGCTGATCACCGCCGAGGGCGAGTTCCTGTGCGTGCTGCGCGATGTCTCAGACCGGGGTCTGCGGGCCAAGCTGTTCCACCCGCTGGTCACGCCAGCGGCGTGCGAACTGGAGCTGGGCAGCGAGGTGCGATACCGGCTGCAACGCGTCTGGCAGCGCGCGGACCAGGCCGGGTTTCGCTTTGCCGATGGCCCGCTGGCGGCGCAGCAACTTATCGAAGAAACCGGCCCCTTCCCCAAACGCCACGTCCGGCTGCGGCTGGCCCAGCCAGTTCCGGTGCTGCTCGCGGCAAATCAAGTAACCTTGCCGGCGCAGCTGTGGGACATTTCGCAGCACGGCGCGGCGGTGCTGCTCGATCAGCGGCTGGCGATCGGGCTGGAGCTGCGGATCGATGCGCTGCACCTGCCCGCGCTGATCGCGCGGGTGCGGTGGCGGCGCGGCGGCCTGCACGGCCTGGTGTTCCAGCAAGGGTTCCGGCTGGACGAGCTGGCGCAGCTGAACTGTCTGCTCCAAACCGGCGCAATTGCGCCCGTTCCAGCCGCCCTAACGGAGCTCAAAATCGCGCCGCATTAACCACTGATTAGGCAATTTCCTTCACTCCTGCCGCCACGAGATCATTGGGGGCAAAATGGCTGTTTCTGGCTTTACCGGCGCGCACATTGGCGCAAATTCTCACGAGCAGAGCGTCGATGTGGCGATCATTGGTGCGGGACCGGCTGGGCTGACCGCCGCTTACCTGCTGACCAAGGCCGGGCTGAGCGTCGCGGTGATCGAAAAAGATCCGCATTATGTTGGCGGGATTAGCCGCACGGTCGAGCATGAAGGCTATCGCTTCGACATCGGCGGGCACCGCTTTTTCTCCAAATCGCAACAAGTGGTCGATCTGTGGAACGAGCTGCTGCCCGATGACTTCATCCAGCGCCCGCGGATGAGCCGGATCTATTACGAAGGCAAATTCTACTCCTATCCGCTGCGCGCGTTCGAAGCGTTGTGGAACCTGGGGATCGTGCGCAGCACTTTGTGCATGGCAAGCTTCGCCAAGGCGCAGCTATTCCCGAACAAGGCGGTCAAAAGCTTTGAGGACTGGACCGTCAACCAGTTCGGCCACAAATTGTATTCGATCTTCTTCAAGACCTACACCGAGAAGGTCTGGGGCATGCCGTGCGACGAGATGAGCGCCGATTGGGCCGCGCAGCGGATCAAGGGGCTGTCGTTGTGGAGTGCAGTGGTCGACGGGCTGAAGCGCAGTCTGGGGCTGAACAAGGCGCCCAACGACGGGATGCAGACCAAGACCCTGCTCGAAACTTTCCGCTACCCCCGGCTCGGTCCCGGGATGATGTGGGATGCGGCGCGCGACAAGGTGCTGGCGAGCGGCAAGGGCGACGTACTGATGGGCCACGCGCTCAAGCAACTTGCCAGCGACGGCGCAAACGGCTGGCGGCTGACTGGCACGCATGCTGGCGGCGAGACGGTAATCAAAGCGCGTCATGCGATCAGCTCGGCCCCGATGCGCGAACTGGCGACCCGACTGCACCCGCTGCCGCAATCGAGCCTGGCGGCGGCACAGTTGCGCTACCGCGATTTCCTGACCGTCGCGCTCAAGATCCGCAGCGACGATCTGTTCCCCGACAACTGGATTTATATCCACGACAGCAAGGTCAAGGTCGGCCGCATCCAGAACTTCCGCTCGTGGTCGCCCGAAATGGTGCCTGAGCAAGGCGTGGCCTGCGTCGGGCTGGAATACTTCTGCTTTGAGGGCGACGGGTTGTGGTCGATGAGCGATGCTGAGCTGATCAATCTGGCCACCCGCGAAACCGCGATCCTGGGGCTGGTTTCGGCCGAACAAGTGATCGGCGGCGCGGTGGTGCGGCAGGAAAAAGCCTATCCGGTCTATGACGAAGACTATGCCGCGCATGTCGCGGCCATGCGCAGCGAACTGGAAGAGCGCTTCCCGACGCTGCATCTTGTCGGCCGCAACGGTATGCACCGCTACAACAATCAGGATCACGCGATGATGACCGCGATGCTGACGGTCGAAAACATCCTAGCCGAAGCGCGGGTCTATGATGTGTGGAACGTCAACGAAGACGCCGAATATCACGAGGCCGGAAACGAAGGCGCGCAAGTGACTTTGACACCGAGTGCTGACCAAGCCGCCGCATTGGCCTCGGTCCGCGTTGTGCCGCAGCGCGTCGCGCCGCCCAAGCGCCGCGACGCGGCCTGAGCGCAAGCCCGATGCTGGCCCGGCTCCACCACCTGCGGCACGTGCTGCTGGTGCGCTATCTGGGCGCCAGCGTGATCGCACTGGGCTGTGACTTTGCGAGCTTTCTCGCACTGCTGGAACTGCGCGCTGCGCCGGGGCTGGCCGCCGCATTCGGCTATACCATTGGCATCGCGGTGCACTGGCTGGTTTCGAGCCGCAAGGTGTTCACCGCCAGCGTGGCGCAGCGCGGCGCGGAGCGGACCCGTCAAAAGGCGCTGTTCGTGGCTTCCGCACTGGTCGGGCTGGCACTGACCAGCACCATCGTCTCGCTCGGCAGTGTCGCCGGGTTTGATCCAAGGCTGGCCAAATTGGCGGCCATCGGCGTCAGCTTTACGGTCACCTGGCTGCTGCGTGACATCATCGTGTTTCGCAAGGGCCGACTGGCGTGACCGCGCCGCCCCGGGCCCCACAAGGCTTCTGGCGCAACATCGGGCTGGCCTGGCTGGCCATCGCCGGCATCCTGATCGTCCGCACCTGGAGCGCGATCCACAGCTTTGCGCTGGCCGACCCCGACGATGTCTTGCGGTTGGTCCAAGTGCGCGATCTGCTGGCCGGGCAAGGCTGGTTTGATCTGCACCAGTACCGCATCGATCCCCCGGCTGGCGTGGCAACGCACTGGTCGCGGCTGGTCGATAGTCCGCTCGCGCTGGTCATCATGTTGCTGCGGCCCTTGCTGGGCCAAGCCAACGCCGAGCTGGTCGCGTCGGTGATCGTGCCGCTGCTGACCTTGCTTTGTGCCATGCTGCTGACCGCGCGGCTGGCGCTCAAGCTTTACGGACCGCGCGCCGCCTTTGCCGGGTGTCTGGTCTGGATCATGGCGATCACCCCGCTGGCGCAGCTGCAGCCGATGCGAATCGATCATCACGGCTGGCAAATCGTCGCGGTGCTGGCCGCGCTCAATGGCGCGCTTAGCGCCAATGCCCGGCGCGGCGGCTGGATTATCGGCGGGGCGCTGGCGCTGGGCATGGCGATCAGCCTGGAACTGCTGCCATTCACCGCGCTGTTCGCGGCGGTGCTGGGACTGCGCTGGCTGCGCGATCCCACCGCGCGCAGCTGGCTGATGCACATGCTCGGCGCGCTCGCCCTGACCAGCGCAGCCAGCTATTTGGCGACGCGCGGGCTGGTCAGCGATCCCCATTGCGACACGGTTTCGCCGGGCCACCTGGCTGGACTGGCGCTCGCCGCCGCACTCGTCACCGCGATTGCCGCGCTGAAATCGCCCTCGCGGCCTATGCTGGCCTTGCTGCTGGCGGGATTGGCGCTGTTGGTCGGGGCATTTTACCTCTCGCTCGCGCCGCAGTGCCTGGCCGGGCCGTTCGGCGCGCTTGATCCGCTGGTACGGCACGTCTGGTACAACAACGTTCTCGAAGGGATGCCGGTCTGGCGGCAGGACTTCCCTACGATGGTCCAGATGATCGTGCCGCCGCTGGTGGGGCTGGGCATAGTGGCGCTCAACTGGTGCCGCGCTGACGCCGAACGCCGAGTGCTCCTTTGCGATCTGACATTGCTGCTGAGTGGGGTGTTGGTGATCGCGCTGCTGGTATCACGCTTCAGCGCGGTAGCGACCGCGATCGCCGTGGTGCCGCTGGGCTATGCCATCTCGGAAGCAATGCGCCGTGTCGAGACCATGCGGCTGATCGCCCGCGTGCTGGTGCTGCCGTTGATCTTGCTGATCCTTTTGCCGGGCTTTGCCGCCGGGCAAATCAGGAACCGGATCGCACCGCCTCCGGCCACTGCGCCAACCTCTGGCCCTGACCTTGGCCACGGTTGCAGCCTGCCTGGTTCCTTGCCAGCGCTCAACGCACTGGCCCCGGCAACTCTGTTCGCGCCATTTGAAGTCAGCCCGGCGCTGCTGCAAGGTACCCGGAACAAGGTCATTGCGACCGGCCATCACCGCGCCGCAACAGCGATGCACGATGTAATCGCGGCCTTCGTGGTTTCGCCCGCCGCAGCTGAAAAGATCGTTCGGCGGCACGGCGCAGACTTTGTGCTGGTGTGCAGCGATCTAACTGAGGCGCACAATTACCAGCTGTTCGCGCCGCAAGGCCTGATGGCGCAGTTACTGGGCGGTAAGACGCCAGACTGGTTGGAGCCGGTGGCGCTGCCGCCCGGTGCTGGAACCCTGCGGCTCTACCGCGTCAAACCGCTGGCTCAGCCCGGTTTGAACAGCATCGCATCGCCGTCCATGCAATAGCGCTTGCCGGTCGGCTTTGGCCCATCATCGAACACGTGGCCCAAGTGGCCGCCACAGCGGGTGCAGTGCACTTCGGTGCGCGGCGCACCGGCTGACCAATCAGTCCTGGTGCCAACCGCGCGCGGCAATGGCTGCCAGAAGCTGGGCCAACCGGTGCCGCTGTCGAACTTGGTCGCGCTGGAAAACAGCGGGTTGCCGTCCGCCGCGCAGACAAACGTGCCTTTGCGGTGTTCATTGAGCAGCGCCGATGTGAACGGCCGCTCGGTCCCCTCCTCGCGCAAGATGTGGTACTGCTTGGGGGTCAGCCGGCGCTTCCACTCGGCGTTGCTGAAGGTGACCGGATAGCCTTTGGCATCGGCGCGCCCGCTGCCGCAGGCGGCCAAGACCACACTGGCGGTGCCAGCGCCCAGCAGCCGCAAGAACGAGCGGCGCGATGGGATAGGTGATGCGATCATGGCAAACTCCTTCGCGGGCGCAGTCACTGGCACGCTGCGCCTCACAAGCTAATACGCTGCGCCGCCTGCAAAAGTTGCAGTCGTGCCTCAGAATTTTTCGAGCGTGGTTTCCAGCTTGCGGAAGCCATGGACGAAATTGGCCCGCACCCGCTCAATCTTGCCGGTCACATTCACCCGCATCCGCCGCTTGTGCATTTCCTCCAGCAGGATCTTGAGCTGCAGCTCAGCCAGCCGCGCGCCGACGCAGCGATGGATTCCGTACCCGAACGCGACGTGCCGCCGCGCGTTATCGCGGCGCAGGTCGATCGCGTCAGGATTGGTGAAGACCTCTTCATCGCGGTTGGCCGAAATGTACCACAAAATCACCTTGTCCCCGGCCTTGATCTGGTGCCCGAACAGGTCCGCGTCCGCTGTAGCGGTACGGCGCATGTGCGCCAGCGGGGTCTGGAAGCGGATGCATTCCTGCACGGCATTGGGGATCACCGAAGGATCGCTTTCAAAGATCGCCCGCTGATCCGGGAAGCTGTCCAGTGCGTGGACAATCCCGGACATGGTGTTGCGGGTGGTATCATTGCCGCCAACGATCAGCAGGATCAGGTTGCCCATGAATTCCTGCGGGCTCATGTGGCTCATCGCATCGGAGTGGATCATCATCGAGATCAGGTCACGGCTGGGCTCCTTGCCCATCCGGTCGATCCACAGGCGCTGGAAATACTGCGCCATCTCGCTCAGGATTTCGTGGCGGGTATCGCCCAGCTCCCGGGCCAGGCTCAATTCGACATCGCCCGCCCAGTCTGACCAGAACGTCAGCAGGTGCCGGTCTTCCCACGGGAAGCCGAACAGGATCGCGAGCATGCCGGTGGTCAGCTCGATCGAAACCTTCTCAACCCAGTCAAACTGCTCGCCATAGGGCAGCGTATCAAGCACGGCGGCGGTGCGCATCCGCACTTCTGTGGCGAGGTATTCGATTTCGGCCGGGGTGAACGCCGGGGCGACCGTGCGGCGCTGGCCGGTGTGTTCGGGCCGGTCCATCGCGATGAACATCGGCAGGCGCCGTTCCGCGATCATCTCAGGGGTCACGTCTGGCGGCGGCTCGCCGATGGTGATCCCGCCATTGAGCCAGGACGATGAGTACAGCTCGGGCAGTGCCTCGACATGCTGGATCGCCTTGACCGTGGTGACGTTCCAGAAATCACCGTAGGGCGTGCCGGTGACCTTGTTGACCGGTTCATGGCTGCGCATTTCGGCAAAGATCGGCTGCCAGCGGTCCTCGACATAGATGTCAGAGCGCGATACGTCGCGCGGGTGCGTGTGCTTGAGCAGGTTTTGCCCATACTCTTTCAGCCAGCCCGCAAACGCATCGGTCGCGCTGGGCGATGTGCGATAGGTAAACTGTTCGGGCGTAGTCGCCTTGGTAGCCATCGATTGGTCTCTCCCGCCGTATCATTGGACGATACGTTGCACCTTAAGACCTATCCTGCGCCCGCTTACCTAATTGTCAATAGCGGCTCGGTGAACTGCGCGGCTGACGGGTCAATTGGCGCGAGCTTGCGGTGTGGCGTCAGCGTCAGCGCTGCTCGCTCGGCGCCGCCACCAGCGGTTGCGCTTTATGCCGCCAGCCGGTCCGCTTTGCATTACGCGCTTCTTGAACAAGGCCGCTCCGGCGCGGACCAGTAGGGCCACGCACAGCGCTTGCCAGGCAATCGCGGCAACATGCGGCCACAGCGCGCCATCCTGCGCCGCGCGGGCCAGCATGATGAACGGTGAGCTGAACGGTATAATCATCGCCGCCTTCTCGATCCAGGTGCCCGGCTGAGCCATGGCATAGGTGGCGAAGAAGAAGTTGAGCAGCTGCAGCATGGTCACCGGCATCGACAGCGTCTGCACCTCGCGCACGGTGCTGGCCATCGATCCGATCGACAGGAACAATGATCCCAGCACCAGATAACCCATCGAAAAATAGATCACCCCCAGCGCAAAGAACATTGGCCAGCCGACCGCCGGGGCGGGGTACTCGCCCAGACTGTGCCCAGCCCCCAGCCACACCGCAGAACCGGCCAAGCCCCAGACGGTGATCCCGACCATCGACACCGCCAGCATCGCAAACAGCTTGCCCAGGAACACCGCGTCCATCGGGATCGCGGCGGCGAGCACTTCGATGATCTTGTTGCCCTTTTCCTCGACCAGGTTGGACAGCACCATCCCCGCCAGGATCATCATCAGCAGGAACAGCACGGTCTGGCCGATCTGCGCGGTGACCATCCGGCCATGAGTTTGATCGGCGCGGGTGGTGGCGATCCCAGTCAGCGTAACTTCGGGAAAGCTCTGCGGGCCATTGCCCAGCGCCTGCGCGCAGAGCATCCCGACGCGCCCTTGCCAGCTGGCAAGCCGGTCATCCGAGCCGGTCAGCACCGGGTGCTGCGGAGTGCCGGTGACGATCGCGGCCAGATTGGCGCGGTTACTTTTCATCGCAGCGATCGGATCGAAAGCCTCGCCCGGCTTGAGCTGCTTGACCACCACCAGATCGGGCATGGTATTGCCCAGCTGCTGGATCAGTTGCTGCTGCGCTTTGACCATTCGGCCTGCATCAGCAGCGCTCATCGCAACGCCCAGCACCGGGCGATCGGCGCTGTCCTGGACCTTTTGCCCGATCCCGCCGGCCAGCCCGCCAACCAGCACCGGGAACAGCGGGCCAAGCAGGAAGAAGATGAAACTGCGCGAGAACAGGATCGCGACAAAATCGCGCCGCGCCACCACATAGGCGGCGGCGAGCGTTGAGAGGCGTCCGGTGCTGCGGTCAGGCGGGGTCATCGGCGGAGCTCCTCGGGGCTTTCTTCAAGCGCGCGGGCGGCGGCTTCACCGGCGATGGCGACGAACGCATCGTGCAGTCCGGCGCGTTCGATCGACAGCGAGAGGATCCCCGCCTCCCCCTCGATCAGTGCCCGCAGCAGCGGCTCGATCCCGCTATCGGGCAACGAAAAGTGCCAGAAATTGCCCTCATGCTGGGCATCGGCGGGCAGTGCCGCGCGCCATGTGCCGTCACCTGCGCGGGTTTCCAGCCGGACTTGCGGCCGGATCCGGTCACGCGCCAAATCGACCGGCCCGGCGAACGGCACCTTGCCGCCCGCGATAATCGCCACTTCGTCGCACAGCCGCTCAGCATGGGCGATCACGTGAGTGGAGAAGATCACCGTGGTGCCGCGCTCGGCCAGCCCGCGGATCATCTTTTCCAGTTTGCCTTGGTTGAGCGCGTCGAGCCCCGAAAACGGCTCGTCAAACACCACCAGCCGCGGCTGATGCACCAAGGTGCCGAGCAGCTGGACCTGCTGCGCCATCCCCTTGGATAGCTGGCGGATCTGCCGGTCGATGGCATAGCCAAGGCCGTGCTCCTCCAGCAGTTCCTTGCCGCGCTTGCGTCCCTCGGCCAGCGGCAAGCCGCGCAGCGCGCCCAGAAAGGCAATCGCCTCATAGGCCTTCATCGAAGGATAGAGTCCGCGCTCCTCAGGCAGGTAGCCGATGGTGTGCGCCACTTCGTGCGGACGGTCATGCCCCAGCACTCGGCGCAGCCCGGCATCGGGATCGATGATCCCCAGCAGCATCCGCAGCGTCGTGGTCTTGCCCGCCCCGTTGGGCCCCAGAATGCCGTAAATCGCGCCTTCGGGAACGGTCAGATCGACCCCGTCAACCGCTGTAAAACCATCGAACCGCTTGACCAGTCCGCGCGCCTCAATTGCGAGAGGCCGGCCAGTAAATTGCCCCGCCGCAGCTGGCGCGTTGCTCCCCATCTGGCATTCCTCTAGCTTCATCACGAACGCCGGTAGAGGCCACCTTGTGAACGGGAGCAACAGGAAGTTTGGTTAATTCGGCGCAAATCGCTTTGCTTTGCGATGATTTATCCCGGGAAGCCGCGCGGCTGGGCTTTGCGGCCTGCGGAATTGCGCCCGCGCAGGAAGACCCGCTGGCAGCGCGGCGGCTGGAGCAATGGCTGGGCGATGACCGCCACGGCGAGATGGAGTGGATGGCCGCGCGCGAGCAGCATCGGCGCAGCCCGCAAGGCCTGTGGCCCGAGGCGCAAAGCGTGATCGCACTGGGGATGAGCTATGCCCCGGCGAGCGATCCGCTGGCTTTGGCGGACCAGCCGGACCGGGCCCGGATTTCGGTCTATGCGCAGGGCAAGGACTATCACGACGTCGTCAAGAAGGCGCTCAAGGCCTTGGCCAGCTGGCTGATCGCTGCAGCAGAAAAGCGCGGATTGGGCAACGCCGGGGTCAAAGTGTTCGTCGATACCGCGCCGGTGATGGAAAAGCCGCTGGGGCAAGCCGCCGGGCTGGGCTGGCAAGGTAAGCACACCAATCTGGTCAGCCGCGAACACGGCTCGTGGCTGTTTCTGGGCGCGATCTACACCACGCTTTCGCTCACGCCGAGCGCGCCTGAGGCCGACCATTGCGGCACCTGCAATGCCTGCCAGGACGCCTGCCCAACGCAGGCCTTTCCAGCGCCCTATCAGCTCGATGCACGGCGCTGCATTTCGTATCTGACGATCGAGCTGAAGGGCTCGGTCCCGCTCGAATTCAGGACCGCGATGGGCAACCGTATCTATGGCTGCGACGATTGCCTGGCGGTCTGCCCGTGGAACAAGTTCGCCAGCACTGCGAGCGCCATGCAGGCCTTCCTGCCCCGCGCCGAACTGGCCGCGCCCAAATTGGCCGAGCTGCTGCTGCTCGACGATGCGGGCTTTCGCGCGCTGTTCTCAGGCTCGCCGATCAAGCGGATCGGGCGCAACCGGTTCGTGCGCAATTGCTTGTATGCGGCCGGCAATAGCGGGGACGCAGGTTTGATTACGCAAGTCACCGCGCTGACCGGTGATCCCGATCCTGTGGTTGCGGAGGCGGCGCGGTGGGCGCTGGGAGAACTGGTTCACGCAGAGGCCGCCGAGGAAGAAACCCGCAGAGGCGCAGAGGGGTAGCTTCAACCGTAGGCTACTGTAAATATCGCTACGGTGCGATTGACGCAATGTTCCGATCCGACAGCGGTTGCGCCGCAAACACAACATCTCTGAGCGTCTGCGGTTTTCTTCCTCGGCGTCCTCTGCGCGAACTCCTTTTTTTAACTAACGCGCCAACAAATTCCGCGCCTGACTGGCAATCTGCGCGAGCATCGCCGGGGCCACCGGCATCACCGTCTGCGCCCGCGCGATCACCATGCGGAATTGCGCGATGGCCGGGGCCTGCGCCTCGGCCCAGCGTTCAACTGCCTTGGCCGCCTCGCCTTGCTTAAGCGCGCTGCGGCGCAGGAAATCGAGCCGCATCTGCTGAAAATCACGCGCAATGCCGTTGACCAGCAAGCGCTCCCACGGGTCGGACGGGCTCATCCGTGCAGCGCTCTGCTGCGCCCAGTCGAGCCCCAGCCGCGCGCCCAGATCGCTGAATGCGGCAGTCAAAGTTCGCGGCCCGATGCCGTTATCGCGCGCCAACCGCGCCAGCCCGATCGCGCCGTCGATGTCATAAAGCTTGGCCACCGCGGCGCTTTCCGCCGCCGGCGCCCCAGCCGCGATCAGCGCGTGGACCATTGCGGCCGATTGGCTGCGACCTTCACCCGCCAGCAAGCTGTGCGTATCGTGCGACAGTTCGCGCACGCCCGGTTCCAGATCGGCCACGAGTTTGGAGGGTTCGAGCGTGCCCCCGCCGACCCGCAGCAGATCGGCGATGTGGTCGGACACGACCGATGCGGCGCGCTCAAACAGCAGGATCCGCGCGCCTTCACTCATCGGCGTAGTTTCAATCGCCGCCCACAAGGCGGGCATTTCCAGCAAGCGTTCAGCCGCGACGAACCCGGCCGCGACTTGCGCCAGGGTCGCGCCTTCTTCTTCGGCCAGCTCGTAGGGATGGATCACGCCGAGCCGGTTGATCATCCGGTTGGTCAGCTTGGTCGCGATGATTTCACGCCGCAGCCGGTGCGCCAGAATGTCTTGCTCGTACTTGCCCCGCATCGGCGCGGGGAAGGCTGCGAGCAGCTCGCCCGCCAGCCCCGGATCATCCGGCAGCGCCGAATCTTCCAGTGCTTCCTGCATCGCCAGCTTGGCGCAGGACAGCAGCACCGCCAGCTCGGGCCGGGTCAGCCCGTGGCCTTCGGTGGCGCGGCGAGTGAGCACGTCGGCTTCGGCCAGGCCCTCGGTTTTGCGGTCGAGCTGGCCGAGCGCTTCCAGCCGCTCGATCAGGTGCAATTGCGATGGCAGCGCCTTGGCTCCGCCAGCCTGCGCGATCGACAGGCCGAGCGCCTGCAGCCGGTTGTCTTCGAGCACGATCGCCGCGACATCGTCGGTCATCTGCATCAACAGCTTGACCCGGGCCGGTTCGGTCAGCCGCCCGGCGCGCTTGGCCCCGGCCAGCGCGATCTTGATATTGACCTCATTATCCGAACAATCGACCCCGGCCGAATTGTCGATGAAGTCGGTGTTGATCCGGCCGCCCGCAAGCGCAAATTCGATCCGCCCGGCCTGGGTGATGCCCAGGTTGGCGCCCTCACCCAGCACCCGCACCCGCAGATCGGCGCCGTCGATCCGCAGCGCGTCGTTGGCGGGATCGCCGACCACCGCGTTATTCTCATGCCGGGCCTTCACATAAGTGCCGATCCCGCCGAACCACAATAGGTCCGCCTCGGCCTTGAGCAGCGCGCTGATCAGGCCGTCGGGGTCGATGCTCGCCGCTTCGATCCCCAGCATTTCGCGGACTTCCTTGGACAGCGGAATGTCCTTCAGGCTGCGCGCGTACACGCCGCCACCCTTGGAGATCAGCTTTTTGTTGTAATCGTCCCAGCTGGAGCGCGGCAGCGCGAACATCCGCGCGCGTTCAGCATGCGATTTGGCCGCGTCAGGGGTGGGATCGAGGAAGATGTGGCGGTGATCGAAAGCTGCGACCAGCTGCAGTGATTTGGACAGCAGCATCCCGTTGCCGAACACGTCGCCCGACATATCGCCGCAGCCGATCACCCGCACCGGGTCGTTCTGCACATCGACCCCCATTTCGAGGAAGTGGCGTTGGACCGAGAGCCACGCGCCCTTGGCGGTGATCCCCATCGCCTTGTGGTCATAACCCTTGGAGCCGCCGCTGGCGAAGGCATCATCGAGCCAGAAATCGTGGTCTTCGGCGATCTGGTTGGCGGTATCGGAGAAGGTTGCCGTGCCCTTATCGGCGGCGACCACGAAATAGGGATCCTGCCCATCGCGCACCACCACACCTTTGGGATGCACCACTTTGCCGCCCAGTATATTGTCAGTGATTGACAGCAGCGTGCGGATAAACAGCTTGTAGCTTTCCTTGCCTTCGGTCAGCCAGCCATCGCGGTCTCTGGCCGGATCGGGCAATTGCTTGGGATAGAACCCGCCCTTGGCCCCGGTCGGCACGATCACCGCGTTCTTGACCCGCTGGGCCTTCATCAGCCCGAGCACTTCGGTCCGGAAATCGTCGCGCCGGTCAGACCAGCGCAGCCCGCCGCGCGCCACCGCGCCAGCGCGCAAATGAATGCCTTCGACCCGGCGCGAGTAGACGAAAATCTCGCGCCACGGCAGCGGCTTGGGCAGCCCCGGAACCAATGCGGAATCAAGCTTGAAGGCCAGCGCCTCGTCAGCAGCCGGGGCGAAGGCATTGGTCCGCAGCACCGCCTCGACCAGCGCGCGGTACTGGCGCAGCAAGCGGTCATCGTTGATCGCCTGAACCAAGGCCAGTCCGCTGCGGATTGCGTCCTGCGCGGCCGTTTCGGCCTTGGCGCGGTCGCCCTTGAACGCCGGATCGTGGCGCGCGGTGAACAGCGCGATGATCCCGCGGGTCACTTGCGGGGCGTGCTGCAAGGCATCGACCACCGTCGGAATGCCGAAATTCATGCCCGCTTGACGCAGATAGCGATACCACGCGCGCAGCCAGTTGGCTTCCTCGGCGCTCAATCCGGCGGCGATGATCAGGCGGTTGAACGGATCGTCTTCGGCATGGGCGTTGAGCACGTCGGCAATCGCCGCCTCGATCGGTTCGGCCCGCGCGAACAAATCGTCGCAATTGAGCCCGGCCGGGGCAGTCAGCGCGAAATCGTGGATCGTGCCGAGCCGCCCGCCGTCCAGATCGGTCGGCACGTCTTCGATCACTTTGAAACCGAAATTTTCGAGCGCCGGAACCGCATCGGACAGGGTCAGCGTGCCGGTCCGCTGATAGAGCTTGAGCCGCAGCTCGCCCGCCGACATGGCATCGGCGCACAGCAGCCGCGCGCCCCGGCGCGGGCCTTCCTCGCCTTCATCCGCCAGCCGTCGCAACCGCGCGATATCGTTCGCAGCTTCAGCCGCGCCATAGGAACTGCGGTAACTTTGCGGGAAAGCGTCGGCAAAGCGCATCGCAATCGCGGCGGCGCGCGATGGCTCCTCGCTTGCCGCCAGTTCAGCCTCGACCGCATCGGTCCAGCCGCGCACCATGCTTTGCAGCTGGACGTCGAGCTTGTTCTCATCGGGCTCGGGCGCGCCCTCACGAATGTCGAGTACGTAGCGGATCAGCGCGAGGTTGTTGCTTTCAACCTGCAGGCTCCAATCGAGCACCGGGGCCCCGGCGGCATGGCTGAGCATGTCGCCAATCGCGAGCCGCACCGTGGTCGACAAGGCATCGCGCGGCAGCCACACGAACGCGAACAGGTGGCGCTCGAGCGGGGCGGCGACCAGCGCCAGGCGCGGGCGCGGGCGATCGACCAGACTCATCATCGCGGTGGCAATGCGTTCCAGATCGGCATCGGAAAAGCCGAGTAGCAGATCGTGCGGCAGCGCGGTCAAGGCATGGACGAGCGCCTTACCGGCATGGCCATTGGGGGCAAAGCCGAACTTGGCCATCAGCTCGGCCAGTTGCGCGCGCATCCGGGGGATCCGGTCGGGCGCGGCGGCGAGGCCAGCGCTGGTCCAGACCCCAGCGTGGACTGACAGCGCGGTGACCTTTCCGGCCTCGATCACCGGGACCATGAACAGGTCGAGCGGCACCCGGCGGTGGACATTGGCGATCAGGTTGCTCTTGATGATCAGCGGCACGCGACCGCCGCTCTTGGCCTTGTTATCAAACCAGGCAAAGGCTCGCTCGAACGAGGCCGGGGCGAGCAGGGTTTTGGCGCTCTTCTTGCAAATTCCCAGCGCTTCGTTCTGGCTGCCATCGCGCATCCGGGTGACGTGGCCGAGCTGTGTCAGCATGCCTTCCTTGAACCAGCGCAGCAGCGCCGCGCCTTCGCCGTCGACCAAGGCATCGGCATCGCGGCCCATCGCTTCCTGCAGGCGCGGCCAATCCTGCACCGCCGCGCGGACATCGGCCAGCGTGGCGGACAGCGCAGTTTCCAGCGCGCGCCGGGCGCGGGCATCGCCGCGCTCAGTCTCAAGATAGATCATGCTCTCGCGCTTTTCGCCGGCGGCGTGCATATCAAGCACTTCGGTCAGCTTGCCCGCCGTATCGCGCCGCACCGCCAGTACCGGGTGCAGCAGCCGGTCAATGGCTAGGCCGTGCGCGGCGATCACGGCCGAGATCGAATCGACCAGGAACGGCATGTCATCGTTGATCAAGGCGATCCGCATGAAGCGGTCGCTGGCGCTGCCCGAAATCGATTCGATCGCGATGCCGGCCTGCCCCGGATCGCGCTGCGCGGCGGCGCTCAGCACAAAGGCGGTGGCGCGTTCAAGTCCGTCAGCGGCAAAGGGCGGATCGGCGGGCAGCATCGATTCGGCCAGTTGCCGGGCCACGGCCTTGCTCAACGCAGACTTCGAATTCATTGCAAACGCTCCTCGGGCGCGCTCGGTCACCCGTTCCTGCTTGTTATATTGTTGCTAGCTTACGTAGCAATTATGCGCACTGTAAGAGCATCGCATGACAAGGGCAACCACCTTGCCGCTAGGGATTTAAGCCTAAGCGAGCGCCTGCATGGTTAATTCGAGCGAGCGTTGGCGCGCGGCCGGATCGAAAGTCGCTCCCGATACCACGATCTCGTCAGCGCCGGTCCGCTCGACAAACCGGGCGATATCATCGCGCACCCGCGCGGGGGTGCCGACCGCGCTGGCCTGCCGGACATGTTCGAGCATCGCGAGCTGGCCGGGCGGCAAAGTCTGGCGGTAATTGGGCACCGGCGGCTTCAATTTGCCCGGGTTCCCGCTGCGCAATGCGACAAAGCTCTGGTCGATCGACGAGGCGAGCAGCAAGGCTTCTTCGTCGGTCTCCGCCGCGATCACATTCATCGCAGCCATCACATGCGGCGCGGCCAGCGCCTCCGAGGGCTTGAAAGTGCGGCGGTAAACCTCCAGCGCCTGATCGAGATAATCGGGCGCAAAGTGTGAGGCGAAGGCATAAGGCAGCCCCAGCGCGGCGGCGAGTTGCGCACCGAACAGGCTCGAGCCCAGGATCCACATTTCAACCGGCGCGCCCAGGCCAGGGGTGGCCTGCAGCGCCAGCGCGGGCTCGCCCGTAAACAGCGCGCGCAGTTCAACCACGTCCTGCGGAAAGTATTCCGACGCGCGGCCCAGATCCTTGCGCAGCGCCTGCGCGATCCGCATGTCCGCGCCCGGCGCACGGCCCAGCCCCAGATCGATCCGCCCGGGGAACAGCGCATCAAGCGTGCCGAACTGCTCGGCGATCACGAACGGGTTGTGATTGGGCAGCATGATCCCGCCCGCGCCGATCCGGATCGTGCTGGTGGCTTGCCCGATGTGGGCGAGCACGACCGCTGTCGCCGCCCCCGCAACCCCGGCCATCGAATGATGCTCGGCCACCCAGAAGCGCTTGTACCCGGCCTGCTCGGCGGTCACCGCCAGCGCAGCGGCGTCAGCCAGCGCAACACTAACATCGCTGCCTTCGCGCACCGGCACCAGATCAAGAACGGAAAGGTCGATCACCGCGAGGGTGATGCGGCGGCAGGCCCCAGTTGGTCAAGGTATCCTTGCGCAGTCTTGGCAAAAGCACTGCCCGGCGCGGCCTTGATGACCGACAGCCAGCTTTTGCGGGCGGCCTCATCGCGGCCCGCAAGCACCGCGATTACGCCTGCTTCCAGCCCGATTTCGGGGTCGATCGGCAGCAGGTCGGCGGCGCGCTCGATCTGGGCTTGCGCCTCGGCCAGCTTGCCCTGGCGGCGCGACAGCGTGGCCGAGAGGAGCCAGGCCTGCGGATTATCGGGCAGTTCAGCGCGCGCTTCTTCCAGCGCGGCGGCGGCTTCATCATTGCGGCCCAGCGCCACCAAAGCGCGGGCGCGGTCGATCTGGATCACGCCGTTAAGCTTGTGGTCGGCCGCCTTGTGCGCCTCGGCATGCGCCGCATCGAGCGCGGTCAGCGCGCTGACCATGTCGCCCGAAACCAGCAGCGCATTGCCGCCCAGTGCGCCCAGTCTGGCACGCTCGCCCGTCTCGTTAGCTGGCGTGTCGTCGCGCGCTGACAGAAACAGCACGGCCGCCTCGCCCCAGCCGTCAATCCGGGTCAGACCCATCGCCTTGCACTGCTTGGCCTGCGCCCGCTCGGTCATGGATCTGGCCGCAGTCAGCCAGTTTTCGGCCATGTCGATGCCATCGGCAGGACGTTGCATAGCAAGGTCTAGGCACTGTTGCAGGCGGCTGGGTTCAATCACAGTGGCGGCTGCTTCCCGTTTGGGGGCACGGTTCGGCACTGGTGCCTGCGGCAGCGCTCCGCCCATTCCAACCTGAGCCAGCAGCGGAAGCAAAAGGACTAAGGGCATCGAAAACTCCGGTCATTTCGGCAAGCCTGCCAGCACGGCGAGTAGCAGCGCAATATCGCAGTCGCGGCTGAGCCGGTGATCGCCGTCCTTGACCAGCGTGACCTGCACATCGCCTGAACGCAAGGCTTCGCTCAGCTGCAGCGCGGTCTCCCACGGCACGTCGGTATCGCACTGGCCGTGGAGCAGCCGCACCGGGCAATCGAGCGGAATGGATTGGCCCAGCAGCAGGTTGGCCTGACCGTCGTTCCAGAAGCCGGGATAGGTCGGCGTCGGTTGCGGGCCATAGGCGTTTTCTTCCAGCACCGTCTCACCGGCCAGCAGTTCGGCCTGCTGTTCGTCGCTGAAGCCCCAGGCCGTGAAATCAGGCGCAGCGGCAATCCCAACCAGCCCCGCCACGCGTTCTGGCATGGCCAAGGCCACCAGCAACATCAGCCACCCGCCCATCGACGAACCGATCAACACCACCGGGCCGGTGCACTTCGCATCAATCAGCGCCAGCACCTCATCGCGCCAGCGGCTGAGCGTGCCATCGGCAAAGTCCCCCTCGCTCTCCCCGCAGCCCGAATAGTCGAGCAGCAGGCAGGCGCGGCCCGCCGTCGCCGCCCAAGCAAACACCGCCGCCGCCTTCGATCCGGCCTTGTCGGACATATAGCCCGGCAGGAAGACCAGCGCTGGACCCGCGCCGGGGGTGAAACGAAAGGCAATCCTGCGGCCACCTTGCAGCGCGTGAAACTGCGTCCCGCTCACAGTGCTGCGCGCATCGCCCGGCAGCGCGGCTCCCACGGGCTGGCTGCTTCCAGATCGGCTGCCAGGGCCAGCAGCAGCGCCTCTTCGCCCACACCCGCAACGAATTGGACGCCGACCGGCAGGCCATCCGCGCTCCAGTGGAGCGGCAGCGAAATCGCGGGCTGACCGGTGCCGTTCTGCAGCGCGGTGAACGGCACATAGTCGATCATCGGCGCGAAGGCTTCGATCGGGTTGGTATTGCTGAAATCGAAGGTGCCATTGGCCACCGGCGGCAGCCCCAACGTGGGGGTGATCCACACGTCGTAAGTCTGATGCCAGGCCGCAACCGCGCGGCCGACCGTCTGCAAAGCTGCAATCGAACCGAGCATTTGCTCGCCGGTGACCACTTTGCCGGCCTGATACAAGCCGAATGTCAGCCCCTCCAGATTATCGAGCGATGGGATCTGCCCGGTCAGCTGGCAGATGTAGTCCACCTGCATGGCCAGCCCGCCGGTCCACAGCGCCATGAACGGCATGGTCAGCGTATCCTGATCGACCGGCGGCGCGGCTTCCTCGACCATATGCCCCAGGTTTTCGCACAGCCGGGCCGCAGCTTCGGCCGCCGCGACACATTCGGGGTGAAGCGGCTGGCCGTTCAATTTGGTGCGGGTGAAGGCCACCTTCAGCCGCGGCCCTTTGCCCGCCAGCGCGGCGGCAAAGCTGGCCGGTGCGGGCGGCGCGGCATAGGGATCGCCCAGCCCCGGCCCGTGCGTGCAATCGAGCATGCGCGCGGCATCGCGGACCGAGTGGCAGACCACGTGTTCCTGCACCAGCCCGCCCATGATGTCACCCACCAGCGGCCCCAATGGATTGCGGGCGCGCGTTGGCTTGAGCCCGACCAGCCCGCAGACCGAGGCCGGGATGCGGATCGAACCGCCGCCGTCGTTGGCATGGGCAATCGGGACCATTCCGCTGGCCACCGCCGCGGCCGATCCGCCCGACGAACCGCCGGTGGAATGGGCCTTATTCCACGGGTTGCGGGCCGGGCCATAAAGCGCCGATTCGGTGGTGGCGACCAGCCCGAATTCGGGCACATTGGTCTTGCCCAGCGGGATCAGCCCGGCGGCCAGAAAGCGATCGACCAGTTCGGCATTGGTCGCGGCTGGCACCGCCGGCATGATCCGCGAGCCTTGCCGGGTCGGTTCGCCCGCCAGATCGCCGAGGATGTCCTTGAGCAGGAACGGCACCCCGGCAAAGGCCCCGCTGACGGGCTGCGCGGCCTGCTCGCGCCCGCGTTCGAAAAACGTATGGACCACCGCGTTGAGCGCCGGATTGAGCGCCTCGATCCGCGCGATCGCGCATTCGGTCAGTTCGGCCGCGCTGACATCGCCGTTGGCGACCATTGCGGCCAGGCCAGTGGCGTCCTGTTCAAGATATTCAGCGATCATCCAAGCTCTCCCTCACCCTGCAATCTGCGCGAGCGGAGGCGAACGGGCAAGCGGTCAATCGCGCACGAAGATCGCCTCGATCGCCAGTTCGAACAAGTCGGCAATCCGGAATGCCAGCGGCAGTGAGGGGTCGTACTTGCCGGTCTCAATCGCATTGACGCTTTGGCGCGATACCCCGAGCCGTTCGGCCAGATCCTGCTGGCTCCAGTCCCGCTCCGCGCGCAGGACCTTGAGGCGGTTTTTCATGATTCGCGGTCCGGCCGGTCGCGCCGGTTCTGGACAAAACTGCCCAGCCCTAGCCCGATCGCCCAGACCGCCACGGTCCACCAGCCTTCGGCATGCGGGGCCACGCCGAAGGTCTCGAGGAAGCCCCAGAACGTCGCCACCACCAGCAGGAACCCGGTCGCAAGCATCCCGGCCTGCATCTGCCGCATCCGCAGGTATTCGTCCTGCTCCTCGCGCAGATAACGCCCCATCGCCCAGACGTAATAGACGATCGGCAGGCTCGGCAGCAAAGCCAGCGCCCACAGCACCGGGCCCTGCGGTTGCCAGGTATTGCGGACCGTCAGCGCGAACCCCAGCAGGAATATGTAAGACAGCGCCCAGATCAGCGCGCGCCGGTTGTATTGACGCGCGGCGGCCGAATCCAGTCCGCAGTAAACCGTCCGATTGCGCACGGCCAAGGCCAGCGGAACCAGACTGAGCGAAAACACCCCGACCAGCACCAGATTCCATGGCCAGGCAATCCGGTGGCTTTTCTCAAGCCAGGCGATCAGCACCATTCCAGCGCCGAATACAGCACCCCAAACCGCCGGGTGAATTCGCGCCAGGCCGCCAGTGCCTAAGCCCGCGGTCACGCCGCAGCCTTCCGGCCGCAGCCATGGCCAAGCGCACCGCTCACCACCCACAGCGCCGGGAGAATGGCGAGCATGGTGGTCGCATCCTTGTCGGCCACCCAACCCAGGCGGTTAGCGACTGCCAGCAGGATGAACGCGCTGGCCCAACAGAGGCTGGTGCGGAGTTTGGTCATGGTCAAGTGTCCTTGTTTTAATGTCAAGGTAACTTGTCATAAGCAAATTCTGGAGTCAAGCACCCTTGTCCTCTGGCGTCATTGCCCTGTCGTAAAACCTCGCTAGGTTAGGGCAAAATTCAGGGAGATTTCGATGAGCATGTACCCGCCCGAGCCGGCACCGATTACCCATACGAGCCGCCGGGCTGCGCTGAAGCTGGCCGCGTTGGGGATGGCCGGGCTGTCGGCTGCGCCGCTGCTGGGGCAGGCTTCGCGCGGGTTTACGCACGGGGTGGCGAGCGGTGAGCCGGGGGCGCATCAGGTGCTGCTGTGGACCCGCTACGTCAGCGGCGGCGAGGCCAGGCTGCGCTGGGAAATGGCAAGCGATGATCAGTTCGCGCACGTCGTCGCGCACGGCGAGGCGCTGGCTTCGCCCAATGCCGACAGTTGCGCCAAGGGCTACGCAGTCGGGCTAAGGCCCGGCACCTGGTACCACTTCCGTTTCATCGCGCCCGATGGGACCAAGTCGGTTACCGGCCGCACCCGCACGTTGCCGGTCGGCAAAGTCGCCAAGTTCCGGATGGCGGTATTCTCCTGCTCGAACTTCGGGTTCGGCTGGTTCAACGCCTATGCGCACGCGGCCCAGGCGGACGATTTTGACCTCGCGGTGCATCTGGGTGACTATTTCTACGAATACAAACGCGGCGACTATCCCAGCGTCAAGGCGGCGCTGCCCGAGCGCGTGCTGCCGCTCGACGAGGCGACCACGCTGGCCCGCTACCGCGAACGCTTCGCCACGTACCGCGCCGATCCCGATCTGCAGCGGATGCACCAGTTGTTCCCGATGGTCTTGATGTGGGATGACCACGAAAGCGCCAATGACAGCTACCGCGATGGCGCCGAAAACCACGATGCCAGCGAAGGCCAATGGGCGGTGCGCAAGGCCGCCTCGCGCCAGGCTTACCGCGAGTGGCTGCCGGTATCGGACCATGACTGGGGCACTTACGAGATCGGCAATCTGGCCACTTTGTTCAAACTGGAAAGCCGCCTGACCGCCCGGACCAAGCAGCTCGATCTGCAAGATGTGGTCAAAGGTGTGCCGCCCGAACAAGCCGAAGCCGCCCTGGCCAAATTCCGCGATGGCGCGTGGCGCGATCCCGGCCGCACTTTGCTCGGCGCACAGCAGGAAGGCTGGCTCGCGGGCGCGCTCAAGGCCTCGGTCAAGGCGCGCAAACCGTGGCAAGTGCTGGCCCAGCAGATCGTGATGGGCAGCGTGGCGATGGGCGAGGATGTAATCGCCGGGATGCCCGCCGATACCTCCAGTTGGCTGAAGGACCGGCTGGTGGCAGACGTTCAGGCCGGGCGTGCCGGGGTGCCGCTCAACATGGACGCGTGGGACGGCTATCCTGCGGCGCGTGACCGGATGTTCAAGGCTTCGCTTAACGCCGATGCCAACTTGGTGGTACTGTCAGGCGATAGCCACAACGCCTGGGCCTTCGATCTTGACCGCAAGGGCAAGCGCGTTGGCGTCGAAATGGCCGGAACTTCGGTCACCTCGCCCGGCGCGGAAAGCTCGATCCGCTGGATGAAGGCTGACGAGATGGCGCGGGCGACGCTGGGCCGCAACCCCCAGCTCAAATGGTGCGACATGGCGCAGCGCGGCTATATGACGGTCGAGCTCACTCCTGCTGCCGCGACCAGCGAATTCCGCTTCCTCGCCACGGTCCGCCAGCGCAGCGCCGTGCTGAGCGGCACCAAGCGGCTGACCGTGCTGGCCGGGCAGCGGCGGTTTACGGGTTCTTGAACAAGCACCGCTAAACCGGGGCGCATGGATGGGAAGCTGGCAAAGCTGACGGACTGGTTCGCCGCCACGCGCGGGGCTTTGCTGGCGATTTGGGCACTGTATCTGATCCCGCGCGCGCTGCTGATCCTGCTCGATGTGCAGCCGTGGTCCGATGCGGCCTATTACTTCGACCGCGCCGGCGAGCTGGCGGCCGGGCACGGCTACCTTAGCCCGCAAGGCCAGCCGACCGCGTTCTGGCCGCCCGGCTGGCCGCTGGCGCTGAGCGCGGCGTTCCGCGCGTTCGGGATTTCAGTGCAGGTGGTCGGCCTGTTCAATCTGGCCTGCGCCGCGCTCAGCGGCGCGCTTGTGCTCGCATTAGGACGCCGGATCGGCGGATCGGAACTGGCCGCCCGGCTCGCGCTGCTGCTGCTCGCGCTGTACCCCAATAACGCCGCCTATGTGCCGCTGGCCCTGACCGAGGTGTTCTACACCATGCTGCTGCTGGCGATCTGCTGGCTGCTGACTGCGGGCCGCGGCGCGCTGGCGCTGGTGGGCGCGGGGCTGCTGCTGGGCCTAGCCACACTGGTCAAGGCGCAGACGCTGGTGGTGGTGCCGCTGGTGCTGGGGATTGCGGTACTGCGCGCGCCGCAATTTTGGCCAGCGCTGCGCCACGCGCTGGCCAAGGGCCTGCTCCTCGCCGCGCTTGCCGCGCTGGTGGTGGCCCCGTGGAGCCTGCGCAACCAGCGCGTGCTGGGGCACCCGGTGGCGGTTTCGACCAATGCCGGGGTAACCCTGCTGACCGGCAACAACGATACGGCGCAGGGCGGCTATAGCGACACCGATCCCGCCTATCAGGCCTTGTTCGCGCGGCGGCTGGAGATGGACGAGATCGCCTATGACGCTGAGGCAAAGCGGCTCGGGCTGGCCTGGATCAAGGCGCATCCTGGGCGGTTCATCGCGCTGATGCCAAAGAAGCTCGCGCGGCTGTGGGGGCCAGACGGCGAAGCGCTGTGGAACTATGAGCGCGGCGCCAAGTCCTATGCCGCGCACGCGGCGCTGTACCGCGCGGTGCGGCTGGCCAATCAGGTGTGGTACTGGCTGCTGCTGCTTGGCGGCGCGAGCGCGCTGGTGGTGCAAGTCCGGCGGCGGCGAGTGGGCGCGGCAGTGCCCGACTGGTGGCTGCTGCCTTACGGGATCGCCGCATATCCGACTGCAATCGCCATCATCTTTTCAGGGCAGAGCCGTTTCCATTACCCCGCGATGCCGTTCATCGCACTGAGCGCCGGGTGGATGCTGGCTGACTGGCTGACCCGGCGGTGCGCGCCGGTGGTTGAGCCTTAACCTCTGCCGTGCTAAGGACCTGCTCATGCACACGGCCCATGCCTTGCCTCTGAAGACTACCACCACCCCGGTGTTCCGGGTGCGGACCGCGCTGGCCTGAGGCCGCAGCGCGGCGCCGTCCGGGTTCGGGCGGCTGGCGTCACCTCTCGAAACCCGCAACGATCCTGACGCCGCCCCTTCCGGAGTGCCGCACCTTGTGCCAAAGCCCCGGAATCAGCGACGAGAGAGATTGCATGTCAGCCCAGTTGAAGATCAGCCTGCCCGATGGTTCCGTCCGCGAAATGCCCGTGGGCTCGACTCCGGCGGATGTTGCCGCCGCAATCGGTCCCGGCTTGGCGAAAGCCGCGCTGGCCGCGCGCGTTGATGGCGAGCTGGTCGATTTGTCGCGGCCGTTTACCGGCGACGCGCAGCTGGCACTGGTCACTTCGCGCGACGAGTCCGATGCGCTGGAGCTCGCCCGGCATGACTTTGCCCACGTGCTGGCCGAGGCGGTGCAGGCGCTGTTCCCGGGCACGCAGATCACTTTCGGCCCCTCGACCGACGATGGCTTCTATTACGATTTCGCCCCCAAGGACCGCCAGTTCACCGAAGACGATCTGCCCGCGATCGAAGCCGAAATGCGCAAGATCATCGCCCGCAACGAACCGCTGGTGCGCGAGGTCTGGGAGCGCGACGCGCTGATCGCCAAGTGGCGCGCCGAAGGTGAAAGCTTCAAGGCCGAGTGGGCCGCCGAGCTGCCCGCAGGCGAAGAGCTGACGGTGTACCGCGCCGGGCAATGGATGGACATGTGCCGGGGGCCCCATTTGCCCAGCACCGGCAAGCTCGATCCGGCGGCGTTCAAGCTGACGCGGGTGTCGGGCGCATACTGGCGCGGCGACCAGGCCAACGCGATGCTCAGCCGGGTCTACGGCACCGGCTGGCTCAACAAAAAGCAGCTCGCCGAACACCTGACGCGGCTTGAGGAAGCAGCCAAGCGCGATCACCGCAAGCTGGGGCAGGAGATGGACTTGTTCCACCTCCAGTCTGAGGCCCACGGCAGCGTCTTCTGGCATCCCAAGGGCTATCTGATCTGGCGGCAGCTGGAGGCCTATATGCGCCGTGCGATCGACGCGGCAGGCTACAACGAAGTCAAAACCCCGCAGGTGATGGACGCCAAGCAGTGGGAACAGTCAGGCCACTGGGGCAAGTACCGCGAGAACATGTTCGTGATCCCCGACGAGGTGCCCAACACCGAGGATGAAGGCCCGGTGATTTCGGGCGAAGCCGACTGGATGGCGCTCAAGCCGATGAACTGCCCGGCGCACGTGCTGATCTTCCGCCAAGGGATCAAGAGCTACCGTGACCTGCCGCTGCGGCTCTACGAGAACGGCTGCTGCCACCGGAACGAACCGCATGGTGCGCTGCATGGGCTGATGCGGGTCCGCCAGTTTACGCAGGACGACGCGCACATTTTCTGCCGCGAAGACCAGATAGTCGAAGAAGCGCAGGATTTCTGCGCGCTCGCCGACAGGATCTACAAGGATTTCGGGTTTACCTATGCGGTCAAACTGGCGCTGCGCCCTGAGCAGCGGTTCGGCTCGGATGCCGATTGGGACAAGGCCGAGGCCGAACTGCGCGAAGCGGTGGTGCGCGCGGGCATGGCCACCGAAGAGTTTGGTTGGGAAGAATTGCCCGGCGAGGGCGCGTTCTATGCCCCCAAACTGGAATGGCATCTGACCGACGCAATCGGACGGACCTGGCAAGTCGGCACGATCCAGTCCGACCGGGTGCTGCCCGAGCGGCTCGATGCCAGCTACATTGCCGAAGATGGCGGCAAGCACCGCCCGGTGATGCTGCACCGTGCGATCTTCGGTTCGTACGAACGCTTCATCGGGATCCTGATCGAGCATTTTGCCGGCAAGCTGCCGGTCTGGCTGGCGCCGGTGCAAGCAGTCGTGGCGACGATCGTGTCCGATGCGGACGATTATGCCCGCGATGTGGTGGCGCAGCTGACCGCCGCCGGGATCCGGGTCGAGGGTGATCTGCGCAACGAGAAGATCAACTACAAGGTCCGCGAGCACAGCCTCAAAAAGGTCCCGCACCTGCTGGTGCTGGGCAAGCGCGAGGCCGAGGAAGGCACCGTCGCGCTGCGTTCGATGGATGTCGAACATCAGCGAGTGATGCCGCTGGCCGAAGCGATTGCGATGCTGCAGGCGCAGGCCACGCCGCCGGATCTGCGTTGACTTGATTGCCGGCCTGACCACAATCCAGATCGCTGTGGCGCTTACCGCCACGCTGACCGCAGCATTCGTGCGCGGGCTGGCCGGGTTCGGCATGGCGATCTTGCTGGTGCCGGTGCTGGGCCTGGCGATCAGCCCACGCGAAGCAGTGGTGGTGGCCAATTGGCTGGGGCTGCTGATCGGGCTGGTCGGACTCAAGAAAATCCTCAGTGCGAGCGAGCGCAGTGCTTTCGTGATTTCGGGCGCGGCCGTGCTGGCAGTGCCGCTGGGCGTATGGCTGCTGGCGCGCACTGATCCGGCCTTGGCACGGTTGCTGATAGCGCTGGTTGCGTTCGGCTCGTTCCTGCTGGTGCTGCTGCCCAAGCGGCCGGCGCATCATTTGCCCAGCACGTTGGAAACCGGCACGACCGGCCTTGCCTCCGGGATCCTGACCGGGTTTGCCGGGATGCCAGGGCCGCCGGTGGTACCCTATTACTTGCGCCGCGAAATCCCGCCGCTGCTGGCGCGCGCCTCGATGATGACGATTTTTCTGGCGACTTCGGTGGCCGGGGTCGCCTCGGCCTCGCTGCTGGGAGTGGCGACTCTACGCGAACCGCAGCTCGCGGCGCTGCTGTTTCCCGCAGTACTGCTGGGCAACTGGCTGGGCTCGCTGGCGTTCGGGAAAATTGGCGAGAAGACCTGGCGGACTTTTACCGGCGGCGTGTTGGGTCTGGCCGCGCTGGCCGCGCTGTGGAAGCTGCTACAGGCCTGACGGCAACGCCTGACCCGCAAGGATCAGTGCGAGCGTGCAGCCGATCACCAGCGTAGCGCGCAGCAGTTCGCTCACTTCGGGCAGCGGACGCGACGCAATCAAGGTAAGGGCTTTGGCCATGACCCATTGTCGCCCGGCGGGCTTACCAAAGCGTAAACGCGCCAGACGGATCAACCAGCCTCGAACAGCCCCCGCAAATCTTTCTTCAGGATCTTGCCGTTGGCGTTGCGCGGCAAGGTTTCGCCGTGAAACAGGATCCGCACCGGCACCTTGAACGCAGCAATCCGCTCCCGGCAGAACGCCTGCAGTTCCGCCTCGCTCGCCTCGGTTCCGGCTGCGAGATGCACCACTGCGCCGGGCTCTTCCCCCAAAGTGCGGTGCGGGATGCCGACCACCGCACAATCAGTCACCGCCGGATGCTCATACAACGCGTTCTCGACCTCGCTTGAATAGATGTTCTCGCCGCCGCGGATCAGCATGTCCTTGGCCCGGTCGGCGATGAAGCAGAAGCCCTCTTCGTCGAGCCACGCCAGATCGCCGGTGCGGACCCAGCCATCCACAAAAGTCGCCGCGCTGGCTTCGGGGTTTTGCCAGTATTCGGCGACGATCATTGGCCCGCGCGCCCACAGTTCGCCCACCTCGCCGCTGGGCAGCAAGGTCACCCCGTCATCGCTGCGCACTTCCAGATCGGCGACCGCCACCGGCGGGCCGCAGCTGGTCGGGCGGTTGAGATAGTCCTCGGCCGAATGGGTGGTGACCGTGGCCGTGGTCTCGGTCATCCCCCAGCCGTTGCCGGGCAATGCGCCAAACACTTCGAAGATCTTTTTCACCAGCTCCGGCGCCGAGGGCGCGCCGCCATAACCGATCGATTCGATGCTGGAGAGGTCGTAATTGACCCGCTCGGGATGTTCGATCAACTGCCAGGCGATGGTTGGCACGCCGCCAGTGGCGTTGACCTTTTCACGCTCAATGATCCCGAAGGCCTGCACCGGATCCCACTTATACATCAGCACGATCGTGTGTCCGCCGGCGATCGCGCCCATCATGGTGGCGCTGCAGGCGGTGGCGTGGAACAGCGGGATTACCGTCAGCAGCACTTTGCGCACGGGTTCGGGTAAAGCCTCGCCCCGGCGCAGCACCGAGCGCGCGGCGGCATAGCCGCTCGACAGGATGTTGCTGGTGAAATTGCGGTGCGTCCCCAGCGCGCCCTTGGGATTGCCGGTGGTGCCCGAGGTGTAGAGGATTGTCGCGGGATCATCGGGCAGCAGGTCCACGGCCGGCAATTCGGCATCGGGCAACGCGGCCCAGCTGGCGGACGGCCCGATCAGGTCTTCGAGCCGCACCGCGCCCGGCGGAGCTGCTGCCAGCCGCGAGGCGATCACCTGTTCCAGCTGCGGCAGATCGGCGCGGATCTGATCCACCCGATCGAGCCGCTCGCCATCGCAGATCAGCACTTTGGCGCCCGAATTGC
>JANNYT010000093.1:0-23749 GCA_031410255.1 Novosphingobium sp. | reverse complement strand
GCCCCCGCCCTCGGCCTCGCGGCCCGGCACGACCCCGTCCGCCAGATCGAGATAAACCAGCCCGTCCGACAGCTTGAGCGCTTGCTCAAACGAGTCCGCCAGCCGGGTCTCGATGCCCCCCCTCTCCGCGGTACTGGCGCGCACCGCGATCCGGTCCACCACCACTTCGATGTCGTGCTTGAACTTCTTGTCGAGCGCGGGGGCTTCTTCGATCGCGTAGAACTCGCCGTCGATCCGCACGCGGGTGTAGCCGGCCTTCTGCCACTCGGCCAATTCCTTGCGGTATTCACCCTTGCGCCCGCGCACGGCGGGGGCGAGCAGGAAGGCGCGAGTACCGTCTGGCAATTCCATCACCCGGTCGACCATATTGGAGACGGTCTGCGCGGTGATCGGCAAGCCGGTGGCGGGCGAATAGGGCACGCCGACGCGGGCCCAAAGCAGCCGCATGTAATCATAGATCTCGGTCACCGTCGCCACGGTCGAGCGCGGATTGCGGCTGGTGGTCTTCTGCTCGATGCTGATCGCGGGCGACAAGCCGTCGATGTGCTCGACATCGGGCTTCTGCATCATCTCGAGGAACTGGCGGGCATAGGCCGACAAGCTCTCAACGTACCGCCGCTGGCCCTCGGCATAGATCGTATCGAACGCGAGGCTCGACTTGCCCGAGCCCGACAGCCCGGTGATTACGATCAGGCTGTCACGCGGCAGCGTGACGTCAAAGCCCTTGAGGTTGTGTTCCCGGGCACCCCGGACGACAATATGCGATAGCGCCATGCGCGAGTATGTTCCATATTTGTTCGGCTTGAGCAAGGTGCCCGGCGCGGGTTTGTCACAGATGGTGTCGCCCCGCGCCGGTTGCAACTTGGCAAGCGCATGAATGTGTTGAATGAGGGGGCGGCAAGGGGATGCGTGTGGCAATTAACTGGAACGAAGTCAGGGCCAAGGCTGCGGCGTTTTCCGAACGTCATAAAGCCGCGCACTACGAAAAGGGCGAAACCCAGACCTTCTACAATGAATTTTTCGCTCTGTTCGGGATCGACCGGAAGCAGGTGGCGGTTTACGAACAGCGCGTGCGCAATCTGCCCGGCGACCGGCAGGGGTTCATCGACCTGTTCATGCCCGGCACGCTGATTGTCGAACAGAAGAGCGCCGGGCTTGATCTGCGCAAGGCCAACGATCAGGCGCTGAACTATTACGAAGCGCTCCCGGCTGGGATCAAGCCGCGCTATATCCTGACCTGCGATTTCCAGAACTGGCACCTAATCGATCTGGAGCGCGGCGGCGACGGGCTGCGCTTCACCCTGCCCGAGCTGAAAAAGCACATCACCAACTTTGCCTTCATCACCGGCAACGAAGTGCGCCAGTTCAAGAACCAGAAGCCGGCCAATCCCAAGGCGACCGAACTGCTGACCAAGCTGCACAAGCAGTTGGCCGAGGATGGCTATTCCGGCCACAAGCTGCAGCTGCTGCTGGTCCGCATCCTGTTCTGCCTGTTCGCCGATGATACCGGGATCTGGGACAAGGACCGCCTGCTGATCGACTTGCAGGAACGCACCCAGCCCGATGGCAGCGATTTGGGCGGGTTCCTGACCCAGCTGTTCCAGGTGCTCGATACCCCGCAAGCGGAGCGGCAGACCGGCCTGCCCGATCACTTGCGCCAGTACCCGCACATCAACGGAAAGCTGTTTGAGGAACGGATTGACGGCGCCAGCTTCAACAACGCGCTGCGCGATGTGCTGATTGACGCCAGCGCGTTCAACTGGGGTGAGGTTTCCCCGGCGATCTTTGGCGCATTGTTCGAAGGGGTGATCGACAAGGTCACTCGCCGCGCGCAGGGCGCGCACTACACCCCGGAAGAGGCAATTTTCCGGGTGATCGGGCCGCTGTTCCTTGAAGACCTGCTCGACGAATTTGCCGCGATCAAGGCGCGCGCCGGGGATGCGCGAGCCAAGGGGCTGGCGGCGTTCCATGAAAAACTGGCGAGCCTGACCTTCTTTGATCCGGCCTGCGGTGCAGGCAACTTTCTGGTCGTAACCTACCGCGAACTGCGCGAGCTGGAACGACAGGTGATCGAAGAACTGCACCCGCCGGGCACCCGGTTGGCGCTGGGCGCGGCGGAGATTTCCAAGGTTTCGGTCGAACAGTTCTATGGGATTGAGATAGACGAGTTTCCCAGTCAGATCGCGCAGGTCGCGCTGTGGATGACCGATCACATCGCCAATGTGAACCTGGGCAATGTCTATGGCGAACATATCCCGTCGATCCCCTTGGTCCATGCCCCGCACATCCGCTGCGGTGATGCGCTGGAAGTGGACTGGAACGCTGTGCTGCCAGCCGAGCGGTGCAGTTACGTCTTCGGCAACCCGCCATTTGTTGGGCAGAGCTACCAATCACTTGCCCAGCGATTGCAGATGAAGGCGATTCTCAAGCGCTATGGTAAGTCGGCAGGGTCACTCGACTACGTTGCCGCTTGGTATCTCAAAGCTGGTGATTATCTTCGTAAGAGCGAAGGAAGGATCGCATTCGTCGCGACCAACTCGATCACGCAAGGCGAGCAGGTAACGCAGCTCTGGCCTCACCTTTTCGGCAAGCACGATCTGGAGATTTCTTTTGCGCATCGGACATTCGCATGGCCGGGTCGAGCAAATGTTCACTGCATAATCGTTGGAATGGATCGGCGAGGCAACGAGCCTCAAAAAAAGCGACTCTTTTCATATGTAACGCTTGGTGGCGAGCCGATTGAAACCCATCCCGATGCGATTGCGGCCTACTTGATCGCAGCCGACGAAGATACGCGGCACAACGTTGTAACTGATAGGAGAACTCCCATCGGGGCGCCCCGACCCATGCGGATGGGTAGTAAAATCGTGGACGGCGGAAACTATATTTTTGATGGAGCCAAGCGCGCGTCGTTCCTTCTTGAAGAACCGAAGGCTGAGCGTCTCCTCGCACCACTAATCGGATCAAAGGAATTTATTCAGGGCGGGGCTCGTTGGATTCTTAATTTGCAAGATCGACCAATCACGGATTGGCGGGGTTTGCCGGCAGTTGCCGAACGGGTGAGAAGGGTTCGCAAATTTCGTGAAGCCAGCAAGAAAGCAGGCACCAAAAAATTGGCTGAAACACCATTAGCTTTTGAAGTCGATACGCGCCCGTCGGTGCCCTACCTTGTTGTGCCTGAGGTCAGTTCAGAGAGGCGCGCCTATGTGCCAATGGCTTGGGCTGAACCGCCAAGCGTTCCAACCAATCTTGTGCAGACGTTGACCGGAGCCACGCTCTATGACTTTGCAATCCTTACCAGCGCGATGCACATGGCTTGGCTGCGCCAAATCGGTGGTCGTCTAAAGAGCGACTATCGTTATTCGATCGGCCTTGTTTACAACACCTTCGCATGGCCCGAAGCTGGTCCTGCGCAGCGTGCAAAGATCGAGGCGCTGGCGCAAGCCGTGCTCGATGCCCGCGCGATGGACAAGAACGCCAGCGCCACGCTGGCCGACCTCTACGATCCAGATTTCATGCCGCCCGAATTGCGCAAGGCGCACCGCGAGCTCGATGCGGCAGTGGACAAGCTTTACAACCCGCGCGGCTTTGCCGACGAGCGCGCGCGGGTCGAACATTTGTTCAAGCTGTACGAACGGCTGGTCGATCCGTTGACTGGCGATGGCGCACGGCAGAACGCCCGGGTCAATCGCAAGGCCGCGCGCAGCAAGCGGGCGGTGCCTTAAGCGAAGGCCCGCGATGGCGCGCAAAGCAGCAACCAGCAGCGTCCGTCCCGTGCACAATTCCGCTTGCCGCGCCCGGATCGTCCGCATAGCCTGCAGCCAGCGCCCGGAGACACGGGCTATGGGTCTTTCGCGTCGCACAACGGCTGGTAGCTGACCGGCCTGGGGAGGGGTGCGATGATGTCGGTGGGCAGGTTTTTCATTGGAATTGGAGTCGCGCTTGGCGCAGGCCTGATCGGTTCTGCCGGTTCCGCTGCGCAAGAGCGGGAAGCGCCGCCACCCCCGGTCACAATCATGCGCACCGCGCCGATTTTGATCCGCGCCCAGCCCACGCCTGAGCCGACTCCTGAAGCGACTGAAACACCAGCTCCGGCCACGATCAGCGGTCGTCCCGCTCCGGTGCCCCCTGCCGCCGAGCCCGCGCCGCGCCCTGCTCCTGCACCGCCAGCGGCCCGCCCCGTACAAATTCTCCCGGCGATCCTTGGGCTTATCAATCGGCCCGCTGCTCCGCGCCGCCAGACCGAAATCACTCCGCCCGCAACGATGACAAGGGGCGATGTACCGGGCACGTTGACCCTGCGCCGGGCGCCCAATTCCGGGATGATGAGGACGTTGCATGTTGTGCGGCGCTACAAAGTGCCCCAGCTGCGCGCCAATCCAACTGTTTCGCTGGGCGGTGCGCAAGTAAACTTGACCCCAGTGCTGAACAATCCGGATGCCCTGCCGGCTGTCGCTGGCCGTCTGCGGGCCGCGCCCGAGCTGGGCGAAGTGCTGTCAGACGATACCCAGGTCACCGAAGTCGATCAGGGGTTGGTTGTCCGCAATTACATGACTTACCGGATCAAGCCCGGCACCTGCACCGATAGCGCGCGGCGTGTGCGGCTGGAGCGGACCGGGCTGGCTTGCGCAACCGTGCTGCCGCAGTCGGCGCGCGCTGCAGCCTTCGCCAATCCGCGCGATCCGCATTATGTTGCCGATCCGGGGAAGCGCGCGCAGGCGCTGGCCGCCGCCAACGCCCAATCAGCCGTGACCGATGCCGAGCTGGACAAAAATGTCCAAACGGTCCGCGCCGCGCTGGCCGATCCGGCGCAACGCCCGGCTTTCGATACCGAACTGGGTGCCGGCGAGGCAGTCCGGCTTGATGCGATGAGCGACGATCAGATCAAGGCCGAAATCGCCAACTCGGGCGAAACCTCGGTCGAACAAGTGATGTTCGTCCCCAATCTGTTCGCGGTGGATCCGGCGTTCGCGGCCAAGTATAACTTTGCCAATGGACCCGCTGCGCCAGCGGCACCGACCAAAAAGCCTGACGTCAATGTTACAGCACCCGTCGCCGAGCATATCTACCTTACCGGCTTTACCCTGGGCAAGAATTACGAATGGAGCGTGCGGATCGAAAAGAAGATCAAGCTGTGCCTGGTGGGTTGCAGCCACACCTTTTACGCTGAGGTCTTTGCCGGGTTCAATTACGGCCTGGGGCTGCGCTTTCCGATCAAGTTGGGCGGCATTTACACTTACCATCAAACCGGTGCGACCCCTGCGGATGAGAGCGCCACGCTGACCACCAACTTCGTTCCGGTCAACGGGTCGCCCGCGCAATATGCCGAAGCCGGGCTGGAGCCGGACAAAATCTTCGAAGGCAAGGAATTCGTCGCCCAGTTCGGAGGACATGCCGGAGCCGGTTATAGCCTGCCGTTTTTGCCCGGGAACAGCATCGACAAATCGGCCAAGGTCGATTTCACCAAGTATCTTGAAGGCGATTTCTTTGATGGACAATTCACTCCGCCCACCCCGGGAACCGGCACCGGCCCGCATATGGACAGGATTTTCACCGAAATCGACTTGATCGGCGGAGCTGCCAATTTCGGGGTGGTCAGGGCCCAGGTGTTCCCCGCAGTGCAAGTGACGCTGATTTCGAACAGCCTGACCTTCACCGTCCATGACTATGAGACCGACAAGGACGCGGTCGTCGATGCCACCGGCCAGAAGGTCACCCTCGGCGTGAATCAAAGCGACCATTCGAGCCATTTTTCGATCGGAAGTCCCAAATACAACCTCAGCTTCCTGGTCACCCCGGGGATCGACGCGCGGCTGACTATCGATATCGCAGTGTGGTCACATCCCTTTGATTTTCCAGTGTGGTTTCCCCAGCTTACGGTCAAGATTCCATCCGACGGTGCCACGTTTGGCTGCCACTCTGACACCCACTGCGTCCGCGAATATGTTTACACCCCCAAAGGACATTTTGAGAGCAAACCGTTTGATTCCCAATTCGAAACCGACATGTCGCTATGGGGCAGTTCCTTCGACAAACGGTTCATGAGCGAATGCGCCGATGAGACTTGCCGGTTCGGGATCAAATTCATCCGCCAGGGCTATATCTACGGTGCGCTGCACAAGTACGATGCCAACACCGCGCTGAAGGTTTCCGACCCGGTGATCGTCACCTACCTCAAGGGAGCGCAGGGCGAAGCCACGAACATGATCAACGAGAGTCAGGCCCGCCAGACCACCAGCGCGATCAAATCGTTCAGCACCTTCTGGATTGCCTGGTGGTCAAAACAGTGTTCGGACAAGATCTGCCTCGACAAGGTCAAAGGCATCGCCTTCTTCGCCCAGCTTGAAGCGATCAGCTTGCAGAAGCAGAACCCTGACTGGTCGACCGGCGAAGTGATCGGCGTGGTCGGCAAAAAATTCGCCCCGGTGTTTGAGGCCGAGGTCAAGGCCTCCAAAGCTCGGATCGCGACAGAAGAAGCCGCGCAAAAGCAGCGCGAGGCCAAGCGCGTCCAATTCGTGCCGATCAAGTTGAAGACGCAGCGCTGAGCTAGCCGCAATGCAGGTCACGGAGCCAGCGGCACATCCTGCCGCTGGGCGATTGCCGGTGCACCGCGAACGTGCCACCGAACAGCCTCAGGATCTGGAGGGTCGCACCAATGAAATCCCGCATTTTGGCCGGCGCATTTGCGCTGGGCCTTGTCTTTGTAACATCGGCCGCGCTGGCGGATGATCCCAACGATCCGCTGATGCGTGATCCGCGAGCCCGGGCGCGCGATCATGAAACCATTCGCCAGATGAACCTGGCTGAACTGCGCAAGGTCCGCGCCCGCGATGCCAAGCAAGCCAAGCAGTGGCGCGAATGGCGCGAGTGGCACCAGGCGCACGATCGCTGAGACCAAACAACGCCGTTCATTTACCCGCAAGCGACTGACTGGCATGGCCTTGCCGCTGGTCAATGCACCCTTGCAGTCAGGCCATTTTGGTCAGTTCTTCTTTCCGGCCGTTCCGCCGAACACCTCGATCGTTCCGTTCGAGAAATTGTACACATAACCCATTTCGGCAGCCTGCGGTCCGAAAAACGCGCCAGCAAACCCTGCTCCTGTGGTCCCGGTAAAAGTCCCCGTAAAGCCCGGGTTGCCGGCCGCAATCGTTCCGGTGCCGCTGAACGTTCCGAAATCAGTCGCCGTGCTGCTGCCACTTGGGGCACCAAACAGATGCAGCGTAGTGGTAATCGCACCAGTGCCGAAATTGGCAGAAAAACTGGCGGTCGAGGCGGATGTCGTAGTGTAGACCGTGCCCCCGCTCAACACATTGGCGCTGGTCTCCGCAGTGTAAGTCGCGGTGCCGGTCTTCGGCATGTCGCTGGCAACCGTTGGCGATCCGCCGACCGCAGTCCAAGACCGCGATACTCCACCGCTGCCATCGAGAAACGTTCCAAATATCAGATAATTGAGCGGCACGCCCCCGACAGTCGGCAAAGTCACCCGCAGGCGCTGCTGACCTGTTGGGGTGTTCTTGACGTATGCGTGGACATTGCCCGAAGTGCCCAGAGGATCGGTATCCGCAGGGCCAAAACTTCCGGTGATCGGCCCTGGAGCATTGATGACATAACTACCGGCGGCCGGGTCGAAAGTAACCGTCAACGTATTGCCGAAGGCGTCGGCACCCTGGCCGGCTATCCCGGTGGCGCTTGCCTGCCAATGCACAGCCGCAGTCTGGAATGTAGTTGTGGCCGTGAGATCCGCGATCTTGATATAAGTCGGCGCAGGCGTCGGTGTCGGCGTCGGGGGCGGCGGTGTGCTGTTCACGGCACCATCGCCGCATGCTGCCAGCGGCAACGCCAACGCAATTACGAAAACCCGCAGATCCATGATACGCTCCAACATTGCGATCCCCTCATCCATGTCGCACCACTAAAACGTGGCAGTTATCCCAAATTCACCGAACAACCTGTTGTATTCATAAATAACCAATGTCGAATTGTTACGTTCAAACCTGATCCTTGCCAAGGGTGAAAAGCCACCGAATCTAATTGATCGCACGGTCATGCCGAGCCCGATCGCATAACGATCATCGATCCGGCGTTGCGGGAACAACAGCAAACGGCGGTCCGCCTCAAGGTGATTATAGCCAAGGTTGAGGATCAGCGTGGTCGGGCCCATTTCTCGAAAAAAGTAGGCCGATATGCCGCCACTGGCAGTCGAATAGCCTGCATCGCGGGCCACACTGCGCGATCCTGTCAGCTGCAGACCAGCACCCGTCTGCCCTGAAAAGGCCCTGTCGTAATCCAGGGTCGCATTATAGACGGTCGAGTTTTGCTGGTCATTTGGGCGATAATCAGCATCCGCCACCGTTGCGCCCAATCGCAGCTGAGCTTTGGGGCCCAATGGGTGTTGCCAAGTCCCACCGAACCCTAGCGTACGGCTGTAAGGGCTGCCGCCAAACCAGCGCCAGCTGGCCTGGCCGTTGATATTGAAGCGATCGCTGCCCGAGATGATCTCTGGGCCGGCCTGCACCGCAACGATGACATCGTTGAACAGGCTTTCGCGATAGAGGTCTCCCTGCCCGCTAACCTGCACCAGCAAACGCGACTTCTTGTCGATCCCCTGACGCGCGAAGGCTTGCCCGCGCAGCTGCAGCCCGATCCCGGACTGCGCTTTGGCGTTCTGATCGAGCGTAAAATCACCGATCACCGTTCCCAGCGTATCCGCCCGGGTCGCACGATTGATATTGGTGTCGGGCGCAATTGCCAGCCCGAAGCTATAGCCAAACGGCTTCTGCGCCTCGAGCGCGTTGGCGTAGAACCGCACCACCTGCTGGACTTCGGGCGGCAATCCGGTTGCCTGCGCGGCGCGCAATTCGCGTGCCGCTGCCCCGGGGCGGCCAAGCAGCGCGTCCATCCGCGCCAGTTCCAATCGCACGCGCGCTGCCTCGGGCTGTTCATCAAGGATCTTTCGAAACTCAATCGCGGCATCGCCATAGCGGTGCAACCGATCGGCCAGCATCATCCCCAACCTGAAACGCGCTTCGCTGCGAATTTCCAGCTGCGGATTGGTGGTCAGCGCGCGGTAGGCTGTTTCGGCCGTCACATAGTCCCCGCGATCCCGCGCGGCGTCGGCAAATTCGAACAGTTCGGCCGGGGTCAGAACGACCCGGACAGGTGCCGGTACTGCCGGTGCTGGTTCTTGCGTTGATTCTTGCGCCATGACTGGTGCAGCCACAGCTAAAACACCAACAACCCCGCCAAGGGCCTTCAATAAAATAATTCCATCCACCGAATAGGGCTAGCTTGCAGTCGTTTCGCTGTAAATGCTGAAACCGTTGCTTGACTGCGGCCACCGATTTGCCGCGCTGGCCGATGATCCCGGCGGTCGGCAGCACCGGGTGATGGCTAGCCTGCGCCACGGCGGTTGTACAGGCGCGCGCGCGCTCCGTTCATTTGCCCGCAAGCGACTGACTGGCATAGCGTTCCCGCGGGGCAGCGCAGGCTGGTAGGGGAATTGCGATATGACGGCGAAGATTGTGCGGACGAGATCGACTTGGGCGCGGCTTGCGCTGGCATTGCCGCTGGCGGCGCTGGTACCTCTGGCCGTTCCGTTCGATGCCGCGCAAGTGGCCTCTTTCGGCCTGCCGCAGGGTCTGGCCGCACTGGGCAGCGCCGATGCTGCGACGGTCAGGAAGGCCAAAAAGCGCAAGGTGACTGTGCGCAAGGCTGCGGGCACGCGCAAGCTTTGCACCACTACCAAGGTCAAAGGCCGCAAGGTCACCAAGTGCAGGGCCCAGAGGGCCGCGCCAGTCGCAGCGGCGCAGGCGAGCGGCACGGCCCCGTTGCCGATCATGGCGGTCGCCCCTCCGCCAGCGCCCGTTGTTTACAATCCTCCACCTGCTCCTTCTCCGCTGGCCGTCGCGGTGCAGGTCCCCGCAGCCGCCTATTACTGGATCGATCAGGCCGATAGCTATGCCGGGGCGCTGGGCAATTCTCCGCCCGACTTTACCTTCAATTACGACGGGACCGATTGCTGGGCCTGGGTCAGCCGCAGCGGTGAGGTGCTGATCGTCGAGCCGGGCCGCGACGGGGTGGTGCAATACTATTTCGGGCCGCGCGAAACCGCGCCTTATCTGGTCCGCGATTCGTATTATGCCTATGCTTTCGCCGGGCGCGATCTGACGCAGATCTATGACAATCAGGGCCGCGTCTACACCGGCGCGCTGACCGCTGGGCAAAGCTATGCCAGCGGGGATCTGCAGGATCGCGGCCGCGCGCTGTTCGCCGCCTCGCTGCGCCAGCGCCGCTGGGATGGCGGATCGGCGATCGCCTGGGGCAGCCAGTATTACGATTATGGCTATAACGATGGCTGGAATTCCGGCTGGCAAGGGGCCTGGCGCGAACAGCGTGACTGGCGCCGTTACCATGACGAGCGTGGCTGGCCGCCGCGCCGCCTTGAAGAAGAACGCCACCACCGCCGCGATGCGCGCCACAACTATGATGACTGGCGCCGCAATGGCGGCCACGGCGCGCCCCCGCCGACTGGCAATCCGGTGGTCACCCCCGGAGCGGACAGTGGCGGCGCCACGCCACCGGTGCGCGGTGGGCCGCGCCCGCCGTATGGCGGCGCGCCAGGCGGACCGCCGCCGCCGGTGCCGCAGCAAGGCCCGCCGCCTGCTCCGCTGCCGCCGGTAGCTGAGATACCGCCGCCGCAAGTAACGCCAGCCCCGCCCTCGCCACTTGAGCCGCCGCGCCGCCGTCCGCCTCGCGAGGTCAGCGAAGATGCGCCGGTCGAGGACTTGACCCTGCCGCCGGGCGAGAGCCCCGTGCGCGTGCCGCCGGTGCGGGCCCCGCGCGCCTGGACCCCTGCCCCGCCGCCGCCGCCGTCTGCTCCGATGCAATACGAAGCGCCGCAAGCCGCGCCTGCTCCGGTGCAATACGAAGCGCCGGTCGCTGTCCCTGCGCCGCCTCCTCCGCCGCCGCCTGCTCCGATGCAGTGGCAAGCGCCGCAAGTTGCACCACTGCCGCCTCCGCCGCCACCGCCTGCTCCGGCACCTGCGGTCTATGTGGCACCAGCACCAGCACCCGCGCCGCCGCCGCCACCTCCGCCGCCGCCACGTGACGAGTTCGTGACCGAGAGCAGTTCCGGCGACAGCGATCGACCTTGACGGCACTCGGCCTTTATCTGCGCGCGGGGCGCGGCTATGCAGTGGCCGTGGGTCGTTTGAGGAGAGCTGACATGAAGACCATTCGCACCGTCCTGGCGAGCGCCGCCGTGCTTGCACTCAGCGCCGCGCTGATCGCCGCCCCCGCCGATGCGCGCGGCAAGCGCAAACGGCCCGTCGCCACCGCCGTCGTCGCACCGGTTGCAGCGCCGACCGAAAGCGCCGAAGCGGCCCGCGCCCGGCTCAACGCCGAGCAAGCCGCCGCGGCCAAAAAGCAGAACGACGAAAACGCCGCCGCCAAGGCCGCCTACGAACAATCGGTGCGTGACCGCGACGCGCTGATCGCCCAGCAAAAAGCCGACTACGACGCCGCGATGAAAAAGTGGGAAGCCGACACCGCCGCCTGCAAGGCCGGCGACCGAACCAAGTGCGCCCCGCCGAAGTAACTGCCTGAATTACACTCTGGCCAAACAGCCGCCTGTCCCAAACGGGGCGGGCGGCTTTTTTGTGTCTGCGGTAATTGGGGATGCCAAGTGTGATGGATGTCACAGACTAGCGAGCGACACCGGCCAAATATGGACCCTCTATCACGCAGGAGGGAAAGATCATGGCACTACACGTCGTCCCGCTTCCGAAAACATCGGAAGCAACCGCCAATGTTCGGGTAACTAACAGCAATGCCAGCATCGACTGGCTGATCCTGCTGATCGAGCGCGTCGGCGAATACGAATATCCGGGGATCGCGCTCAAGCCGAATAGCGACAGAGACCTGACGCTCCCACCGGGCACTTATCACTTCTTTTTCAGCTTCCAGAACTTGAATGCCCAGGCCAGCGTCGATGTCCAGATCGCGACCGGGCACGCCAAGTCACCGTTCCCGGCAAACCCCAAATCGGTTGGCGCGGCGCCGGGCCAGCTCGGCCAGACCGGCATCACCGTGCTTGTGTAGGAGCTTGACATGACAAACCTTCAATCTCGCCTGCTCGCCGCTGGCGCTTGCACAGCGCTGGCAACTGCGCTGCTCCCCGCTCAGGCCTATGGCCAGACGAGCGACGATAGCGCCGGAACCGCTGTCACGCCCGGCATCGAAACCGCCCAGCGCGGTCCAATCGCGGACGACTTGCGCGTTGCGGGGCTGGGCTACGAAGAACTCAAGGCCGACGCCCAGCTTTCGACCAGCGACGGCATGGTCAGCGCGGATTTCTCGCTGAACTACAACTTCGCTGGCGCTCCCAAAACGGTTACGGCGGGTGACAGAAGGGTAGTCTTCGGCAGCTTCACCAATGTCTCGGTCAAGGCGAGCGTCCCGCTCAATTCCGCCGAGCAGGGTTCGAGCGTGGACTTCAAGAATTTCGGCAACAATGGCCGACTGACGATCAATTTCAACCACTTTTCCCCAAGCTTTGCCGATCCGGTCGGGCTGGTGCCATTTAACTACCGGTTCGCCGAGACCTGCCTGACGGAGCAGGCCAAAGCATGGACCGAGCACCCCCAAGTCGAGAGCGGCAGAGTCCTGACGCTCGAACAGCGGCAGGCGCAAACTGCTGCAGTTCTTGGAAAATACCGCGCGCTCAATGGCGACCCGACTTTGTGGGACGAGAAAGTCAGTGAAGCGACCCATGTCGACGGTGCTGGGGGATTTGGCGCGGTCGCGCTGCAGCAATGCACCGCTGGCAATGGGCACCCGATGTTGAGCGACACCGACCTGGTGCTCAAGTATGCGGCGCTCACGCTGACCGGTCCTGGCGAATATCAGGAGTTCAGAAATCGTTACATCAGCCCTTCCCGCACGTTTTTCTGGGGCGGCAGCGTCAGCCTTGGTTACAACCGCTTTTCGGTGGTCAACCGCCCGGCTTTCGCGATCGACCGGACCGGCCGGGTCGGCTTTGATGCGAACATGCGGATTGGCCAGATCTGGTCGCAATCGGGGACTATGATCGCGCTGGGCGGCGGCTACACCCGGACCTATCAGGCCAAAGCTGATGTCGAAATCTGCGGCGCGCCGAACAGCAGCGGGGTCAGCACCTGCATCACCGGCCAGGACGGCGTGCCAGCACGGACCGACACCGGCTACGCCGAACTGTCGCTGCGCCAGGTTGTTCTGCGCGACAAGCACGGCCGCCCCCTGATCGGGATTGCCCCGCGCGCCGCCTACATCCTTGAGGACAAGGCCTTTCAGGTCACTTTCCCGGTGTTCTTCCAGCACAGCAAGGAAGGCGGCCTTGATGCTGGCATTCAGGCAATCTGGAACAGCGACAAGAAGCGCGTCGCGGTGGGCGCGTTCATCGGGGTTCCATTCGGAGGATTTTGACGCCGGGCTTTAGGGCAGCCTAACCCCATCCACCAACCACCATTCCCTATCGGCAGACGACATTGACACAGGGGGCCGTGCGCGCGAGGCAGCATCAGCTTTGCGCGCACGGCAGTTTCCGCCGCCGGCGTGCCAGTCCTCTGTGGGGAGTTTTCCGAAATGAAATCACGTTTCCTGATCGCCAGCGCCGCCTTGGCCGTGCTGGCCGTACCCTTTGCCACCAGCCAGTTGATCGCGCAGGGCGCGGTTGCCACGGCGGCGACTGGCAAGCCTGCCATCGGCGCCTGGGGGGTTGACCTGGCGGGGCGCGATACCAGCGTCAAGCCGGGCGATGACTATTTCCGCTTTGCTTCGGGCAAATGGTACGATGCCACTTCGATCCCGGCGGACCGGGCTTCGGTCGGCGCGTTCAACGATCTGCGCGAGATGACGCAGGACCAGCTCAAGACGCTGGTTACTGCAGCCGCTCCGGGCAGCAAGCTCGCCAACTTCTATTCCAGCTTCATGGATGAAGCTGCGCTGGAGAAGGTCGGCATCGCCCCGCTGATGCGCGACATCGCGGTGATCAAGGCGATCAAGACCAAATCGCAGTTCGCCCGCTACATGGGCTCGACCAGCGGGCGCTTTGGGGCCTCGGTGGTCGATTTCGGGGTGAGCTCGGACACCGCCAATCCCAACCTGAACGTGCTCTACATGGGCCAAAGCGGGTTGGGCCTGCCCGAGCGTGAGTACTATTTCGCTGACCAGTTCAAGAAGCAGCGCGATGCCTACCGCGCCTATATCGTGCGGACCATGACCACGCTGGGTTATCCCAACCCGGCCGGTGCGGCTGACACGATCATGGCGTTCGAAACCCGGATCGCCGAAAAGAGCTGGAAGATCGCCGACCGCCGCGAGATTGAAAAACTCAATAACCCGATGAGCACCGCGCAGCTGATGGCCTATGCCCCCGGCATCGATTGGGCGCAGTATTTTGCGGGCGGCAAGGTGCCGGTGCAAAAGCGGATCATCGTGGGTGAAAACACCGCTGTGCGCGATATTGCCAAGGTCTATGCCGCCACCCCGCTCACCACGCTGAAGCTGTGGCAGGCGTTCCAGGTGGCCAGCCAGGGCGCGCCTTATCTGAACAAGGCGATGGTCGACAGCCGCTTTGAATTCACCAAGACGCTGTCGGGCGTTTCGGAAAACCGCCCGCGCTGGAAGCGCGGCGTTGATCTGGCCGGTGGTTCGCTGGGCGAACTGGTCGGCCAGGACTATGTCGGCAAGTACTTCCCGGCCTCGTCCAAGGCCAAGATGGAAGTGCTGGTCGGCAACCTGAAGCTGGCCATGGCGGGCCGGATCAAGGCCAACGACTGGATGGGCGCCACCACCAAGGCCGCCGCGCTCGACAAGTTGAGCCGGATGGACGTGATGGTCGGCTATCCCGACAAGTGGCGCGATTATTCGGCGCTGCAAGTCGCGCCGGGCGATCTTTACGGCAACGTCCAGCGCACCGGCGTGTTCAACTACAACTACCAGATGAGCTTCCTGGGCAAGTCGGTTGATCGCAAGCTGTGGGGGATGAACCCGCAGACTGTGAACGCTTACAACGGCGGGCTGGAAAACAAGATCGTGTTCCCGGCGGGCATCCTGCAAGCCCCGTTCTTCGATCCCAACGCCGATGATGCGGTCAACTACGGCGCGATCGGCGCGGTGATTGGCCACGAGATCAGCCATGGGTTTGACGATCAGGGCCGCAAGATCGACGCAGCCGGCAAGGTCCGCGATTGGTGGACCGCTGAAGATGCCAAGCGCTTTGAAGAGCAGGCCAAGATCTTTGGCGCGCAATATGCCGCGTTTGAGCCGGTTCCCGGCGCACACATCAACCCGGCGCTGACGATGGGCGAAAACATCGCTGACTTCGCCGGTGTTTCGGTGGCGTTCGATGCTTACCATGCTTCGCTCGGCGGCAAGGAAGCCCCGGTGATTGACGGTCTGACCGGCGATCAGCGGTTCTTCCTCGCCTATGCTCAGGTCTGGCGGACCAAGGCGCGTGAAGATGCGGTGCGCAACCAGATCGCCACCGATCCACACAGCCCCGGCATGTTCCGCGCTTTTGCGCCGCTGCGTAACGTGCAGTCATGGTACGACGCTTGGGGCGTCAAGCCGGGCGACAAGCTCTACATCGCGCCTGAAGCGCGCGCGAAAATCTGGTAAAGCCTGCTAAGGCTCAGTTCAGGGGGGCAGCGGCAACGCTGCCCCCAAATGCATTTCAGGAGACCCCCCATGCGCAAGCTCCCCCTTATTTCCGTCACCGCACTGGCCTCATCGCTGGCCCTGGCCGGTTGCACTGCTGCCAATAGTTCGACCGAGGCGGCCCCGGTGGTCGTCGCCACCCCCGTTGATGTGCCCTATGCTCCGGTGATCCCGACTGGCACCGGCGTGTTTGCGCAAGCATCAACGCTGCCGTTCCACGCGCCGGATTTCAGCAAGATCAAGGACAGCGATTTCCAGCCCGCGATCGAGCAGGGCATCGCGATCCAGCTGGCCGAAGTTGACGCAATCGCAAACAACCCCGCCGCGCCGACTTTTGCCAACACCATTGTCCCGCTTGAACAATCGGGCCAGATGCTAAGCCGCGCCTATGCCGTGTTCAGCGCGCTGACCAGCGCCAATACCAACGACGGGCTGGATGCGATCGACACCGCGACTGCGCCGAAGTTGGCTGCATTGCGCGATACAGTCACGCTCAACCCCAAGCTGTTTGCCCGCGTGAAAGCGCTTTATGACACACGCGACTCTTTGGGGCTTGAGGCTGACCAGCTGCAGGTCCTCACGCTGACCTATGATCAGATGGTCCACAACGGCGCCAATCTGAACGATGCCGATAAGGCCACCTTGACCGGGATCAACGGTGAGCTGTCGACGCTCTCGACCGACTTTTCGCAGCGGCTGACCAAGGGCACCAAGGACGGCGCGCTGGTGGTGACCGACAAGCGCAAGCTGGCCGGGCTGTCTGACGCCGATGTTGCCGCTGCGGCCAAGAACGCGGCAGATCGCGGCTTGCCCAAGGGCAGCTACCTGCTGGCGCTGCAGAACACCACGCAGCAGCCGATGCTGGCGCAGCTGACTGACCGCGCGACCCGGCAGGCGCTGTACGAGCGCAGCTACAACCGGTCAGAACGCGGCGATGCCAACGATACCCGCGCCCTGGTGCAGAAGATTGCCCAGCTGCGCGCGCAGAAGGCCAAGCTGCTGGGCTTTTCCGACTATGCCAGCTTCACGCTGTATGATCAGATGGCCAAAACCCCGGCCAATGCGATCGGTTTGCTCAGCCAGATGCTGCCCGCAATCGGCGCTGCCCAGCGCCGCGATGCGGGCGAGCTGAACAAGCTGATCAAGTCCGAAGGCGGCAAGTTTAGCGTCACCCCGGCGGACTGGGATTTCTATTCGGAAAAGCTGCGCAAGAAGAAGTACGACCTGGATGCCGCGCAGATCAAACCTTACCTTGAGATCACCAATGTGCTGGAAAACGGCGTGTTCTTCGCCGCCAACCAGCTCTACGGGCTGACCTTCAAAAAGCGCACCGACATCCCGGTCTATCAGCCCGACGTGACCGTCTACACGGTCTATGACGCGGATGGTTCGGAGCTGGCGCTGTTCTATTTCGATCCGTGGAAGCGAGACAACAAATCGGGCGGTGCCTGGATGTCTAACTTCGTCGATCAGAACACGCTGAACGGCACCAAGCCGGTGGTGTTCAACGTCGAGAACTTCACCAAGCCCGCCGCTGGTCAGCCTGCACTGATCAGCTGGGACGATGCCAACACCATGTTCCACGAATTTGGCCATGCGCTGCACGGGATGCTGTCCAACCAGCGCTATCCTTCGATCGCGGGGACCAATACCGCGCGCGACTTTGTGGAGTTCCCCAGCCAGTTCAACGAAAACTGGATGACCGATCCCAAGGTGCTGGGCAACTTTGCCAAGCATTACAAGACCGGTGCGCCGATGCCTGCGGCCCTAGTCACCAAGATCACCAACGCCAGCAAGTTCAATCAGGGCTATGCCTTGGGCGAAGTGGTGACCGCGGCCTTGCTCGACCTCAAATGGCATGCGCTGGGTGCCGATGCGGGGCTGCAGGATGTCGACGGATTCGAAGCCAAGTCGATGGGCGAACTGGCTGCTGACGGCCTCGACGTGAACGACGTGCCGACCCGTTATCGGTCGAGCTACTTCCGCCACATCTGGGCCAATGGCTATGCGGCGGGATATTACGCTTACAGCTGGACCGAAATGCTCGATCACGATGCGTTCCAGTGGTTCACCGACCACGGCGGCATGACCCGTGCCAACGGCCAGCGCTTCCGCGACATGGTGCTGTCGAAGGGCCACAGTCAAGATTATGCGGTGATGTACCGCAACTTCACCGGGCGCGATCCCAGCATCGAACCGATGCTGAAGGCGCGCGGATTAAAGTAGGCTAAACGAGCCTTAAACGAGCAGGGCGCGCTGGCCGGGATCACCCAGCCAGCGCGCCTTGATCCCCCAGACTTGCGCGATTACTTCCGCGCTCAATGCGGATTCGGGCGCACCATCGGTAGCGACCCGGCCCTGATCCAGCACCACCACCCGGTCGGCGTGGTTCATCGCCTGCGCCAGATCGTGCAGCACCAGCACCACGCCAATGCCCTGCCCCGCCAGCCCGCGCAATTGCCCCAACAAACTCAGCTGATGCGCCAGATCGAGATTGGCGAGCGGTTCATCGGCCAACAGCCAGCGCGGCTGCCCCGCCAGTACCCGCGCCAGCAGCGCCCGCGCGCGTTCGCCGCCGGACAGCTGCGACAAGGGCCGGTGGCGCAGCGGTGCCAGATCAAGCGCAGTCAAAGCCGCCTCTACCGCCGCTTGATCGGCCGCAGCGCCAGCGTCCCACGGCAGCCGCCCCAGCCCGGCGAGCGTTTCAACCGACAGGTCCCAGGCCACCTCGGCCTGCTGCGGCAGGAACCCCAGCGCCTGCGCCCGCGCGCGCGGTGCAAGGGCGGTGAGCGGCTGGCGATTGAGCGTGACTGCACCGCGATCGGGCGCCGTAATCCCGGCGAGGCAGCCCAGCAGTGTGCTTTTCCCTGCACCATTGGGCCCGCAAATCGCAGTGACTTCGCCCGGTTGCAGGGAAAGCGAAACTCCGCTCAACCGGCCCGCAAGGGTCAGATCCTGCGCCGCCAGCATCACGCCAACCCCCGCCGCAATCGCAGCAGCAGCGCAAGGAAAAACGGTGCGCCCAGCAGCGACAGCATGATCCCCAACCGCAGCTCGCTTTGCAGCGGCATGACCCGGCACAATGCATCGGCGACCAGCACCAACAAGGCCCCGGCCAGCGCGCTAGGCACGATCAGCTGCGATGGGCGGGCATCGGTGTAGCGGCGCAGCAAGTGCGGCACGATCAGCCCGACGAAGCCGATGATCCCGGCGGCGGCGACGCTGGCCCCCACGGTCAGCCCCACGCCGCCGATCATCAGCCACTGCAAGCGGCGCGGCTCGATCCCGAGCGAGCGCGCTGCCGCCTCGCCCAAAGTCAGCGCATCGAGCGCGCGCCCGGCGGCCAGCAGCAGGCCGAGCCCGGCCAGTGTGAGCGGCGCGGCAATCCAGACATCGTGCCACGACCGGTCACTGAGCGCGCCCATCAGCCAGGTGACGATTTCAGACATGGCAAACGGCGTAGGCGACAAGCTGATCGCAAGGCTCATTAACGCCCCCGCCAGGCTGGCGATCATCATCCCGGCCAGCGTGAACAGCAAGGCCGAGCCGCTGCGCCCCGCAATCAGGCTGAGCAGCGCCATCGCGGTGCCGGCGCCAAGCAAGGCGAACAGCGGCAGCAGCCACGGGGTACCAGCCAGTCCGGTCCAGAAGCTCAGCACCGCGCCCAGCGCCGCGCCCGGGGCGATCCCGAACAGCCCCGGATCAGCCAGTGGATTGCGCAGATAACCCTGCATCGCCGCGCCCGCGCCGCCAAGGCCAACCCCGACGATCAGCGCCAGAATGGCGCGCGGCAAGCGCAATTCGGTGAAGATAATCAACGCATTGGACGGCACTTCCGCGAACGGATCAAGCCACACTCGGCCCGCCAGCAAGGTCAGCGGAAAGGCGATGGCCAGCGCGACCAGCAGGAGCGCGATGGGGCGGTTCATAGGGCGCGCCGCACTTCATGCAGCCGCGCGAGCGCCTTAGGAATAGTCGGCCCGCCGCACCACAGCAGTGCGGGACTGAGCGGCGCACGCAAGGTGCCGGTCAGCCCGCGCAGCGCTGGATGTGCGAGCAGCCGGTCCTCATTGGCCAAGCTATTGCCAGCAGTGAAAATCACCCGCGGCGGATCGGCCAGCACTTGCTCAAGCGGCAGCAGGTCTGCTTGCTTAAGCCCGCGCGCGGCGGCGGCATTGCTGAACCCGGCCGCGCTCAGCAGCTGCGCGATCAGCGTACCAGATCCCGGCACCATGCCGCCTGCTTGCCAGACCAGTGCGGGCACCATGGGCCCGGGGGGCGGAGCAGCTTGCACCATGGCAGCATCAATCGCCGCGTTAAGCGCCGCGCCGCGCTTTGGATGTCCGGCCAGCTCCGCCAGCCGGGTCACTTGCGCCTGGCTCTCTGCCACAGTGCTGGCCGCGCCAAACGCCTCGAACCGCAAGTGCAACTGCCCCAGCGCGGCGACGCTGGCGGGCGGCTCAAACGTGCTGCCCACCACTAGGTCGGGCTGCAACGCCGCGACTTCCTCCACGCTGCCGCTGACGCTGGCAAAGCGCCGCGCTGTCGCCACGTCCATCGAACTGCTCGCCGGGTCGGAGCTGTAGCTCGACAGGCCAAGGATCTGCGCCGGGTCCGCCACCTCGACCAGGATCGCATCTGTGCAGGGGTTGAGGCTGACGATGGCAGGCCGCGCCGCGTGGCGCGCCGGCGCGGCGGAGCAACCTACCAACGCTAGCGCGATCAGCGGCGCGATTGCCCTCACCAGGTAACCCGCACGCCGCCATAGGCCGAGCGGCCATAGCTGCCGTAACCGGCCACGGTCTGGAACTGCTGATCGGTCACATTCTCGACCCGGCCATACAGCTCCAACTGCGACCCCAGCGGCACCGAGGCACGCAGCGTCAGCAGGCCATAGCCATCGAGCCGGGTAAAGTTGCCGCGATCATCGAAGCTGTCACCCACCATCCGCAAGTCCGCGCCCAGTTTCAGGCCCTCCAGCGGCGTGGTCCAGTCAGCTGAGAAGCTGACCATATTGCGCGGGCGTCGGGCCAAATCCTTGCCGGTCAGGCGGTTGGTGGCGGTCAGGTAAGTGTATGCGCCCTGCACCGTGAAGCGATCGGTCACCTGCACCCCGCCTTCCAGCTCGATCCCTTCCGCGCGGGTGCGGCTAACGTTGAAGTAGCCGGTCGGCGAGACGTAATCGATCAGATTGGCACTATCGCGCCGGAACAGGGTCACCGCAAAGTGCCCCGCGCCGCCGCGCCGGCCATATTCCAGCCCGGCATCGAAGCCCTCGCTGGTTTCGGGCTTGAGCACTGCATTGCCGCCATAACCGTAAAGCTGGCTTAGCGTCGGAGCCTTGAACCCTTGCCCCCAAGAGGCTTTGACCCGCCAGTTGTCGTCCAGCGCAAAGCTGCCGTTGGCGCCTAGCGTGGTGTGACTGCCGAACCGGTCATGATCGTCGATCCGCGCTCCGGCGGTCAGATTGAACCGCTCGCCGTGATAGCCCAGCAGGCCATGCGCGCCGATGATCCGCGCGGTCTGGCGCGGATCGTAGGTGGTGGAAAAGCGCGACCAATCAGCATCGGCGCCGAAATCGAGGGTCCAGTTATCCGCCAGTTCCACCCGCCCAGTCAGATCGGCATGGACCGAGCGCCCGGCGGTGTTGAAATTGGCCGCTGTGCCATAAGTCAGGTCGTAATAAGCACGGCGGGTATCGGACAAGGCCACGCCCGAACCCAGGGTCAGCGCGCCCGACTGATATTCCAGCCCGACCCGGCCCGAGCCCTGCCGCGTGGTCTGATATTCAGGCGTATCGGCGAAGCTGTAGAACGGCGCGGGGTAGCCGTCGAAGTCGATCTTGCTGTCAGCATAGCGCCCGGCAGCGACCAGCTTGAGGCCGTCCGTCAAGACGAACGACCCGCGCCCGGACACATGCCATTGGCGGAACGCATCGGCCTCGGTGCCGCCAGCGAAGGCCGAAATGCCGTCGGTGCGGGTGTAGCCTCCCGCCAACGAGAGCCCGCCGAGATCTCCCACGAGTCCCAGCCCGGCATTGGCATCAAGACTGTTGTTTGCGCCATATTCCACGCTGGCGCGCGCGCCGCGCCGGATGTCGGTGCTCAATGCGAGCACTCCGCCGATCGCGTCCGAACCCCATGCAAGGCTGTTGGAACCGCGCAGCAGTTCCGCCCGACCGATCCCGCCGCCCAGCAAAGTGCCAAGGTCAAATCCGCCCGAGGGCGCAGCGGTGTCTTCTACCCGCACGCCGTCGATGGTGACCAGCAATTGCTCCGAATTGGCCCCGCGCACGAACAGGCTGGTTTGGCTGCCGAGGCCACCGCTGCGGGCATAGCTGACCCCGGGGAGGCGTTCGAGCGCGCGGGTCAGGTCTGGGCCTTGGACTGTGGCTAGTTCATTGGCGTTGATGACGGTGATCGACTGGCCGACCTGCTGGATTGTCGATTTCGATCCTGTCGCAGTGACAGTGATCAAAGTCGTAACAAATTCCGGGTCACCGGCGATGTCGGATGTAACAATCTCCTGCGCCCAAGCAGGCGCAGCCACAACCAGAGAACAACTCAACAAAAACAGATATTTCACGTAAAATTCCTCACGACATGAACGAACGCCGTTCATGGCGAGGCGGCTCGCACGAAATCGCGAGTCCCTGCTTACATCCGGTACACCCCGCCCGGCTGCGGAACGACGGTCATCGGCAGGTCTCCTGGCTCCCGGATCGCCGCTTGCGCCCGCCTTCCCAGCCAGATTGGCCAGTGGCATGTTGAGCGCAAGCTCCCCGGTCACAGTTGCGGGGGCAGCGCGGGATTTTGACCCGCTTCCCTTTTCAGCCTGCCCCTCCTTCCCGCTCACGCAGGTTTTTGGTGCAGACAACCAATGACACCGCCGGCCCCTAGGCCACTCGATTTCAAAGCGCAAGTTGGGCCTATTTTAACCGCTTCACGCTATCCGCGGGAACCGTCCCGCAGCGGCACGGCGCGATCTGCGCGGTGGCACGGCAGGGCACCCCGGGCTTACGCGCGAAGGCGCGTATCCACTTGCGAGACTGAATGAGCCATTCGCCGATCATTCCTTATGAGCCGAGGCCCCGCGATTTTACCGCGCGGCTGAAACGCCGGGGTGTGCCGACGCTGGGCACGCGGCGGGCGCGCAAGCATCGCGGGCGGCGCGCGCTGATCCTGCTGGCCGCAATCGCGGTCCCGGCCTTGGCCGCACCTTCGGACTGGCGCGAATATGCCATCGGCAACGCGGGGTCAGCGCAGCTGGCGGTCGATCCGATGCCGTTTGAGCGGCCGGGCGACAGCTTCCCCGGCTCGGCCTATTATTACCTCGCCGCCACCGAGGATCTGCCGACCACGTTCGCCAGCGGTTATGCCACCGATGCGGCGGGCGCGCAGCAGGCCGGCTTGATCGATTTCAGCGGCGGGCCGGTGGCGCGCGCGATGCGGTTCGATAATTCGGGGGTCGATCGCAGCCGCGCGCTCGAATGCCTGACCGCCGCGATTTACTATGAAGCCGCCAGCGAGCCCGACCAGGGCCAGCGCGCGGTGGCGCAAGTCGTGCTTAACCGGGTCGCGCACCCTAGCTATCCGGGTACCGTCTGTGGGGTGGTTTATCAGGGCAGCGAGCGCACCACCGGGTGCCAGTTCAGCTTTACCTGCGACGGCTCGCTGGCGCGGCGGCCCAGCGCGTTCTTCTGGGAACGCGCGCGCGGTGTCGCGGCCATGGCGCTGGCCGGTAATGTCGAGACCAGCGTCGGGCTGGCGACGCATTACCACACAGTTGCGGTACATCCTTACTGGGCCCCCAGCTTGCACTTCATCACCACGATCGGCGCGCACCGCTTCTACAGCTTCAACGGCCGCGCAGGTGAGGCCGGGACGTTCCGCTTCGCTTATGGCGGGGGCGAGCCACTGGCCGCGCCGCATCCCCGCAATGCTGCGGCGGATAAGGCTCCGGCCGATCCGACGCTCGATCCGCTGGCCCTGCAAAAGGCCTATGACGGCGGGCTCAAGACGGCGCAGTCCGGCTCGCTCGGCCAGCCCGGCGA
>JANNYT010000092.1:0-5496 GCA_031410255.1 Novosphingobium sp. | reverse complement strand
CCGTCGATTGCCAAGCGCTCGCTCAGCACCGTGGCCAGCCGCTCGGACAGGGTCTCTGCGAGCAGCTTGCGGACCGCTTTGCGCGGCGCATCGCGCTTGGCCAGGGCCAGCCAGCCCGGCGCCGCTGCGGGGAGAAAGTCGATCCCCACCGCTGCGCCATTTCGCCAATAGCTCGACACTTGCAGGATCGCCGGGCCCGACAGCCCGCGATGGGTGAACAGCGCGGCTTCGGCAAACTCCGCCTTGCCGCATTTCGCCACCACCGGTGCGGAGACGCCCGACAGCTCGCGGAACAGCACTTCATCGCCGCCCAAGGTCAGCGGGACCAGCGCAGGGCGAGGCTCAACTATTTTGAGCCCGAACTGGCGGGCCAATTCATACGCCAAAGTGCTCGCGCCAAGTTTGGGGATCGATGGCCCGCCGGTCGCGATCACCAGCGCCGGGGCCTGCGTGCCGCTGACATGGAATTGCCCGTCACGGTGCTCGACTGGCCCGACAGCTTCGCCCAGCCGCAGCGTGACCCCGCCCTCGGCGCACTCAGCCAGCAGCAAATCGACCACTTGCCGCGCCGAGCCATCGCAGAACATTTGCCCCAGGGTCTTTTCGTGCCAGGCGATCCCGTACGTCTCGATCAGCGCCAGAAAATCCTGCGGGGTATAGCGGCTCAGCGCTGATTTGGCGAAATGCGGATTGGCCGAGAGGAACCGTTCTGGCACGGTCTGGACATTGGTAAAATTGCACCGTCCGCCGCCCGAAATCAGGATCTTGCGGCCCGGTTCGTCATTGTGATCGAGCAGCAGCACCCGCCGCCCGCGCTGTCCGGCCAGGCCAGCGCAGAACATGCCCGCCGCGCCTGCGCCCAGCACGATGGCGTCGAATTGCTCGGTCACTGCGCCACCAGCTGCACCGCCAAAGCCTCGGCCACTTTGATCCCGTCAACTGCGGCGGACAGGATCCCGCCGGCATAGCCCGCGCCTTCGCCTGCCGGGTAGAGCCCGCGGGTGTTCAGGCTCTGCAGGTCGCCCCCGCGGGTGATCCGCACGGGCGACGAGGTGCGGGTTTCGACCCCGGTCATCACCACATCGGGGTGATCGTAACCCGGCATCTGCCGCCCGAACACCGGCAGCGCCTCACGGATCGCGTCGAGCACGAACGGCGGCAGGCACTCCGCCAGATCGGTCAATTTGACCCCCGGCTGATAGCTCGGCGCAATGCTGCCGAAGGTGCTGGAGACTTTACGCCCAAGGAAATCGCCGACCTTCTGGCCCGGCGCATGGTAGTTCGATCCGCCTGCCAAGTAAGCGGCGGACTCCAGCTTGCGCTGCAATTCAACGCCCGCCAGCGGGTGGCCGGGAAAGTCGCGCTCGGGCGAAATATCGACGACCAGCCCAGAATTGGCGTTGAATTCGGCGCGTGAATATTGGCTCATCCCGTTGGTCACCACCCGGCCCTCTTCCGAAGTTGCAGCGACCACGCGCCCGCCCGGGCACATGCAGAACGAATAGACCGAGCGGCCATTGCTGGCCTGATGCGCTAGCGCATAGCTGGCCGGGCCGAGCAGTGGGTTGCCCGCCTCGCTGCCATAGCGCGCCCGGTCGATCCAACCTTGCGGATGCTCGATCCGGACTCCGATCGCAAACGGCTTGGCTTCGATATGCACGCCAGCGGCAGAGAGCGCGGCGAAGGTATCGCGCGCCGAATGGCCGACCGCCAGCACTACCTGGCGGGCTTCCAGACGCTCGCCGTTCGACAAGTGCAGCGCGGCGATTTCGCCGTCCGCCAACTCAAATTCGTCAACCCGCGTGCCGAACCGGTATTCGCCGCCCAGCGCTTCGATCGTTTCCCGGATCGACATGACCATCGTGACCAGCCGGAAGGTGCCGACGTGCGGATGGGCCTCGGTCAGAATTTCGGGCGGCGCGCCAGCTTTAACAAATTCATTCAGCACCTTGCGGCCCAGATGGCGCGGGTCTTTGATCCGCGAATAGAGTTTGCCGTCGGAGAATGTCCCCGCCCCGCCCTCGCCGAATTGCGCATTGCTTTCAGGCTTGAGCTGGCCTTGCCGCCACAGCGCCCAAGTGTCCTTGGTCCGCTCACGCACCGCCGTGCCGCGCTCGATGATGATCGGCCGGAACCCCATCTGCGCCAGCACCAGCGCGGCGAGCAGCCCGCATGGTCCGGCCCCGATCACCACGGGGCGCGGGCCGGTCCAGCCCTCGGGCGCGCGGACCGGAAACTTGTAACAGGTGTCCGGCGCGGGCCGAACCTGCGGATCGCCCGCCAGCCGCGCCAGCACCGCGGCTTCATCGGCCAGCTCGACATCGAAGGCATAGACCAGCTTGATCGCGCCGCGCTTGCGCGCGTCATTGCCGCGCCGCACCAGCTGGTGACTGCGCACTTCGACCTCGCTCACCCCCAGCCGCGCAGCGATCGCGGGCAGCAGTGCTTCGGGCGGATGATCGAGCGGCAGGGTCAGGTTGCTAAGGCGCAGCATTGCCGCCCCATAGAGCGTGGCCGCGCGCGATGGAAGCACTCCGGCGCGGTCTGCGTGATCGTTCGACTCGTCGTACGCAATTCTATATACATCTCTGCCTGCAACCCCGGCGAAAGAGCGATGTCCGACATCTTTCTGTCCTATAACCGCGAAGACCAGTCCCGCGCCCGACTGTTTGCCGAAGCGTTTGAGGCGGCGCAGCTGTCGGTGTGGTGGGACGTCACGCTGCGTTCGGGCGAAGCCTATGACGAAGTGACTGAAGCGGCGCTGCGCGGGGCCAAGGCAGTGGTGGTGCTGTGGTCCAAGCGCTCGGTGGTGTCACGCTGGGTCCGCGCCGAGGCGACGGTTGCCGACCGTTGCCGAACGCTACTGCCCGCGATGATCGAGCAGTGCGAGCGCCCGATCATGTTCGAACTGACTCAGACGGCCGATCTGATCAACTGGCACGGCGAAGCTAACGCACCGGTCTGGATCGATTTTCTGTCCGATCTGCGGCGCATGCTGGAACGCGGCGCGGCGCCGAGCCAGCAGGAAGCGGCGGAGCAGCGCGCCGATCTTTCGCCGGTGCTGCAGGCCACCGCGCGCGCCGAACATCCGCGCAGCGCTCATGCGCACCGCCCCACGCTCGGCATTCTGCCGTTCACCAATCGCTCGGCCGATCCGGGCGACGAGGAATTTGGCGAGGCGATTGCCGAAGACGTGACCGCCGCGCTGGCGGTGGGGCGCGGGCTGCGCGTGCTGGCCTACGGCACCATGGCCAGCCTGCGCGGGCAAGTGATCGATGTACGGCGAATCGGGCAGGAGCACGGCATAGATTACATCATGGAAGGAAATGTCCGGCGGTTGGGCGAAACCTTGCGGGTCACCGCGCAGCTGGTTGACAGCCACAGCGGCACGATCCTGTGGACGCAAAAGTTCGACCGGCCGAGCCAGCAGCAGGCCGCCTTGCTTGACGAGCTGGTCGCCGATGTTTCGGCGCATCTAGGGGTCAAGATCCAGAATATCGAGATGGATCGCGCCCAGAAGCAGCCTGAGCCGACCACCGCCTATGATGCGGTCAAGCGCAGCTGGGCGGCGATCCCGAAGTTCACTATTCCCGGCTTGCAAAAAGCAGTCAGCGCAGCGCGGCAGGCGCAGGCCATGGCGCCAGGTTATGCCTTGGCCGAATCGAGCCTCGCGCTGGCGCTGGGGGTGCTCTACCAGCGCGGCGGCTCGCTCCAGCCTGAACTGCTGGACGAAGCGCTTGACCACGCGCGGCGCGCGCTGGCGCTCGATGAAAACCACCCCACGGTGCTGTTCCAGCTGTCGCTGGTCAAATCATTCGCCCAGCAGTGGGACGAAGCGCTGGTCTTGGCCCGCCGCTCGGTCGACCTTAACCCGCATATGCCTGAGGCGCTGCAGACGCTGGCCGGGGCGCTGATCCGCTTTGCCCGCTATGATGAGGCGCTGGTCTTGCTTGACGAGGCGGACCGGATGGCCCCGCGCGGGTTCATGTACGCGGTCTCGCTCGGCAACCGCTGCTGGGTCGAATTCGGCGCGGGCCGGACCGACAATGCAATCGCGGTGGCGACCAAGATCCTGACCGTCAGCCCGGGTGACCGCAACGCGCTGCTGCTGCGCGCTTCGCACTATGCCGAGCTTGGTGAGCTGGAGCTGGCCCGCCGTGACATGATTGAGCTGCGCGCCTCGGCGCCGGACGAGCCGCTCGAGCTGTTCATAAACACCATCATGACCTCACGCCAGACCGATCCGGCGCGGGCCCGCAACGCCGCGCTGTTCAAGCAGGTGTGGGATCTGGTCACGCCCGAATTTTCCGCTCCGATCGCGGTGATCAACACGGCCTGATCCGGGCCAGCCAATCAATTCCGGGGGGACAAGCACATGACCACACCGCCGATCGCACGCGCCGCCGATGGCTATTTCCATCCCGCCAGCGAGGCCGAGGTAATCGCGCTGGTCAACTATGCCCGCGCCAATTCCCGCCAGATCCGCGTCCGCGGCGCGGCGCATTCCGCTGCGCTAAGCATTTTCACCGACCCGGTCGATGGCAAGCCGATCAACAAGACGCTGGAGCAGGTGCCGCCCGGCGGCGACAACCTCAACCTCGCGCTCGATAATTTGATGAAGCTGAACTGGGTCAACGAAGCCACTGGGGTGGTTGAGGCGGAGGCCGGGATTCACCTGGGCCATGATCCCAACGACCCATTCGGATCTTCTACGCTGAAGAACAGTTTCCTCCACCAGATTTACCTGAAGGGTTGGGCAGTCGATACGCTGGGCGGGATTACCCACCAGACGATCAGCGGCTTTACCGGCACCGGCTCGGCCGGCGGATCGGTGATGTACGGGTTCAACAATGTCATCGCTTTCCGCGTGGTCGATGGGCTGGGCGCGGCCAGCTGGATCGAACAAGGCGATCCCGAATTCCCCGCCATGCTGACCTCGGTCGGACTGCTCGGCATCGTGGTCAAAATGCGGTTTCAGCTGATCAAGATGTACAACATCGAAGGGACCGAGGTGACCACCTCGACCGGCGCGGACTGCCCGGTCAACCTGTTCAACCTGCCCAACGAAAAGCGCCCCACGCTCCAGCAATTCCTGACCGAAAAGCCCTATTCGCGGATCACGTGGTGGCCGCAGGCGGGGTGCGAGCGGGTGCAGGTGTGGCAGGCCAAGCGGGTCGACACCTGCGATAAAGGTCTTACGCCTTATCAGGAATTCACTCCGGACTTCATGGGCCAGGCCAAGCAACTGGGCGCATCGCTGTTCTTCGTGCTGCTGGGCAACACCAGTATGGTCCGCATTCAAAAACTGCTGGCCAAGAACGTCGCGCAGGTCCGCCGCAATCTGACCGGAATCTGGACCAAGGGCTGGCTGGGCGGCGCTGCACCGGTCGCCGCGCAAGCGACCTCGCTGGTGCTGGCCGCGCTGGTGCATTTCGCCGCGCTGATCCTGGGCGCGGTGCCCGGCACCGTCAAAGCGCTGTTCACCACGCTGATGCC
>JANNYT010000091.1:0-5202 GCA_031410255.1 Novosphingobium sp. | reverse complement strand
CCCGACCACCCACAGGGTACTTTAATCCGGTGGTCGGGCAAGGGAAGCGGGCCGGTGTTGCCAACCCTAAGAATGTCAGCGAGGGTGGATAACCATTTTGTCGCCCTTGAGCTCGACCCCGCCGAGCTTGCGCAGCACCGTCTGGCCAAGCAGGTTGGTGGTCAAGCCTTGCACCACCACCGCTTCGACATCATGCAGCACCACGCCGCCAATCTCGATCTCATCGAGCGTCACCGGCGCGCCGTAACCAACTCCTGAGGCAGTTTGCATGATCGGTTGGTAATCGGCTGAAGACACCGGCAGGTTGAGCGCCAGCGCCTCGTCCTCGGTCAGCGCGACCATATCGGCGCCGGTATCGACCAGGAATTCGATCTCGTTGCCATTGACGGCGGCGCGCAAGTGGAACTGGCCCGAGCCATCGCGGCGCAGCAGCAAGGCTTCGTTTTCCGGCTCAACCGCCTTCTTGACGGCCGCCGCACGCTCAGGCTTGGCCTCACCACCGGCCGGCACAAAAAACGCCGCCAGCAGAGCCATCACGCCAATCGCGCTGAGCGCCAAGATATAGAGCCGGTGCATCGCAGGCGCGAATGTAGCGCTGATGGGTTACCGAATGCTTAGGCGGGCGCCACTTCAGTTGCGGGCACGACCGCTTTGCGGCCCAGGCCATAACCGGCGGCGAGCCCGGTTCCGGCCCAGCAAGCCATGAAACTTACCAGCACCGCGTCCCATACCATCAGCGCCCATGTAACGAATGCGGGCGCGCCCATCGCCAACGTGTGGTCCAGCCGGTGAACATATTGCGCGGGCAGCATCGCCAGCAGGAACAATGTCACCATCACCAGCCCTTGAACCCATCCTGTGCGGTAACATTGACGCAGGCTGACCATTCGGTCGCCGAACAACGCGCCGAGCATCAAGACCAGCACCGGCAATGTCGCTAGTGACACCGCGATATTGATCAGATTAAATGCACCGGGGCTCAGGGCTTGCTGGAGCAAATATAGCGCCCCGCTGACGGCAAGGTTGATCCCAAATCCAAGCAGGAGCTGCCGCCATGCGACCGTCCGCAAATCCCACCAGCGGTGGCGGTCTTGTTGGGGCAACGACCAATACCGCGCGCTCGCGAAGATCGTCAGGAACAGCCCGGCGATCTTGGCATAGCCAAAGGCCCAGCGGTTAGGGTCGTTCTGCAGCGCTTTGAACGCCTCGGGACTGGCGAACAGGCCCAACTTGATTTCGGCCATGTGCTGGGCGAACTCGGGCAGGAATGCCAAGAACGGGATCAGTGGGGCCAGCCACCACAGCTGTGGACCATCTCGAAACGTTGCGAGCAGCGCGCCTCCGAATGCGCGCAACCAGCTCATGCCGCCTTGCCGTGCGTTACGTCCATGCTGACCGAGGTGCCGGCCTCGATCTCGGCGGCCTTGGCCTCGACCAGGCTGACGATGTGCGCGATCATGTCGGCGTCCTGAACGTGGTGGTCGGTCACCCCGGAGAGGTAGACCATGTGTTTGCCGTTGCCGCCGCCGGTCAGGCCGATATCGGTTTCGCGCGCTTCGCCGGGGCCGTTGACCACGCAGCCCAGCACCGAAACGCTCATCGGGGTCTTGATGTGGCCCAGCGCGATCTCGAGCTTTTCGACCGTGCGGATCACGTCAAAGCCTTGCCGCGCGCAGCTGGGGCAGGAAACGACGCGGACGCCGCGCGTGCGCAGGCCGAGCGATTTCAGGATTTCATAGCCGACCCGGACTTCTTCCTCCGGCTCGGCGGACAGCGAAACGCGGATCGTGTCGCCGATCCCGGCCCACAGCATGTTGCCCATGCCGATGCTCGATTTGACCGTGCCGCCAATCAGCCCGCCCGCCTCGGTGATCCCCAGGTGCAACGGGCAATCGACCGTTTCCGCAAGCTGCATGTAAGCCGCCACCGCGAGGAAAACGTCGCTGGCCTTCACCGCAACCTTGTATTCGTGGAAATCGTGATCCTGCAGCAGTTTGATATGATCGAGCGCAGATTCGACCAAGGCTTCGGGGCAGGGCTCGCCGTATTTTTCGAGCAGGTCTTTCTCCAGGCTCCCGGCGTTGACCCCGATCCGGATCGCGCAGCCATTGGCCTTGGCCGCGCGGACCACTTCGGCGACGCGCTCGCTGCTGCCGATGTTGCCGGGATTGATCCGCAGGCAGGCCGCGCCCGCGTCAGCCGCTTCAAGCGCGCGTTTGTAGTGGAAATGGATGTCAGCGATGATCGGCACTTGCGCCGCCTTGACGATGCGGCTCAGCGCGGCGGTGCTTTCGACATCGGGGCACGAAACGCGGATCAGGTCGGCCCCGGCCTCCTCGCAGCGGCGGATCTGGTCGATCGTGGCGGCGGCATCGCTGGTCAGCGTGTTGGTCATCGTCTGCACGGTAATCGGCGCGCCGCCGCCGACCGGCACCTTGCCGACCATGATCTGCCGCGAGCTGCGCCGCGCGATATCGCGCCAAGGTCTGATAGAAGCCATGCCGCGCATATAGGGGCAGCGACGCGGCGGGGCAAATGGAGAGGTTGTGCAGGCGCTGGCGTCAGGCACGCCGCGCCATCGGCGCGGCTGGAGCGGCGCGAGGTAACACTGCCAGGGCGGCCAGCTCTTGTTCGCCCAGTAGCAGTTGCTGGGCCGCGACCACCGGCATCGGGCGGCTGAACAAGTAGCCCTGCGCAAGCTGTACCTCAAGCTGAGCCAGGGCCCCACGTTCGGCCTCAGTCTCGACCCCTTCCGCGACCAGCTTGCAGCCGATTTCGCGAGCAAAGCTGACCAGCGCATGCGCCAGCGCGCGGCGCGCCGGGTCCGTATCGATCTGCCTGGTCAGGGTCATATCGAGTTTGAGGATATCGGGCCGCAGATCGACGATGTGGCGCAGCCCGGCATAGCCCGAGCCGACATCGTCGATCGCAATCTGCGCGTGCGCGCGCAACGGCTGCAATTGCGCGATCAGCGCAGCATAGTTGGTCACCGCGCTGTGTTCGGTCACTTCGATAACCAGACGGTCCGGGGTGCCGCCGGTGATCAATTCACGCAATGCCCCGCCAATTACAGTTTCCGGCGAGACATTGATTGCAACATAGCAGCCCGGCGGAACATGCGGCAGAGTGCGCAAGGCCGCCCGGACTGCCAGCAGCTCCAGTTCTTCGCCCAGCCCGACGGTGGCAGCCTCGGCAAACCAGCAGTCAGGCCCGCGCTCGGCTGCGTCGGCAAACCGGGCGAGGCACTCTACACCGACCGGCCGCCCGCTGCGCAGATCATGGATCGGCTGTTGCAAGATGGTAATGGCATCGGCCGCAAGCACGCCGGCGATCCGTTCGGAAATGGCGGTTCGACTGCGCTGGCTGGTCAAATCGCTTTCGATCTGGTGCGCGGCAAGCTGGGCAAAGGCGCGCAACGTCGCCATGTCACGCGCGGTCAGGCTGTGATCGGGCGTCCGGCTGACACAACAGAACGTGCCGTAAACCTGACCGTCGCTCAGCGTCAGTGGAACGTTGAGGTGCGAGCCGACCGGCAGTGCCAGAGTGATCGGCATCGGCAGCGCCGCGTCGTGCTGCTGGGCATCGTGCATCAGTGCCGGCAGCCTGCCTTCGAGCACGGCGTGGCACAGCGTCTGTTCGAGCGGTTCGGCCATCCCCGGCGCGACCGGCACCGGGCAGTCCGCACGAATATGCGTAAACTCGCGCAGCCCGTTGTCGATCCGCGAGGCAAACGCGATTTCCATTCCGAGGTGCGCCCGCACCGCATCGAGAATCCGGTCGATCGGCGTCAGACTATCGTCGCCGATAAGCGCCGCATCGCCCTGCAGAAAGCGGTCTAGTGGATCGGAAGCAAGCGGTTCCATACCGCGCAAAGTGACAGCAGCGCGCTAAGATCGTGTTAAAGCGGGCTAATCAAAGCAGTAGCGCGAACAGGAATTCAGGATCAAGCTGCTCACCGACCCGGAAGGTGATGTCGGCGACTTTCTCGAACCCGTAGCGCTCGTAAAAGCGGTGCGCGCCGGGGTTGTCGGAATAGACCGAGAGCTGCGCTTCGTCGGCTCCGCGCGCGGCGAACTGCGCCATCGCCCAGTCCATCAGCGCGCCGCCGATACCTTGGCCAGTCGCCTCGGGCGCGGTGTAAAGCTGCTTAAGCTCCATCACCTTGGTCCCGCGGGCGTATTCGGGAAAGCCGCAGGAAAGGCCGATCTTGGTGAAGCCGAGCAAGCCGCCCTGCCCCTGCGCCAGCTGGTAAAGCCGGTCAGGATTGGCGAGTTCTGCGGCAACTGCAGCTTCCGACAGGCTGCTTTGCAGAAATGTCTGCAAGTCAGCGGCGCTGTAAAGCATGCCGAACTTGGCGATGAAGCTGCTGGTCGCCAGCGCCGCCAAGGCGGGCACGTCAGCGGGCACAGCGGCGCGCAGGGTGATCTGGCTCATAGTTCTCTCGTCATGCAAATGCTGAACGGGTCAGCGGTGTAATCCGCGAAGGGCGGGCATTCGGCAAAGCCGTTCGCCTCGTATAGCTGCCGCGCGGCGCGGAATTCATCGGGTCGCCCAGTTTCGAGGCTGACCCTGGTGTAGCCGCGCGCGCGGGCTTCGCGCAGCAAATGGTCGAGCATCGCCCGGCCCGCGCCCCGCCCGCGCCACGCAGGAGCGGCGCGCATCGATTTAAGTTCGCCGTGTCCGCGGCCTAGCGCCTTGAGCGCGCCGCAGGCCGCCAATTCATCGCCGTGCCAGGCTGCATAAAACGTCACGTCGGCGGCGCGAAGCCGCGCGATCGGCATGGCGTGGACACTTTCGGGCGGCGACCAGCGGTGCATCTCGTCAAGATGCAGCTGGAGCAGCGCGGCGATCTGCGGGCCGGACAGATCGTCCTCCACGATCCGGAAGGCGGCGGGCTCAGCCAAATTTATCCGCCTTGCGCTGACCCATCCGCATGCCCGTTTCAAGCCGCGCGCGCAGCTGGGTGTAATACGCCTGCAGGAACGCGCGCTCATCCCCCGCGCCGGGGTTCCAGCCTAGCTTGCGGCAGATCGCCTCGTGCACCGCTGCCATCGATTCAAACCGGTTTTCGCGCAGCACGCGTTCCAGCGTCTGCAATTCGTATTCGCCGTAAATCGCCAGCTCGGCGTCGCTGAAGCGGTATTGCGCGCCGGTCATCTGGCTGGTGCCGGTGGCAGCGGTCTGCCCGGTGCTGAGCGTCTG
>JANNYT010000090.1:0-4612 GCA_031410255.1 Novosphingobium sp. | reverse complement strand
TCGCTTTGCCCCATCGAGACCCAGGTATCGGTCACCACCACTTGCGCGCCAGCGACCGCTTCCGCGGCGGTGCGGGTCAGCGTGATCCGGGCGCCTTGTTCGCGCGCGCGGTCCACATAACGCGGGTCAGGATCATAGCCTGCGGGGACTGCGATGCGGACGTTGAACTTGAGCAGCCCGGCCGCCTCGACAATCGAGCTGAGCACATTGTTGCCATCCCCCAGCCAGGCCAGTTCCAGCCCGGGCAGCGCTTTGCCGCGTTCGACCACGGTCTGCAGATCGGCGACGATCTGGCAGGGGTGTGACTGGTCGGTCAGGCCGTTGATTACCGGCACACTGGCGTAATGCGCCAGCTCTTCGATCTTGGCGTGGTCATCGGTGCGGATCATGATCGCATCGACCATCCGGCTGAGCACCCGCGCCGTATCGGCGATGGTCTCACCGCGGCCGAGCTGCGTCGTCCCACTTTCCAGCACCAGCGCGCTGCCGCCCAGTTGGCGCATCGCCATATCGAACGAGACGCGGGTGCGGGTCGAGCTTTTCTCGAACACCATCGCCAGCACCCGCCCGGCCAGCGGCGCGTCGGGATCGGCGCGCCCCTTGGGCCAGTCGGCGCGCGCGGCCTTGCGGGTCATCGCGTCGTTGATCATCGCTGCCAGTGCATCGCCGCCCGCATCGTTCAAATCGAGGAAGTGCCGGGTCATGCCGCAGCCTCGGGCGGCTGGAAGCTGGCGGCACCGGCCGACAGCTTTTCAAAAAACTCGTCGATGTGGCTGTCATCGATCACCAGCGGCGGGACCAGCCGCAGCGTGTTGTCGCCCGCCGCCACGGTCAGCAAGTGGTGGTTGTCGCGCAGATGCGCCACAAACCCGCGCGCTTCGAACTTCATCTTGACGCCGAGCATCAGGCCGGTGCCGCGCACCAGCTCGAACATCTCAGGGTAGTTGCCGATGAACTGCTCCAGCCGTCCGCGTAGGCGATCGGACTTGGCGGTGACCTCGGCCAGAAACGCCGGATCGGCCACCACATCGAGCACGGCTTCGCCCGCCGCCATCGCCAGCGGGTTGCCGCCATAGGTTGAACCATGCGCGCCGATCACCATGCCGCGCGCCGCTTTTTCGGTGGCGAGGCAGGCGCCCAGCGGAAAGCCGCCGCCGATGCCCTTGGCCGTGGCCAGCACGTCGGGCTCAATCCCGTATTGCTCATAGGCATAGAAGGTGCCGCTGCGGGCGACGCCGCATTGGACCTCGTCAAGCGCGAGTAGCAGGTCGTGCTCGTCGCAGAGCGCACGCAGGCCCTTCATAAAGGCGTCTGACGCCGGACGAATCCCGCCTTCGCCCTGCACCGGCTCAACCAGGAAACCAGCCGTATTCGGGCCAATCGCCGCCGTGGCCGCAGCCAGGTCATCGAATTCGACATATTTGAACCCGGGCAGCAGCGGATAGAAGCCCTTGTGCATCTTCTCTTGGCTCGAGGCGCTGATCGTCGCCATCGTCCGGCCGTGAAACGCGTTGTTGAAAGTGATGATCTCAAACTTGTGATCGTTGCCGACCTGCTGGTGATAGGCCCGCACGGTCTTGAGCGCACATTCCACTGCCTCGGCGCCTGAATTGGTGAAGAACACCGTATCGGCAAAAGTCAGATCGACCAGCCGCTGCGCCAGCTTTTCACCCTGCGGGCTGCCATAGAGATTGGAGACGTGCATGAGTGTTGCGGTCTGGCGCTGGATCGCTTCGATCAGCCCGGCGTGCGAATGGCCCAGAATGTTGACCGCGATGCCAGCGGCAAAATCGAGATATCGGCCACCGTCTTCCCCGATCAGATGGCAGTGGTCGCCGCGTACCGGCCGGAAGCCGCAACGGGGATAGACTGGCATAAGCGGGGTAATCGACATTGCTGAAATCCTTCGAACTGGACCCGGCGTTATTTGAAACGACAAATGGCGGCCCGCCGGGGAGCCGCCATTGCCGTGTATCTAGTCAAAAGCGCGGCTGTGATCAGAACCGATCACAGCGCAGCGCTGGCTGGTCAATCCTGACGCGGCACCAGGTTGACTGCCGAGTACTTGCCTCGTCGATCAACTTCGATGTCGAACTCGAGTCGGTCACCCTCGTTCAGCCCGGTCATGCCAGAGCGTTCAATCGCACTGATGTGCACGAACGCATCGGGCTGGCCATCATCACGGGTGATGAAGCCAAAGCCTTTCATGCCGTTGAAGAACTTGACCGTCCCGGTCGCGCGTTCGCCGGTCAGCTCGCGCTGCGGCGCTTCCTTCTTTTCGACCGCGATCACATCGCCCACCGCTTCGAGATCGCTGGCGGAGACTTTGCCGCCGCGATCAACCAAGGTGAACTTGAGCTGCTGACCTTCGGCCAGGCCTTCCAGCCCAGCGCGCTCAACCGAACTGATGTGCACGAACACGTCTTCGCCGCCCTGATCCTGCTGGATAAAGCCGAAGCCCTTGGCCGCGTTGAAGAATTTTACAACACCGGTGCCTTCACCGACCACCTGGGCGGGCATCCCGCCCGCGCCGCGATCACCGCCGCCACCGCCGCCGCGCGGAGCACCAAAGCCCCCCCCGCCGCCGCCCGTGCGCGGGCCGCCGCGATCACCGCCGCCGAAGCCACCGCGATTTCCGCCGCCGCTGCTACCGCCGCCGCTGAACCGGTCACCGCCGCCACCGCCGCCGGAAAATCCGCCGCGATCACTACCGCCTGAGAACGGATCAAAGCTCTCTTCGCCGAAACCGTCCCGCTTGTCGCGGCCACGGCCACGACGTCCTCTATCAAAACTCATAGACTCTAACTTACCTTCGATTCGCCCCTAGATCACAGCTCGGTGGCGCGGACGAATCGCACCGGGCGACAGAACAAATGGCGCTAAACCGCTTCCTCTGCACCTTTCCGCATAGCCCAAACCGCCTGCAATAGCGAATAGAATCAAACGGGGCTGTTTGAGCCTGCGCAACTGTGACATTTGTGCACAGGACCTTGGCGCTTGAAGCGGCGTGTCGGCAGCGCCGCTTGCCAGCCGCGGCCAGTCTTGGCAGAGCAGCACCATGGATATTATGGCCCTGCTTACCGACCCGTCCGCCTGGATCGCTTTACTGACCCTAATTGCGCTCGAACTGGTGCTCGGGATCGACAATCTGGTATTCATTGCGATCGTCTCAAACAAGTTGCCGCCCGCGCAGCAATCCCGCGCGCGGCGAATCGGGCTGATGCTCGCGCTCGGTTTGCGGATCGCGCTGCTGCTGGTGATCGGCTGGATCGTGACCCTGCAGGCCCCGCTATTCGATCTAGGAATCGCAGGCACCCCGGGCGCGCATGGCGAACCGACCTTTGAAACTGCTTTCTCTGGCCGCGACTTGATCCTGATCGCCGGTGGGCTGTTCCTGCTGTGGAAAGCGACCAAGGAAATCCACCACAACATCGATCCCGAGGGCGAGAGCGGCGATTTGCTCGATCATGACAAGGGCGTGAAAGAGATCGTCTTTTCGGCTGCTATCGCTCAGATTATCGCGCTCGATCTGGTCTTTTCGGTCGATTCGATCCTGACTGCGGTCGGGATGACCGATCAGGTGCCAATTATGATCACTGCGGTGATGGTAACAGTCGGGATCATGTTGCTGGCGGCTGATCCGCTGGCCCGCTTTATTGAGAAGAACCCGACCTTGGTAATGCTGGCCCTGGCCTTCCTGGTGATGATCGGGGTGGTGCTGGTCGCCGATGGGTTTGGGGTGCATGTGCCCAAGGGTTATATCTACATCGCGATGGGCTTTTCGGCGCTGGTCGAGACGCTCAATATCGTGTCGCGGGGGCGCCGGGCGCGTAGCCGGGCAGCCGCCGCAGGGAAGGACAGCTGATGTTCCGCAAACTGACCGACCGGATCTATGTCAGCCCGCAAATCGGCCTCGCCGAAGTGGCGCAGGCCGCGGTCAGCGGGATTGGCCTGATTATCAACAACCGCCCCGATGACGAAAGCGACGATCAGATCCCCGGCGCGCAGATTGCCGAGGCTGCCACTGCTGCCGGACTGGCTTACGTTGCGATCCCGGTAGGTCATGCCGGGTTTTCGCAACCGCAAGTCGCGGCAATGGCCGCCGCGCTGGCTTCAACCGATCAGCCAGTGCTGGCCTATTGCCGGTCGGGCACCCGTTCGACGTTGCTGTGGGCGCTGGCCGAGGCGAGCGCTGGCAAAAGCCCGCACGCGCTGGCCGCCGCCGCCGCGCAGGCTGGCTATGATCTCACTCCCGTGCGCGCATTGATCGATATGCTCGCCGCAAAAAGCAGCTGACGCGGCAATGGCGTTTATTGTGATCCAGTTGGCCGTCTCAGTCGCGTTGATTTTGGCAGTAACCTGGCTGGCCCACCACCTCGGCCTGGGCGCAGATGTGCGGCTGCGCAGCGAGGTACAGGCGCGCGAACTTGCGCGCTCAGCGCTGAGCGGATTTGAACCTGCCGAACTGGTGCTTGATCGCGCCGGGATTGGTGCATTGGCCCGCGATGCGCAGGGCCGGGTGCTGCTGCTCAAGCGGCACGGCGCGCACTTTGCCGGACGGCTGCTCGATAGCCACGCCTTCGCGCAGCTTGACCGCAACTTCCTGACCATC
>JANNYT010000089.1:0-24505 GCA_031410255.1 Novosphingobium sp. | reverse complement strand
ATTGGCATAGCGCTCGACCCACTGAGCTGGATGGCGAACGCATTCTATGGCAGTGCCCTCTGGCGGTCGGGCCAGTTCGAAACAGGCCGCACCGAGCTACTTCGCGTCATCGAAATCTGGCCAAACGACCTTAACATCTATGTCCAGTGCATATATGCACATGCACACGCGCAGGATTGGGCTGCGGTTGACCGCCTTTTAGATCCGGCGCGGCTCGAGCGTTATCCCCGGCGCGAGGCCCAGAATATTGTTCGGTTTGTTGCGGCGCTGCGCGGCCCGGCACCTGAAAAGCGGCAGCTTTTTTTTGAAACATTCGCTCGTCATACCCTATTGACCGGCCATATCGACGCTAGGAATCTCGCCTTCCACGCCGAATTGGATTTTGTGGATGAATCGTACGAATTGCTCGATCGCGCCAAGCTGGGTCCTACAGGCGGGCCGAAAGACACCCTCGGCTACTTCGCGTACCGCACGCCGTTACTATTTCTGGCGGCCTACACCAAGCTACGCGCCGACCCGCGCTTTGTGAAGCTGTGCGCGCGGCTGGGGCTGGCCGAATACTGGCTCACCACGCAAAACTGGCCCGATTGCGCCGAAGTTGTGCCCTACGACTTCCGCGCCGAGTGCGAGAAATACCGCGACTTTCCCAAGGACGTGTTCTTCGCATGACCGCCCCCGACATCTTCCTCTCCTACAACCGCGAGGACCAGACGGTGGCGAAAGTCTTCGCCGAGGGCTTCACTCGCGCTGGCATGAGCGTGTGGTGGGACACCGCACTGCGCTCGGGTGAGGCTTATGACGAGGTGACCGAGGCGGCTTTGCGGGGGGCGAAGGCGGTGGTGGTGCTGTGGAGTCCGCGCTCGGTGGTGTCGCGCTGGGTCCGGGCCGAGGCGACGCTCGCCGATCGCAGCAAGACGCTGGTCCCGGCGATGATCGAGCGCTGCGAGCGGCCGATCATGTTCGAACTAACGCAGACTGCCGAACTGTCACACTGGCGCGGCGATGATCATGACCGGGCGTGGCAGTCGTTCGTCGGCGATGTGCGCCGCTTCGTTGAGGCTGAGCGGGCCGAGGCATCGCCTCTGCCGCTGCCGACGCTGCTCTCTGCCGCTGCGCCGCCGCCGCCGGTGCAGCCCACGCCCCGCTTGCGCGGCGAGCACGGCGATGCGCCCAGCCTCGCGGTGCTGCCGTTCGCCAACCGCTCGGGTACGAACGAGGACGACGTGTTCGCGGTCGGGATGGTCGAAGACATCATCGATGCGCTGTCGCAAGGCGTGAACCTGAAGGTCATCACCAGCAGCGCCACCGCGCGCTATCGCACCGGCGCGCTGCCCGACCTGCACGCGATGGCCCACGATCTGGGGGTGCGCTATGTGATGGAGGGCAACGTGCGCCGGGCCGGCCAACTGCTGCGCGTCACCGCGCAATTGATCGAGGCCGATGGCGGCGCGATCCTGTGGACTCAGAAGTTTGAGCGGCCGCTGTCCGAACTGGCCGATCTGCAGGAAGACCTCGTGCTCGAAGTTGCGGCGCACCTCCACAGTCAAGTCGCGCGGGTCGAGATGGCCCGCGTGCTCAAGAAGCCGAGCAACCTGACCGCGTGGGAATGCGTCACCCGCTCAAGCGCGGCTTACCGCACCATCAATGGCGAGACGCTGCTGCAAGCCCTGACCGAGGCGCAGCGCGCGGTCGAAATCGCGCCCGATTACGGCATCGCCCATGCCATGCTGGCCGACGCCGCGGCCACGATCTACATGTGGATGATGCCTGACGATCCGGTCGAACTACGCCGGATCCGCAGCTATATCGACACCGCGCTGGCCTTGGAGCCGGACAATGCGCTCGTCCTCGCGCATGTCTCCGAAGCCTGCAATTACAGCGGCCGTCCGGTTGAGGGGCTGGCGCTGGCGCAGCGCGCGTTCCAGATCAGCCCGAGCTGCGGCCTGGCGCATTATTCAGCCGCCGTCGCGGGTATTTTGCTGGACCGGATCAATGAGGCCGAAGCCCATTTTGAAACCGAGCTGCGCGTAGCACCGGGATCGCACACGCTGTTCGCATCATACATCTGGCGCGGCAGCGGACAGCTGCGGCAGCGCAACTGGCAAGCCGCGCTCGATTTCTACGCCGAGGGCTGGCGGCTCAATTCGCTCAACCCGTCCACTTGCATCGGCCAGATCATCGCCGAGACGCAGCTTGGCCGGCACGACGAGGCACGCGCCCACATGTTCAAACTGCGCGAGGTCGATCCGCACACCCCGCTCGAAACCTGGCAGCGCTGCATGGACCGCTGGTTCGTCAACTGCGCGCACCAAGCCGAAATGAAGGAAGTGCTGGCCGCGTGCTGGAACGAGGCCGCGGGGGCGAACTAACGCGCTGCACAACATGCAGGGTGGAGCGGGTGAAGGGAATCGAACCCTCGTATTCAGCTTGGGAAGCTGCTGCTCTACCATTGAGCTACACCCGCAAACCCGCAGAAAACCTTGATTTTCGAGTCAGGCGCTCCGAACGGTTTACAGCATGGTTTACAGGCTGCCCCGAAGGCGACGGCCCATTGCCACATTAATATGACTTTGGTCAACGTAGCTTCACCGAATGCCGGCGAGCCAGTTGGCTATACTGCTGCAATCGCGAGGGTCATCACGCCTAAACCGATGGCCATGCTGGCCCTGAGACGCAGCCAGCCGGCAGGAATGGGAACGCGCTGCGCCAAGGATCGATCCACCAGCGGACTGGTCAACAACAGCAGGCCAAGCGCAATTAGCGAGGGTCCCGGCCAATCCAGCCCCAGGCACCACGGCAACAGCGCAGCAAGCCCAAACAGGGTGGGCAGCACCGCCACAAAATAATGCCAAGCAGAGCGAAGACCGCCCAGCAGCGACGCCATCCACCACATTCCGCCAAGGAACGAGAGGATCAACGCCGCATAGAAGCACGCCGCCGCCTGCGCGATCCAGCGCTCGGGGCCATCATCGATCACCAGCAAAAGGCAGATCGCCTGGGGCAGAAGACCGCCAAGACCAAACAGGATCACCGGACGGGGGAGCGTAGCGTTGTTCATGCGGCCAAGTGAGCCATGCTCAAACCCCGAGCAAGGTGGCCTTTGGGGCAGGAGCAATCCTTCAGTAGCAGGCGATCAATGCAAGGTCGGCACCGCGCTGTAACCACAAATCCAGCGAAACTGCAGATTCCCTGACCAGCGCCCCTGCAGCTTAAGCCGTCAGCCGGATCTCGGTGGCGTGGGGCGGATAAGGCGCGGTGGCGGCGAGATCGATCGGCTCGCCGTTCAGCTTGCTGGCAAAGCCGTGGTTGACGTCGCGGTGATGCGCCTCGTCGGCGCGGACCACCAGCACCACATCGCGCAGCGTCGCTTCATCGGCCATCTTCCAGTAATGCCGGGCGATCGCCGGGGCCGGCACATTGGGTGAGCGGCCCTCGTCGATCTCTTGCAAGTACAGCGTATAGCTGATCACCGCCTCCTCCTCAAAATAGCCGACCACGCGGTGCGCGGTGCGGGCCGAGAGCAGGTACAGCACCGAGAACAGCGCCAGGAACACCCACTGCGCGAGCAAAATCACCAACCGTTCGAACAGCGTGGGCTGGGCGATCTCGATGAAGGTCATCAGATGCATCCGCTCGTTTTCGGCTTCCTCCAGCAGGGTCCGGATCCAGCCCTCATCATCCTTCATCCGGCGCAAACTGGTGAGATGCGTGAACATCGCCCCGACCATCCCCGGCACCGCCGCGACCGTTTCCAGCACGATCGCGCGGTGGCCATAGCGCTTGGCAAAGAAGGTATCGGCGGTGAAGCGCAGCAATTTGGTGAAGCCCAGCGCAAACCGGTCTGAGAAATCGGCGGGGGCGTGATGCACCGTGGGAGCGGCGCCGCCCTCCTGCGCCAGAGCTTGCTTATCGAGGGCAAGGATCGTGTTGACCATGGTGAGTCCTTTCAGGACGCAGTCGGCGCAGCGCCGGGAGATCTGGCTGCTGACTTGGTGTATAAATAGGGTGCCGAGGGCCGGATTGCTATGGCATCGGCCATTGCCTTTGCGGGCGGTGGCGGCCAACTTGGGAAAAAGAGGAACGGCAATGGCGCAAGCGGAAATCATCATTGAGCAGCGCGGCGCGATTGAGGTAGTGAGCCTTAACCGGCCCGAGCGGCTCAACGCCATGGACGAACCGATGATCGCGGCGCTGCTGGCCTATTTCACCGGCCTGCTGGACCGGACCGATGTGCGGGTGGTGGTGCTCCGGGCCGAGGGCCGGGCGTTCTGCGCCGGGCTCGACCTGGCGGGCTGGCCGCGTGATCCTGATGCGGGACCGGTCCATCAAGTGTGGCGCACGCAGCGGATGATCGCAGCGGTGATGCAGGCGATGCGGCGCTGTCCGCAACCAGTGATCGCCTGCGCCCAGGGCCCGGCCTGCGGCGGCGGCTTCTCGCTGCTGCTGGCCAGCGACGTGCGCTATGCCGCGCCCGACCTGCGGATGAACGCGGCTTACATCAAGATCGGGCTGGGCGGCTGCGATATGGGCGCCAGCTATTTCCTGCCGCGGCTGGTCGGGGCTTCGGTGGCGGCGGAATATCTGCTGACCGGCAAATTCATGCTCGCCGAAAAAGCCCTGGCCTGCGGGCTGGTCAGCGAAGTTGTACCAGCCGAAGCGCTGCTCGATACCGCATTGGCGCTGGCCCAGCAGATGCTGCTGACCGCGCCGCTTGGCCTGCGCCTGACCAAGGACGCGCTCAACCTCAACATCGACGCCGGGTCAATGGAGCACGCCTTTGCGCTGGAAGACCGCCAGCAAGTGATGCTGTCAGGCACCGCCGACACCGTGGAGGCGCGCACTGCGTTTTTTGAAAAGCGACCGCCGGTGTGGAGCGACCGCTAGCCCGCTTGAGCGCGCCCGCGTTCCATCACCGTGCGGCGGCGGCGCTCAACCTCAGCGCCGCTGACCTGGCCATTGCGGGCCGAGCTGCGCGCCTGTTCGATCTCGAGCGCAGCGCCAAAGCTGGCGGCGTAGCCTTCGTCGATCAGCGCCTTGTACGCCTGGATCATCGCCGGGTCAGCGCTGGCGACATCGGCGGCCAGCGCTTTGGCGGCGGGGAGCAGGTCGTCGGCGCTGACCACGCGGTTGACCAGGCCCCAGGCGCAAGCGGTTTGCGCATCGAGGAAATTGCCGGTCAGCGACAGCTCCTTGGCCCGGCTGATCCCGATCAGGCGGGACAGTTTTTGCGACAAGCCCCAGCCCGGCATGATCCCGACCCGCGCGTGGGTATCGGCAAAACGCGCATTGTCGCTCGCGATCAGGATGTCGCAGGCGAGCGCCAGTTCGAACCCGCCGGTGATCGCCACTCCGTTGATCGCGCCGATCACCGGCTTGCGGCATTGTTCAACCGCTTTAACCGGATTGGCAGCGGGTTCATCGGCATTGGCCGCGCCCAGCCCATCGGTTCCCAATTCCTTGAGATCAAGCCCGGCGGTGAAGGCGCGGGTCCCCGCGCCAGTCAGCACCACCGCGCGCACACTGTTATCGGCATTCAGATCAAGCATCACGCGGGCCAATTCAGCGCGCAGATCGCCCGACAAGGCATTCATCGCCTCGGGCCGGTTCAGCGTTACCACCGCCACCGGGCCATCGCGTTCCACAATTACCAGCATTAAGGCATCCTACATTTTGCGGCGAGCGCTTTGCCCGTCGTCGATCCGGATTATCGCGCCGGTCACGCATTCGCTGGCCGGAGCGACCAGATAGAGCAGCGTCGAATCCATTTGCGCCGCGACCGGCACGCGTTTGCGCGGCAGACTGGGCCCCGGATCGCCGCCCATCCGCGCGAACATGCCATCGGTCATTTCAGAGACGAACATCCCCGGCGCGATTGCGTTGACGTTGATCCCGTAATGCGCCCATTCAACGCTGAGCGCCTCGGTCATCCGCGCAATCGCGGTCTTGGTCACCGCGTAAAGCGCCGCGCCACCGCCATCATAGCGGTAATGCGCGACCGAGCTGATGTTGACGATCCGACCCGGTTTTTCCGCCGCGATCAGCCGCCGGGCAACCTCGCAAGCCAGGATCCACGGACCCCGCAAATTGACCCCCAGCACCTGATCGATCAGCTGCGTGCTCATCTTGTGGGCGCGCTGGGCATCGGGCATCCCGGCGTTGTTGACCAGGATGTCGATCGTCCCGAACGCGGCCTCGCCAGCCGCGACTGCCGCGATCAGGCTGTCGGCATCGGTGGCGTCCATCTGCACCGCCAAGGCCTGTCCGCCCGCATTGCGGATCTGCCCGGCCAGCGCTTCCAATCGGTCAAGCCGCCGCGCCGCCAGCACGACCGCCGCGCCTTGCGCCGCGAGCACCTGCGCAAAGCGGGCGCCAAGGCCCGAGGAGGCGCCGGTTACGAGCGCCACCCGCCCGGTTAGATCGGCCGAATTGTTGGGCAATTGATAGTCTGTCATTGTGCTGCCTCCACTACATCGCGCAGTCGGTCCTTGCCGAAATAGAGCTCGTCGCCGAGGAAGAAACTGGGAATGCCGAACACCCCGCGTGCCACTGCCGCCTCGGTATTGGCGATCAGCTTGGCCTTGTTGTCAGCGTCGGCCGCACCAGCAGTCAGTTCCGCCACCGGCAGCCCCACCGCCGCCAGCGCCGCCGCCCAGACTTCGGGATCGGCCAAGGCCAGCCCCTGCTCCCACATCCCCGTCATCATCGCCTCGATATAGTCGGGCGCGCAGCCCAGTGCCTCGGCAGCGACCGCGCCCCGCATCAGCAGCAGGGTGTTGACCGGGAAATTGGGATTCATCTTGAAGTTGTTGATATCGTGCCGGGTCATGAAGCGGTGCATTTCGAGCATGTCGTAATCGCGCTTGGCTGGAATGTGGCCATAAGCTTGCATTGGGCTCTGGTTGCCGGTGGCCTTGAATATTCCGCCGAGCAGCACCGGGCTGTAGCGGAAGGTTACGTTGCCCATATCCTCAATCGCGCGGTGGACCAGGTAAGCGTTGGGACTGCCGAAATCGTACAGAAACTCAATTTCTTGGGCCATTACCAGGTTTCTCCAAAAGGCCGGATTTCCTGCTCGAAGGTCCAGGCCGCCTTGGGCTGACTATATAGCGACCAATAGGCTTCGGCGATGGCGGCGGGCGGCATCAGCAGATCGGGTTGCGCCGCGAGCGCCTCGGCGCCGATCCGCTCGGTCACGCGGGCGCGGACCCATTCGGTATCGACCCCGGCATCGATCACCAGATGCGCCACGTGGATGCCCTGCGGCCACAGCTCGCGCGCGGCGCTCTGCGCAGCGGCACGTAGGCCCGCTTTAGCTGCGGCAAAGGCAGCATAGCCGGGATTGCCGCGCTGCCCGGCGGTGGCACCGGTGACGAAAATCTTGCCGGTCCCGCGCGGCAGCATCAGCTTGGCCGCTTCGCGCATGGTCACGAACCCGGCAAAGCAGGCCATTTCCCAGACCTTGCGGAACACCCGGTCGGTCGTCTCGGTCAGTGGAAACTGCACATTCGCGCCGACGTTGAACACCACCAGCGCGAGCGGCGCAGTGGCCTCAGCCTCGGCCAGGAACGCCGTGACATCATCGGACTCGCGCGCATCGAGCGAACGCCCGGTGACCGCGCCGCCCAGCAGCGCGGCCAGCTTGTCGCCATTGCGGCGCCCGGCATGGACCGCAAAACCTTCGCTGGCGAACTTGCGGACGATCGCCGCGCCGATATGATCGCCAGCCCCGATCACGGCGACGGACTGCGTGGGCTGGCTCATTTGCGCTCCAATGAAATAATCGCGGCGGTCATGCGCGACAGGCAGATCAGTTTGCCCGCCTCATCCTCGATCCGGATCGTCCAGACCTGCGTGGTGCGGCCCAGGCTTTCGGGCCGCGCGGTGGCATAGACCCAGCCGGCATAGGCCGGGCGGATGTGGTTGGCGTTGATCTCCATGCCGACGGCGGCAAACTTTTCGCGGTCGACGCAATAACTCGCTGCGACCGAAGCGATGGTTTCAGCCAAGGCCACCGAGGCCCCGCCGTGAAGCCGCTGGAATGGTTGCTGAGTGCGCTGATCGACCGGCATCCGCCCGCAAATCCAGTCATCGCCGCAATCGACGAATTCGATCCCAAGATGGCCCGGCAGGGCATTCTCGCCCAGCGCGGTCATCGGCTCGAGCGGGGGGAGCTCTCCGCCCCACCAGATAATTGCGTTGCTCATTGAAACCAGACTGGCTTAACCGAGGGGCGCTGTAAACACACTCAGGCCGGTTCGGTGACCTTTTTCTGCGCAGGTGCCCCGTCATAGAGGAATTCGCTGGCGTCGAGATCGATCGCGGGGAATTCCTTGCGTTCGGCCCAGTAATCCTGGTTGTGGCGCCATTCGGGCTTGTCGCCCCGGCGGGGCATCTGATCAATCCCGCGCATCAGATAACCGGGGTTGAAATTGTCTTCCTCGATCCATGGCAGCACCGCCATGTTGTGATCTTCGGCGCGCAGCGTCACGTCGATCCGCTTGGCGTGCTTGCGGTCCATCGCGTTAAGCAACTCGCAGATGAAATCGGCCTGCATATCGACCCGCAAGGTCCAGCTGGCGCGGAAATAGCCCATCACCCAGCACATGTTGGGCACCCCGGTGAACATCATCCCGCGATAGGTTACAGTCTTGGCCCAATCGACCGGAGCGGCGTCGACGGCAAACGGAATATCGCCCATCACCGACAAGCGGAAGCCAGTGGCGGCGATGATGATATCGGCTTCCAGTTCCTGCCCCGAACTGGTCAGGATGCCATTCTCGGTAAAGCGCTCGATCGTATCGGTCACCGCATCGACCTTGCCGCTGGCAATCGCAGCGAACAGATCGCCATTGGGAACGAAGGCCAGTCGCTGCTGCCAGATCCGGTAATTGGGCGTAAAGTGCGGCTCGAACTGGAAATCGGCCCCGCCATAAGCGCGGATCAGCTCTTTCAGCTCTTCGACCACCACCTCCGGCTCGTTCACGCAGCGCTGACACAGCTGATCCTGATCGTGCATGATCTGAGTGCGGACCACGCGGTGAATGGTCGGTTCGTCAATCCCGCCGGCGCGCAGCTTGTCCGCCAGTTCGTTCACATTGGGCGCGGCCATGAAATAGGTCGGTGAGCGCTGGAGCATCATCACCTTGGCGGCCTGGTCAGCCATCGCCGGGATCACCGTGGCGGCGGTGGCGCCCGATCCGATCACGATCACCCGCTTGCCGGTGTAATCGGTGGCCGGGTCCCACTTCATCGCGTGGACGAACTGGCCCTTGAAATCAGCGACTCCTTCCCATTCCGGCAGGTACGGCGTCTGGTGATCGTAATAGCCCTGGCACATCCACAGATAGTTGGTGGTGAAGGTAGCTGTGCTGCCGTCGTTACGCGTCGTTTCAACCGTCCACAGGTTGTCCGCGCTCGACCAGCTGCACTGCGTGATGCGGTGGCCATAATGGATCTGCGGCCCGATCCCGCGCTCTTCGATTACCTCGCCCATATATTTGAGGATTTCAGCCGCGCTGGCGATCGGCGCGCCGACCCACGGTTTGAAGCGGTAGCCAAAGGTGTAGAGATCCGAATCCGAGCGAATCCCCGGATACTTGTGGGTGTCCCAGGTCCCGCCAAAAGTGTCCTTGGCCTCGATCACCGCAAAGCTTTTTCCGGGGCATTGTTCCTTCAAGTGACAGGCTGAGCCGATCCCGGAGATGCCCGCGCCGACGATCAACACATCGACGTAAGTTGCGGCAGTGGTAACAGCAGGGGTAGCGGTCGCGGCGGCGCTCATCGGCGAATCCTCTCCAGGCGTTTAACTGTTCGATTAAACGCCCAATCGGCCGCATTGTGAAGATGGTATTTGACCAGGGTCAATTACCCAAGGAAAAGCCGATCAGCCGCCGGCTTGCCACTGCCGCACTGCCTCGAGCGGCCAGACCAGCATCAGAATGTTGAGCGTCAGATTGTCGCGGATCATTACCAGCGTAAACAGCTCGAACGCCAGCGCCATGATCACGCTGACTTGCCACGGCAGCTTGCTTGCAATCCAGAACCCTAGCGCCATGAAGCCGATGTCCGACAGCGAATTGAGCACGCTGTCGCCAGAAAAGCCAAAGCTAATCGTCACCGCGCGGTAGCGGTCGATGATCAGCGGTGAGTTTTCGAGCAGTTCCCAGCCGCCTTCGAACGCCACCGCAATCGGCAAGGCCCAGCTCGCCGGACGGCCCCCGAACAACTTCCAGCGCTGCCACAGCAGATGCGCGAAGAAATAGAACAGCAGCCCATGGATCACGTGGCTGAAGCTGTACCAATCGGCGATGTGCTGGCTGTTCTCCGCGCTGGCGACCACCCCCCACCACAGCTTGACCGTGCCGCAGCTGCAGATCGGCACGCGTCCCATGGCCAGCAGGATCAGCCCGAAGCCGAGCCAGGTCAGCAGCGCAAACAGCGCGCCGCGGCGGTTGGGAAGCAACGAGGCAAGCATGGCTGTCATGACGCCTTTATGCGAACAGCGCGCCGCAACCACAAGCAAACATTGCGCTTGCGGCCAGCGCTATCGCTACGATAAGCCTGACGACGTTCGGTTTTGTTGGGGTGGGCGGGAAGAACTTCATACTGGGTCTGGCGCTCGCCGGGATGGTGCCGGTGCCATTTGCCGCGCAGCCGGCGCTGGCCGCGCCCGCGCAACTTGCGGCAAAGCCCAGTGCCGCGCATTACCAGCTGTATGACGTGATGTTCGCCGGGTTCGATCTGAACACGCTGGCCCACAACACGGCGGTCAGCGTGGTCAACGGGATTGTCCGTAACGACGCCGAATTGGCGAACCTGCAGCAACGCCGCCCGCAACTGTCCCCCCGCATGATCGCGGCGATCGAGCCCTATTTCGGGACCTGGATGGGCCGGCTGAAAAAGCAGCGGCGGGACGAGGTGGCCAAGGTTCTCGCCAACCATCTGACCGGCGCCGAGGCGCAGCGCATGGCGACTTTTTATGGCACTCCGCTGGGTCAGAAGCTGCTCCACAAAGCTGGCAATCATCTGTCGCTCGACAATACGGTCGACGCGACCCTGAAACCCGGCGGGATGAGCGACAGCCAGGCGCTGCGCAGTGATGCTGACCGATCAATGCGGCAGGCCATGCCCGATGTCATGGCCGATTTGAGCGCGGCTGAACGCTCGCAACTGATCGCGATCGGCAAGGATCCCGCGCTGCCCAAGCTCAACGCCGCGGCTGAAGAGTTCATGTTGCTGCCCGATCCGCCGCTCGAAAGCTTTTCCACTCCGGAAGAGGTGACCAATCTCCGCGCTACGATACAGAAAGTGATCGCCGAGGAAAGCGCCGCGCTTTGAGCGGGGATTAGCCGGGTTCGGCCAGCGGGGGCGCACCATCACCCGCGCCCAGTGCCAGTTGCATATAGACCGTATCAAGCCAGCGGCCGTGCTTGCGGCCGATCGAGCGCAACGTGCCCGCCGGGGCAAAGCCCAGCGCGGCGTGGAGCCCGACCGAGCCCGGCTCACCCCCGCCGATCACCGCGATCATCTGGCGATAGCCGCACTTTTCAGCCGCCACGATCAGGGCGGCCAGCAGCTGCTTGCCGATCCCCTGCCCGCGCCGGTCATGGTGGATGTAGATCGAGTTTTCGCAGGCATAGCGATACGCCGCGCGGTCGCGGAACTGGCTGGCGTAGGCATAGCCGAGCATCACTCCGGCGTGATCGCGCGCCACCAGCCACGGTCCGCCGCCAGCCTGCACCTTGGCCAGGCGCGCCGCCAGCTCAGCTGCATCGGGCGGCACAGTCTCATAGCTGGCGGTGCCGTGCAGCACATGGTGCGCATAGATGGCCGCCAGTTCAGCCGCATCGCGGGCCTGCGCTGGAACGATCGTGATCATGGCTCATCCTGCCCCATCCCCGTGCCCGCGCCAAGGCCTTGCGGCCAGGCTGGCCGGTGCTAAGGCCGCAGCTTACCCGCTGCTGGAGTACCTGCCGTGAACCGCCTTGCCGTCTATTGCGGGTCTGCCAGCCCGGCCGATCCGCGTTATCTCGAACTGGCCCGCACCGTCGGGGAGACTTTGGCCCAGCGCGGGATCGGGGTGGTTTATGGCGGAGGACGGCTCGGGCTGATGGGCGCTTTGGCCAGCGGCGCACTGGCTGCCGGCGGCGAGGTGATCGGCGTGATCCCCGAGGCGCTGACTTCGGGCGAAGTGGCCAACCACGATTGCACCGAGCTGATCGTGGTGGCCGATATGCACGCGCGCAAGGCCGCCTTCACCCGGCTGTCGGATGGTTTCCTGACAATGCCCGGCGGGGTCGGGACGATGGACGAGCTGTGGGAAGCGGTCAGCTGGGCCCAGCTGGGGTATCACGCCAAGCCCGTCGGCCTGCTCAATGCCTTCGGGTTCTATGACCACTTGATAACGTTTAACCATCACATGATTGCGGTCGGGTTCGTGCGCGAGGCACATCAGGGGATCATCATCGCCGAGCCCGAGCTCGACTTGCTGCTGGCGCGAATGGCGGCGCATGAACCGCACACGCCAATATTTGCAATGAAATCAAGCGAGCTTTGAGCACCAGCGTTGCGTAACAATAGTGCAACAAAGCCACAGTCACCCAAGAAACGATTGCAATCCATTGCAGCACGATTGACTTGGCTTCGGCATATATTAGCAGCGCTGCACCGCAGCATATTCCGTAACGGTAGCTGGGGGGGTAATCTAAACACGGAGAATTCCATGCGAATTAACGCCAGCCGACGCCATCGGAAGGTCGCCCTTGCGGCCACCGCCGCCAGCCTCGCGATCCTGCTCGCCACTCCGGCACTTGCGCAAAGCACTGCCGCTGCTGATGAAACCGCCACCGATGCTGACAAGGCCGAATCGATCGTCGTGATCGGTACCCGCCGCCTCGATCGCAGCTCGACCAACTCGGCTTCGCCGGTTGACGTGATCGGCTCGACCGAACTGTCCTCGCAGGGCACGTCCAACATGATGGACGCCGTGCGCAATATCGTACCTTCGTTCTTCGTTGGCCAGAACACCATTTCAGACGCTTCCAGCTTCGTGCGCGCGCCTTCGCTGCGCGGCCTGCCGGGCGATGAAATCCTCGTCATGCTCAACGGCAAGCGGTTCAACCGCTCGGCGCTGGTCCAGGTCTATACCGGCGGCGATACCGCACTGTCGTTCGGCAGCCACGGGTCGGACATTTCGGTGATCCCGGCGATCGGGGTCAAGAACCTGCAGATCCTGCGTGACGGTGCGACCGCTCAATACGGTTCGGACGCCATCGGCGGCGTGCTCAACTACGGCCTGCGTGACAACGCCGGGATCGAACTGCAGGCCCGTTATGGCCAGTATTACGATCATGGCGACGGCAAGAGCTATGACATTGCCGGCAACGTCGGCGTCAAGCTGGGCGACCGCGGCTTCATCAACCTGTCGGGCGAATACTTCGACGACGGCCAGACCAGCCGCGGCCAGACCCGGCCGATTGCGTTGCGCTTTGCCGCGCTTAACCCGACGCTCGCGTCGCAACTGCCCAACTACCCGAACCCGGTGCAGAACTGGGGTTCGTCACCGGTGCATGGTTACAAGGCGCTGCTTAATGCGTCGTTCGACGTTAGCGACAACAGCCAGCTCTACATGTTCGCGAACTTGGCCCACAGCCGCGCGAATGAAAGCTTCAACTATCGCTCGCCGATCGGCGGCACGGGATTTGCTGCGTTTGACGGTACCAGCTCGGTCACCAAGACAATCAATCCGAACGCTGCCTTCGCGCACCCGATCTATCTGACCGCTTGCCCGGCGACGTCGAACTGCTTTGGCCCGGGCAACTTCATCAAGACCAGCACGACCACCCCGCCCGCAACCTACAACTTCACCTCGCTGTACCCGGCCGGCTTCACGCCGCGCTTCGTCGGGGTGGTGGATCAGGCTTATGGCGTCGCGGGTTACAAGGGCGATGCCGGCGCATTGCACTATGACCTGTCAGGCTCGCTCAGCCGCAGCTCGCTCGACCTGTCGATGTACAGCTCGCTCAGCCCGTCATACGGCCCAGCGACGCAGACCAGCTTCAAGTTCGGCAAGTTGATCCAGACCGAACTCGACGCCAACCTTGACATGACCTACGACATCGATGCTGGCCTTGCGAGCCCGGTCACCCTGTCGTGGGGCGCTGAATACCGGCACGAAGCCTATGAAGCGACGCAGGGCGATCCGCAGTCATACGGCGTTGGGCCTTACGCTTCGCAGAATCTCTACCGCGAAACGACGCCGGGTTCGGGCGTTTATGTGTTCGATTCGAACGTCACCATGCCTCCGGGCGCGAGCGGTTACGGCGGCACCAGCCCGACCTTTGCCGGCAAGTTCAAGCAGAACAGCTACGGCGCTTATGTCGGCCTTGAAACCGACATCACCAAGGCGTTCAGCATCGGCCTTGCCGCGCGCTGGGAACACTACGACAGCTTCGGCGACGCCGTGGTGGGCAAAGCCAATGCGATCCTGCATCTGACCGATACCTTCGCCATTCGTGGTACGGTAGGCACCGGCTTCCATGCGCCGTCGCCAGGGCAGAACAACGTCGCGATCCTGACCACCAACTTCGTTACCGGTGGCCAGGTTCAGACCGGGACCTATCCGGTGACCAGCTCGATCGCGCAGTTCTATGGCGCGGTTCCGCTCAAGCCAGCCAAGTCGACCAACTACGGCCTCGGTTTCGTGTTCAACCCTAGCCCGGCGTTCACGCTGACGGTTGACGCTTACTCGATCAAGGTGCGTGACCGGATCGGCATCTCGCAGAACTTCAGCGTGACTGCGGCCAATGTCACTTCGCTCCCAGCCTTGTCGGCAGTGGGCGTGGGCGGCGTGGTGAACTACTTCACCAACGCTTTCGACACTTCGACTGACGGTGTTGATGTGGTTGCCACTTACCGCACCGAAGCATTTGGCGGTAAGCTGAACCTGACTGCGGCCTACAACTACAACCTCAGCCGGGTGACCAAGTTCAACCCGGCGCTGATCAGCCTGGCGCAGCGGTTGAACATCCGCAACCTGGCACCAAACCACCGCACCAACCTCTCGGCCAACTGGCAGAGCGGCGCGTGGACGGTCAATGCCCGTGAAAACTACTACGGTTCGTGGGTCAACGAGACCGATTATCCGGGCCAGAAGTTTGGTTCGCGGTTCATCACCGATCTCGACGTGAGCTACAGCTTCACGCCGAACACCACGCTGACCGTGGGCGCCAACGATCTGTTCAACACCAAGCCGAGCCGGATCCAGGCAACCGCTTCGAACCCGATCTACCTGCTCACCAACAGCACTGCTGATGGCCAGGTCTATCCGCGTTCGGGTGGTCCGTTCGGCTTCAACGGCGGGTTCTGGTACGTCCGGATGGCGGTCAAGTATTGATCCCAGCCGGTCCGCATCGGACACCAGTTTTGGGCGGGGAAGCTTCGGCTTCCCCGCCCTTTTCTTTTGTGGCAGGTGATCGGCAAGGGAGGACCACCATGCGCCTGATCAAAACCGCCGTTTCGGCTCTGCTGTCGCTCGCCGTGGCCGCCTCGCAGCTGCAGGCCGCCGCGCCCGCGCCGGTCCCGGCGATGCACGGCATGGTCGTCTCGGCGCACCGGTTGGCCAGTCAGGCCGGGCTCGACGTGCTCAAGCGCGGCGGCAATGCGGTCGATGCCGCAGTGGCGGTGGCCTATGCGCTGGCGGTGACTTTTCCTGAGGCGGGCAACATCGGCGGCGGCGGGTTCATGACCATCCGGATGGCCGATGGCCGCCAGACCTTCATCGATTTCCGCGAAATGGCCCCCGGCGCGTCGACCGCCACGATGTATCAGGACAAGGCCGGCAACGTGATCCCGCTGCTGAGCACGCGCGGACACTTGGCCGCCGGAGTGCCGGGCACGGTTGCCGGGCTGGAACTCGCCCGCACCGCCTATGGCACCCGCCCCCGCGCGCCGTTGATGGCCGCCGCGATTGCGCTGGCCGGCAAGGGCTTCGTGCTCGATCAGGGCGACGCCGATTTTCTGGCCGAGGGCGCGCAGGATTTTGCCAAGGACCCGGCCAGCGCGGCGATCTTCCTCAACCACGGCCAGCCATGGCAAGCCGGGCAGCGCTGGGTCCAGGCTGATCTGGGCCGCACGCTGCAAGCCGTGTCGGCGGGCGGCAACGCGGCGTTCTACACTGGCGCAATTGGCGCCAAAATTGCGGCCTCAAGCCAGCGCCATGGCGGGATCATGACCGCAACCGACCTGGCCAATTACAAAGCGGTCGAGCGCCCGCCGATCGAGTGCGATTACCGCGGCTATCACATCGTCTCCGCGCCGCCGCCCAGCTCGGGCGGGATCGTGCTGTGCGAGACGCTGGGGATCCTCGAAGGCTGGCCGATGGGGCAGCTGGGCTTCCATTCAGCGCAAGGCGTGCATTACACCACCGAAGCGCTGCGCCGCGCCTACCACGATCGCAACATGAACCTGGGCGACCCGGACTTCGTGCATGCCGACGTCACCAAATTCACCAGCAAGGCCTATGCGAGCGAGTTGCGCGCCGGGATTTCGCCCGACCGCGCCACTCCGTCGGACAGCTTGCCCGGCCCCGATGCCGCGCATGAAGGCAAGAGCACCACGCACTTCTCGGTGGTCGATGCGGCGGGCAATGCCGTCTCGCTGACCTACACGCTCAACGACTGGTTCGGCGCGCGGGTCACCGCCGAGGGGACCGGGATTCTGCTCAATGACGAGATGGACGATTTTTCGGCCAAGCCCGGCTTTCCCAACATGTACGGACTGGTCGAAGGCACCAACAACGCGATCGAGCCGGGCAAGCGTCCGCTGTCATCAATGACCCCGACGATCGTCACCAAGGACGGCCAGCTGGTCATGGTGCTCGGCACGCCCGGCGGCAGCCACATCCCGACCGGCGTTTTGCAAGTGATGGTCAATCTGATCGACTACAACATGACCCTGACCGAAGCGGTCGATGCGCCGCGGATCCACGCGCAGTGGCTGCCCGACGTGATCTATTACGAAAAGGACGCACTCAGCGCCGATACCATGGCGGTGCTCACCGCCAAGGGTCACAAGCTGGAACAGATGACCTATTGGAACCAGATCGCCGCGATTCTGGTCGGCGGCCCGGCGCTGAACGTCAAACCCAATGCGGCGACTGGCAATCACGCGCGCTACTATGGCGCAATCGACCCGCGCCTGCCGATGGGCAATGCGCTTGGTTATTGAATCGGGCGCACTGCCGCACTAGGGCCTGCCCATGCATAGCTACCCCGCCCCCGCGCTCGCGCTGGTCGAACAAATGGCCTCGGCCGCCGCCGCCGATCCGGCGCGCGCCGTGGCCTTTCAAGGCGCGCCGGGCTGCAACGGCCACCGCGCCGCGCTGGAAAGCGATCCCACCTGCCTGCCGCTTCCGTGCTTCAGCTTTGAAGACGCGCTGGACGCGGTCAAGGATGGCCGCGCCGCGCGCGCGATCATCCCGATTGAAAATTCGCAGCATGGCCGCGTCGCCGATATCCACTTCCTGCTGCCCGAAAGCGAGCTGGCGATCGTGGCCGAGCATTTCATGCCGATCCACCATGCGCTGATGGCGTTATCGGACGGGCCCTTCACTGCGGCCTATTCGCACCCGCAGGCGCTCGGCCAGTCGCGCTTTTTCCTGCGGACCCGCGGGATTGTGCCACTGTCCTACGCTGATACTGCCGGGGCCGCAGCCTATGTCGCCGAACGCGGCGATCCCGCGCTCGCCGCCATCGCGCCCAAGATCGCGGCCGAGCTTTACGGGCTCAAAGTGGTGGCCGAAAACGTCGAGGATGCGGCCGACAACATGACCCGCTTTGTCATGCTGGCACGCGCACCGCGCGATCCCGCCAGCATGAGCGGCGTGACCACGATGACCACTTTCGTGTTTGAGGTGAAGAACGTACCCGCCGCGCTGTACAAGGCGATGGGCGGATTCGCCACCAATGGGGTCAACATGACCAAGCTGGAAAGCTATCAGAAGGGCGCGAGCTTCTCGGCGACCACTTTTTACGCCGATATCGTCGGCGCGCCGGGCGATCCCGCAGTCGACCGCGCGCTGGAAGAACTGGCGTTTCACTGCAAGGAATTGCGGATGCTGGGAACGTACCCGCAGGAACGCGGGCGCGGCTGACCAAACTGCGCGTTCTTGCGCCGGCTTACTTGATGGCGAATTCACCATTTCTGCCGCTTGCCCCGCGGCTTGGCCCGTGCCACCAGTAGCCGGGTGAGGGTATCGGAACCGGCGATCAAAGGGGCAGAAGCCGCGCAGGACGCCGCCCAGGCGTGGCAGCGCGTGCACGCCGATCCCTCGATCCAATATACTCCCGTCAACATCCCCCCGATGGTGCCGCCCGAAATACCCGGCTGGCTCGAATCGCTCGGGCGGTTCCTGCGCGCCATTGTCGAGCCGATTGGCCGCGCGCTGGGCATGTCATGGCCGGTGCTGCGCTGGGTGATGCTGGGGCTGCTGATTGCATTCCTGCTCTACGTGGTCTGGCGCTTGCTCGAATCCGCGCGGCAAAACTGGGGCAGCAATGTGAGCGAAGCGGCGGCCGCGCCCGAATGGCGCCCCGATCAGGCCGAAGCGCTGGCCTTGCTCGAAGATGCCGACCGGCTGGCAGCGGAAGGCCGGTTTGACGAGGCAGCGCATCTGCTGCTGCGGCGCAGCGTCCAGCAGATCGCGGCGGCCCGCCCGCAATGGGTCCGCCGCGCCACCACTGCACGCGAAATCGCCGCCATCGCTGCTTTGCCGGACAAGGCGCGCGCCGCGTTTTCATTGATCGCCGGGCGGGTTGAGCGCAGCCTGTTCGCCTTGCGCAGCCTTGACGCGGGCGATTGGCAAGCTGCACGCTCGGCCTACGCTGAATTTGCGCTGGAACGCTTGCCGCATGGAGCCGGGGCATGAGCGGACGGCGCGGCAATCCCTTCTCCCCGCGCGCGGCGCTGGGGCTGGTGCTGTTCGGCGCGCTCAGCTTCGTCGCGCTGCTGTGGGCGATCGGCAGCGGCATGGCCGATCCCGAACCGGGCGCCAAAGGCTCGCACGTCAACGGCAAAGGCCTCGATGGCTATGCCGCTTTCGCCGGTTTCCTCGAGCAGCGCGGCTATGATGTGCGGCGGGTGCAATCGCGCGGGGCGCTGCGCCAGGGCGGGCTGCTGATCCTGACGCCGGTCCACGGCACCAGTGCCGAAGAGCTCGCCGCGGTGATTGATGAACGCCGCAATCAAGGCCCGACGATCCTGATCATGCCCAAATGGATCGCCGCGCCGCTGCCGGAGAATACTCCCAGCAAGCAAGCCAAGAAGGGCTTCGTTCAGCTGGTTGAGGCGATTGCCCCCAACTGGCGCGGATTTCATGACGAAGTCGGCGTGCGGATCGAACGCGCTGATGCCGCAACGCAGGACAATAGCTGGCACGGGCTGGGCAGCAGCGGCAAATTGCCCGATCCCGGCCATCTGCTGTGGGGCGGCGGCGGGCGGCTGGTCACACTGATCGAGGCGGGCACCGCGCATAAGGTGCTCGCCGGCTATTTTGCCGACGGCGGCGATTACCCATCCTTGCGTGCGGCGGCCATCGGGCCCGAGCCAAGCCCCGACGAAGACCCGGGCGAAGCGATTGCGCTGCCAAGCGAGGAAGCCCCGGCGGATGACTATGCCGCTGACCCCGCTCCGGCGCCCGTCCCGATCACGATCCCGATCGATACCGCCAGCAGCGCCCAGCAATACGATCCCGAGAAATACGCCGACGCCTATCCGGTGATCGTGGTGTTCGAACCCGATCTGCTGAACAATTACGGCATGGCGCAGCAGGCCAACGCTGTGCTGGGCGAGCGCTTGGTCCAGGCCGCGCTGGGCGGCAAATTTGAAACGGTCAGCTTTGACCTGACGCTCGACGGCTATGGTCGCTCGCAAAATCTGTTGCAGCTGGCCTTCACCCCGCCGTTCCTGGCCGCGACGCTGTGCCTGCTCTTGGCCGGGCTGGTCGCACTGTGGCGCGCCTTCCACCGCTTTGGCCCGCCCTTGCTGACCGGGCGTTCGATTGCGTTCGGCAAGCGCGCGCTGGTCAGCAATGCCGCCGGGCTGCTGCGCCGCGCGCGCCGCCTGCATCTGGTCGGCGCGCCTTATGCCGATGCCGCGCGCGAACGGCTGGTCAAGGCGCTGGCCTTGCCCAGCCGGCTCGATCCGGCGGCGGCCGAAAAAGCGATCGACCGGGCGCTCGCCGCGCGTGACCCTGATGCTCTGCCGTTTTCCGCCGCCGCCGCGCAACTGCGCGCGGCCAAAGGCGCCCGTAACCTGCTGCGCGCCGCGCAGCGCCTCCATTCGCTCGAAAGGATCCTGACGCAATGACCGGCTCTCCCCAGACCACTCCGATGACGCTCGCCGAAGTCGGCCACCTTGCCGCCCGGATCAGGGGCGAAGTGGGCAAGGCCGTGGTCGGCCAGATCGCCACCGTCGATGCGCTGCTGGTCGCGCTGCTGGCGCAAGGCCACGTGCTGCTCGAAGGCCCGCCGGGCACCGCCAAGACCTTTCTGGCGCAGTGTTTCGCGGCCAGTCTGGGGCTCCACTTCGGGCGGATCCAGTTCACGCCCGATCTGATGCCGGGCGATATTCTGGGCTCCAACCTGTTCAACTTCCAGACCAGCCAGTTCACCCTGACCCGCGGGCCGATCTTCTGCGATCTGCTGCTGGCGGACGAAATCAATCGCACCCCGCCCAAAACGCAGGCGGCCTTGCTCGAAGCGATGCAAGAGCGCCGGGTCACGCTCGATGGCACCGCGCATCCCTTGCCGGCCAGCTTTATGGTAGTCGCCACGCAGAACCCGATCGAAAGCCAGGGGGTCTATCCGCTGCCCGAAGCGCAGCTCGACCGGTTCCTGTTCAAACTGCTGGTGCCGTATCCCTCGGCGGCAGAAGAAGCCCGGATCGTCAGCACCTTTGGCCTGCACGCCGGCCCGGCCCGCCCGGCCGATATGGGGATCACCACTGTGGCCGATGCAGCGACCATCGCGGCGGCCGCGCAAGCGGTCAAAACCGTTACCCTGGCGGACAGCGTGATCGATTACATCGTGCGGCTGGTCCGCGCCACGCGTGAAAGCGGCGATTTGTCGGCCGGAGCGAGCCCGCGGGCGGCGGTGCTGCTGGCCAACGCCGCGCGCGCCCGCGCCGCGATCGAGATGCGCGATTACGTGCTGCCCGATGATGTCAAAGCACTGGCCGCTTCGGTGCTGCGCCACCGCCTGTTGCTCAGCCCGGCGGCGGAGATTGAGGGCAAGCAGGTCGAAGCCTTGGTGGCTGAGCTGGTCGATGCCACGGAAGCCCCGCGCTAAGCCCGCCTGATGCTGCACCGCGCTGCCTTTATTCCCACCGGCCGGGCCGCGCTGCTGATTGCAGCGGCGGCGCCGCTGGCCTTGTTGCTGGCGGTGTTCGTGCCGGGCAGCTGGGCCGCCGCGCCGATTTTGGGCACGCTACTGCTGGGGCTGGTGCTGATCGATGCGCTGCTGGCGGGGCGCCTCCTGACGGCCGAACTGACTGCGCTGCGCGATGTCGAAGTGGGCGAGGAAGGCTGGCTCAATTTGCTCGCGCGCTTTTCACGCGGGGCGCGCAGCCGGGTCGATTGCGCCTTGGCCAGCGACGCGCGGCTGCTGCCCGGCGGCCGCTGTCAGCAGGAATTGCAGGTCGGCGATGATGCCAGCTGGTGCGCCGCGATCACCTATCGCCCGGTCCGGCGCGGCACCGGTGAGATCGACGAGCTGTGGCTGCGTTGGACCGGCCCCTTGGGGCTCGGCGCACGCCAGCTGACGCGCGTGCTGACCGAAACGGTGCGGGTCTGGCCCAACCTCGCCCCGGTCCGCTCGCCCGGTTTGCAGACCTTTTTGCGCGATTCACAGTTCGGCCTGATCGCCCGGCGGATCCGCGGCGAAGGCACGATGTTTGAGGCTTTGGCCGAATTCCAGCCGGGCATGGACAAGCGCCGGATCGACTGGAAATCGAGCGCTCGCCATGGGCACCTTTATGCCAAGGAGTTTGAGGCCGAGCGCAACAACCAGATCGTCTTCGCGTTCGATTGCGGGCAGGCGATGTGTGAGCCAGTCGGCGGCTTGCCGCGGATCGACCGCGCGGTCACCGCCGCCTTGACCACCGCCTATGTGGCGCTGAAGGGCGGCGACCGGATCAGCCTGTTCGGGTTCGCCGCGCGGCCCGAACTGTTCACGCCGTTCGTCAGCGACGCGCGCGATTTCCGCCGCTTGCAAACCGCCGCAGCCGGGCTCGACTATCACGCGCAGGAGCCCAATTTCACGCTCGCGCTCGCGACACTGGCAGCGCGGCTGCAGCGCCGCAGCCTGATCGTGGTATTCTCTGACTTTACCGATCCGACCAGCGCCCAGCTGATGATCGAAAGCATCGGCCGGCTGACCCAGCGCCATCTGGTGATCTTCGTGACGATGCAGGATGAAGAGCTTACCTCGATCGCCACCAATGCGCCCGGCGATATGCAGCACCTCGCCATGGCGGTCAGCGCCGACGCGCTGCTACGCCAGCGCGCGCTGGTGCTGTCACGGTTGCGCGCGCTGGGCGTGGACGTGATCGAAGCGCCTTACGAGCGGATCGGCACCCGGCTGATCGACACCTATCTGGCGGTCAAGCGCAAGGGCGCAATCGGATGAGGAACTGACGATGGCCTTGTTCTCCTTTGCCGCATCGCGCGCACCTGATCAGGCCGCGATCGAAGCGGCGGCGCTGCGCTCGGACCGCTTCCGGCAAGAGCGTGAGCCCGATTGGCGGCGGCTCGAGGCGATTGTCACGCGAATGGAAAAAGGCCGGCTGCGCGCGATCACTGACGAGGATGTGCTGGCGCTGCCGGTGTTGTATCGCACGGTTGCCTCCAGCCTGTCAGTGGCGCGCGAAACCTCGCTCGATGCCGCCACGCTGAGTTACCTCGAATCGCTGATCCAGCGCGCGTGGTTTCTGGTTTACGGTCCGCGCACCACGCTGTGGTCATGGCTCGGGCGGTTCTTCGGCGGCGAGTGGAGCCGTGCGGTGCGGGCGATCTGGCCCGAAATCCTGGTCGCGCTGGCCTTGATGGTGGCGGGCACCGTGGTCGGATGGCAGCTGTGCGCCAGCGATCCCGACTGGTTCTACGCGCTGTTCCCGGCCGGGCCCGGCGATCCGCGTGTGCCCGGCGCGACGCACGAGATCTTGCGCGGCACGCTGTTCGGCAAGCAGGATGAGGACATGATGGCCACCTTCGCGGCTTATCTATTCAGCCACAATGCCTCGGTCGCGATCCTGTGCTTTGCCTTGGGTTTCGCTTTCGGCATCCCGCCGCTGCTGCTGATGGTGCAGAACACCGTGATGCTGGGCGCGATGCTGTGGCTCTACCACGGCCAGGGACTGACGTTGGAGGTGGTCGGCTGGCTCTCAATCCACGGCACCACCGAGCTGTTCGCGATTATGCTGGCGGGGGCCAGCGGGCTCCATGTCGGGCGCTCGATGGCGTTTCCGGGGACCAAGTCGGTGCTCGAGGCGGCCGCCGCCGCCGGGCAACGCACCGCAGTGGTGATGGCCGGGGTGATCATGATGCTGGTCTGCGCCGGCATGCTCGAAGGGCTCGGCCGCCAGCTGATCGATGACACCACCCAGCGGCTGTTCATCGGTTACGGGATCCTGACCTTCTGGCTGGCTTATTTCTTCCTGTTTCGCCGCACCCCGCAAGGGAGCGAGGCGGAATGAGCGAGGCCCTATGAGCGAACATGGCCGCAAACGCTCTGACCGGCGGCGCACGCTGGTCACGCCCGAAGGGATCGCCTTGCCAGTCACGCTGGCCAGCCGCGGCACCCGGCTGGGCGCGCTGCTGATCGATCTGGTGATCATGGCGCTGTCCTTTGCCGCAGTGCTGATCGTGCTGAGCTTTTCAGGCATCGGGGTGATGTCGGCGCTGGGCGAGGCCAAGGACAAGGTCTCGACCAATTACGCGCTGCAGTTCTTCCTGATCCTGCTGATCGCGATCGCCTTCCTGTTTCGGCACGGCTATTTCCTGTTCTTCGAGCTGGGCGCACGCGGCGCGACCCCGGGTAAGCGATTGACCGGAATCCGCGTTGCGGCGCGCGGCGGCGGGCGGCTGACCACCGAAATGGTGCTGGCGCGCAACCTGCTGCGCGATGTCGAGCTGACCCTCCCCTTGTCTGCGCTGATCTCGCTGGCGGCGGGCGGCGGCTTGCCTGAATGGGCGGCGGCGGGCTGGCTGATGGTGTTCGCGCTGTTCCCGCTGTTCAACCGTGACCGGCTGCGCGCGGGCGATCTGGTGGCGGGCAGCTGGGTGGTCGAAACGCACCGCCAAAAGCTGGAACAGACGCTCAGCACCGGGCAGACCGCTGCCACCGGCACCAGCCAGATGACCGGCGCGCAATACCGCTTCAGCGACGCCGAGCTGGCGATTTACGGCGAATACGAATTGCAGACGCTGGAACGCGTGCTGCGCGAAAACCGG
>JANNYT010000088.1:0-2249 GCA_031410255.1 Novosphingobium sp. | reverse complement strand
TTTGTCAGCCAGCGACGCCCGGCAAAGCCCGCACTTCGGCATTTCCGGCCTGATGACCTCGCTGGTTGCAGGCATCCTGCTGTCGATGGGGCTGCGCCTGGCCGAATACTTTCTGGCCATGCCGGCGGTGCCCAGCATGGCGCCTGGCTGGGTGGTCGCAGTATCGCGCGCGATGACCTTCGATATGGTCTTCTTCAGCTTCCTTTACGCGGTCTGCGTGACCATGGCGCTGCGCGCCGCGCCGCTGTTCCCGCGGATGCTGCTCTACGCCTGGCTGTGCGATCTGTCGTCGCAAGTGGCGATCGCGCACTGGACGATCGCTGCGGGGAATGTTCCCGCTGAAATAGCGCCGCTGCTGCAAACCTATCTGTTCGCCAACATCCAGAAGGTCTTGATCAGCATGACGATCTGGCTGCCGTACCTACTGGTCTCGGCCCGCGTAAATGTAACGTTTCGCCAGCGGGTCCGGCTGGCCGGAGACGGCTAGGTGCGGCCACCAAAGCGTCACGCGCTGGCGGACATTGCCATTTAGACCCAGACAACGCATAAATCTGTGCGGCAGATATTCATAAATTGCATGCTGCAAGAACAGAGCGGCGGGGCGGCGGAACGGCGCTGCGCCGGGCGGGTCAAAAACCAGGTAGCGTCAGGCGGTGGAACCAGTGATCGATACAAGTTTGGCGCACAGCGCCGATGCCGCCCTGATTGCCCGGCTCGAACTAATCGATTCGCGGCTGCGGTGGCTGTCTTCGTGGATCATTCACAACGCCAATCATCTGCGGACAAGCCGCGATGGGCTGAAAGTTGGTGGTCATCAGGCCAGCTGTTCGTCGATTTCGACCATCATGACCGCGCTCTATTTCCACGCGCTGCGCCCGCAGGACCGGGTGGCGGTAAAGCCGCACGCCGGGCCGGTACTGCACGCGATCCATTACTTGCTGGGCAACCAGTCGCTCGAGCAGCTGCAGGCCTTTCGCGGGCTGGGCGGGGCGCAAAGCTATCCGTCACGGACCAAGGACAAGATTCCGGTCGATTTCTCGACCGGGTCGGTCGGGCTGGGGGTGGCAATCGCGGCCTTTGCCAGCCTGGTGCAGGACTATCTGATCGCGCATGGCCAGCTGGCTCAAGCCGATGCCGGGCGGATGATCGCGTTGATGGGCGATGCCGAACTGGATGAGGGCAACATCTACGAATGCCTGATCGAAGGGTACAAGCACGACATCCGCAACTGCTGGTGGATTGTCGACTACAACCGCCAGTCGCTCGATTCGACCACGGCTGACCGGATGTTCCGGCGGTTCGACGATATCTTCGAAACTTGCGGGTGGCGGGTCCTGACGCTGAAACACGGCAAGAAGCAGCGCGAAGTGTTCAAGCAGCCGGGTGGGTCGGCGATCGAGCGCTGGATCGATGATTGCCCCAACGCCGAATATGCCGCGCTGACTTATCAGGGTGGAGCCGCCTGGCGGCTGCGATTGAACGTCGATCTGGCGGCCGACCCGCTGGCGCTGGCGCTGGTGGCCAGCATGGATGATGCTGCGCTGTCGGCGCTGATGCTTAACCTGGGCGGGCATTGCATCGAGACTTTACTCGAGGCGTTTGCCGAGGCTGACGATGAGCGCCCGACCATGTTCATTGCCTATACCGTCAAGGGTTATGGGCTGCCCTTCCAGGGGCACAAGGATAACCACGCGGGGCTGATGAACCCCACCCAGATCGGCTTGCTGCGCGAAAGTCTGGGGATTGCCGAAGGCACCGAGTGGGAGCCGTTTGCCGGGTTGGGCGACAACAGCATCAGCGATCTGCAAGCGTTTATCGAACCGGTCCGCGCGGTGCTCGCCCGCACGGATGCGCCAGCAGCGGCCATCCCGGTTCCCGCTGAAATTGTGGTGCCGCACGGCGCGGAACAATCGACGCAGGCCGCTTTCGGGCGGATCCTGCTGGACCTGTCAAAATCGGGCCATGCCCTGGCCGACCGGATCGTGACAACCTCGCCCGATGTCACCGTATCGACCAACCTTGGCGCATTTGTAAACCAGCGCGGGCTGTTCCGGCGGCAAGAACTCAAGGACATATTCGCCGGCTACAAGATCCCTTCGCCGCAGAAATGGGCGGGGCATCTGGCTGGGCAACACATCGAACTGGGGATCGCCGAAAACAACCTGAAACAGATGCTGGCGGCGCTTGGGCTGTCGGCCCCCGTCTTCGGGCATCGCCAGCTGCCGATAGGCACGGTCTACGATCCGATA
>JANNYT010000087.1:0-12752 GCA_031410255.1 Novosphingobium sp. | reverse complement strand
TTCGCGTACGCACTGCCAATGGAGGATGGCAGTGGGACGAGTTCCAACTAGGCAAACACATGATGGGTAATGAAAATTTCTCGAACTTTATTGCACCGGGGCACGCCGTGAAGGCCTGCGCCGGGATGCTCGTGATCGCCTCGCCCGATAGCCTCGCGGCGATCTCCGGGGCCGGAGGCGACGGCTTGTTCCCCGATCTGGTCACCTTCCCCAGTCGCAGCGATCAGGCGGTGCCCGATCATCTGGTGGCGGCGGCGCAAGTGCTGGTGGTCGAGGTTGACCGCGATGCGCCGCAGTCAGTCGAACGGCTGATCGAGCTGGGCCGCAAGCACCCCGGGATCCCGATGATCGCGGCGATCGCCAACGCGTCGGTCCCGCTGGTCCGCACGCTGGTTCGCGAAGGCGTCAGCGATGTGGTGTCGCTGCCGTTCCAGCTGGATGAGCTGCTGGAAGTGTCGCTCAGCGCGCTCGCCGCCGCCCGCCAGAAATCAGTCAGCGAGCAGCGCCTCGCGCCGATGATCAGCGTTGTGCATTCGGTCGGTGGCTGCGGAGCCAGCACGGTCGCGACGCATCTGGCCAGCGATCTGGCCGGACTGCTGCCGGCGGGGCGCGAATTCGCGGTGGTCGATCTGGATTTGCAATCGGGCTCGGTCGAGGATTATCTCGGCACCACCGGCCGAGGCTCGCTGTCCGATCTGTTGTCCGCCGAAGACCGGCTTGACGGCGAACTGATCCGTTCGACCGCACATACCGATGGCAGCAATCTGGCGGTGTTCGCCGCGCCGACCGAAATCGAGCCGATCGAGCAAGTCGATACCGATCAAATTCTGCGCCTGCTGGAAATGATGCGCCAATCCTATGCCGGGCTGGTGCTTGATTTGCCGGCCGACTGGACCAACTGGACGTTGTCGGCCGCGGCAGCATCGGACCTGATCATCGTGGTGGTTGAATTGTCGGTCAACAGCCTGCGCCAGGCCAAGCGCCGGCTGCGGCTGTTCGACAGCGTCGGGATCGATCCCGCCAAGGTGGTGCTGCTGGTCAACCGGGTTGAAAAGCGGTTGTTCAAATCGGTCGACCTGACTGACGTGGAAGCAACCTTGGCGCGCGAAGTGCTCGGCACTTTGGCGCTGGAGGATCCGCAGATGAGTTCGGCGCAGGCCCAGGGCCTGCTGATCAGCGCGGTCAACCGCAAGAGCAAGTTCCACGCCGATCTGAACAATGTGGCGGTCGCCTTGGCCGCGCGCCTGCAGCTGGAAGCAAGCTAGCCATGTGGCAGGTCAAGAAATCGCCCGCGCTGCTGCCCGAATCCGCGCAGCCAGAGGCGGCTACCAGCCCCACCCCGCTGGCGGGGTTCAAGGAGCGCTCGCGGCTCGACTGGCTGATCGACCTCAAAGTCCGGATCCACCGCCAGCTGATCGAGCGGATCAATCTGGCCGCGCTCGACAACCTGCCGCGCGAACGCATCGCCACCGAAATCTCGCAGATTGTCGCCGAGTTGCTCGAGCAGGATCATACCGCGCTTAACCGGGCCGAACGTGAAACCTTGATCGCAGACGTGCTGGATGAGCTGCTCGGGCTTGGCCCGCTCGAGCCGCTGCTCAAGGACGAATCGATTACCGACATTCTGGTCAACGGCCATGATGTGGTGTTCGTCGAACGGCGCGGTTTGCTCGAGCGGGTGGCCACCCGGTTTCAGGATGAGAAGCACTTGTTGCGGATCATTCAGAAGATCGTCTCCGCGGTCGGCCGCCGGGTCGACGAATCCTCACCGTTCGTCGATGCCCGGCTGGCCGACGGATCGCGCGTCAACGCGATTGTCGCGCCGCTGGCAATCGACGGCTCGCTGCTCTCGATCCGCAAGTTTTCCAAGATCCCGATCGATATGGCGACGATGGTGGCATACGGTTCGATCCCCGCGCGCGTCGCCGAAGTCCTCAAGGCGATTGTCGAAGCGCGCCAAAACGTGGTGATCTCCGGCGGCACCGGCTCGGGCAAGACCACCCTGCTCAACGCACTGTCTTCGTTCATCAACGAACGCGAGCGGATCGTTACGATCGAGGATTCGGCCGAACTGCAACTGCAGAAGGATCACGTCGCGCGGCTTGAAACCCGCCCAGCCAACATCGAAGGCCGCGGCGAAGTGACTCAGCGCGATTTGGTCAAGAACGCACTGCGGATGCGGCCCGACCGGATCATCCTGGGCGAATGCCGCGCCGGTGAAGCCTTCGACATGCTGCAGGCCATGAACACTGGCCATGATGGTTCGATGACCACGATCCATGCCAACACCCCGCGCGACGCCCTGTCGCGGATCGAGCAGATGATCGGGATGAGCGAGATCGAGATTTCGCCGCGCTCGGCCCGCGCGCAGATTGCCTCGGCGATCAATATCGTGATCCAGATCGGCCGGCTGGGCGATGGCCACCGCAAGCTGCTGAGCTTGTGCGAGCTGACCGGCATGGAAGGTGAGACCATCACCATGCAGGAAATCTTCCGCTACGAGATCACCGGGCGCGATGAAGCGGGCCAGATCCGCGGTCACTTCGAAGCTTCCGGGATCCGGCCAAAATTTGTCAGCGGCCTGCAGGCGCAAGGCATAACACTCGACCCCGCGCTGTTCGATCCGCGCACACAGTTGGACGCGGCATGACTGCGACGCTGATCCGGCTGGTCGTGATGATCGCGGTGTTTGCCGCCATTTTCGTATTGTCCGAACGGTTTCTGCTGCACCGTTTCAACCGCGCGGCCGAAACCAAGGCCGTCAACCGGCGGCTGGGCCTGCTCAAGGCCGGGGTCGCCACCAATCAGGTCGGCGATATCATGCGCAAGGGCGTGCCCGACCACCTGCGCGCCAACGCGGGCCTGATGGCGCGGCTGTATTATCGGTTCCAATGTTCGGTCAGGATTGCCAACCTGCAGACCGAACCTAGGACTTTGGTGGCAATCAGCCTGATCGCGTTCAGCGCACTGTTGACCACGCTGCTGGTGGTGGTCTGGTTCACCGGCCGGACGATCACCGCGGGCACGGTCGAACTGGTCTTCCTGATCAGCTTTGCCCTGACCATTGTGCTGCCACTAATGCTGCTTAACCGCCGCAAGCAGCAGCGCCGCCAGCGCATGGAGCAGCAGTTCCCGGTCGCGCTCGATGTCTTCACCCGTGCGCTCAAGGCCGGGCACCCGATTGCCTCGGCAATCGATCTGCTGACCAAGGAAATGGAAGATCCGCTGGGCAGCGAGTTCGGCATCGTCGCCGACGAAGTTGCCTATGGCGCCGAATTGACCAATTCGCTGCTCGATCTGGCCGACCGCTGGGACCTGCAAGACATCCGGATGTTCGTGGTTTCGATCTCGCTGCAAAATGAAACCGGCGGCAACCTCGCAGAGATTCTGGGCAATCTGTCGCACGTGATCCGCGAACGCGCGAGCATGTTCATGAAGGTTCGCGCGCTGAGTTCGGAAGGCCGGATGAGCGGCTGGATGCTATCGGTGCTGCCCGTTTTCACCTTTCTGATGCTGTTTACCCTCAATCCGAAATTCTACTTCGATGTCGCCGCGGATAATATCTTCATCTACGGCTTTTCCGGCCTAATTCTGCTGTACTGCCTCGGCGTCTTCATGATCCGCCGCATGATCGACCTCAAGGTCTGATGATGCTGGACCTGATCGCCACCACCCCGATTGTCCGGATCCTGGTTCTATTCGCGGTATTTGCGCTGGTCGCGCTGGGTTCGGTGCTGGCGCTGACGGTGATGGAGCGGCGGCTGGTGGTGCGCGGCGAACTGCGCGATATTGCCCAGTCCGATGCGGTGGCGCATAACAAGGTGACCCTGCACAAGCGCAACGCCGGGGCCTGGGGCAAGCTGGTCGAGCGGATCGAAGCCGCCGGGCTCAGCCTCGAAGACACCAAGAGCGATGCCTTGCGCGAAAAGCTGGCCGCAGCGGGCTTTGAATCGCCGCTCGCCCCGCGGCTCTACACCTTGCTGCGGCTGTTCCTGGTGCTGGTGCTGCCGACCATCTACGTTCTGGCGATGCTCGCCAGCGGGGCGGGCATTTCGGTCGTGCGGCTGTATCTGGTCGGATCAGGCTGCGCGCTGTTCGGGCTGTTCGTCCCGGCCCTGATCGTGCGCGCCCGCGCTGATCGGCGGCGTGAGACCATCACCAACGGCTTTCCCGATTGCCTTGATCTGATGCTGATCTGCGTCGAGGCGGGGTTGGGACTGGAAGCCGCGTTGGACCGGGTCGCGCACGAAATGGCGATCTCGCACCCAAGGGTAGCCGCGCTGCTCGCCTCGGCCACACTCAGGCTACGGGCCGGGGCGACCCGGCAGGAAGCGCTGCGCAAGATGGCCGACGATTCCGGCGTCGACGAAATCAAATCGTTTTCCACGCTGCTGATCCAGTCGGACCGGCTGGGCACCAGCATCGGCACGACCTTGCGGATCTACGCCTCTGAGATGCGCGAGCGCCGCCGCATGCGCGCCGAAGAAAAGGCGCACCGGCTGCCGGTGCTGCTGTCGATCCCGCTAGTCGTCTGCATGCTGCCGACCATGATCGGGGTGCTGATGCTGCCAGCAATTATTCGCGTAATCCGCCAGCTAATTCCGGCGATGATGGGAGGGTAACATGCCACGTCTGTTGCTTCACAAACTGCTCGTTTGTTCGTGCTTTGCGGCGCTGGGGGGGTGCCAGTTTCTCGGCAACCTGCATCTGACGCACCGCGCGCCCGCTGCGGGTGCGGCTGAAGCCAAGTTGGCGGCGGTGCCAGGCAGCGCGCTGCAAACCGGGCGCGATCACCTGCGCGCGGGCCGGGTCGGATTGGCAATCGATGCCTACAATCTGGCGCTGGCAAGCGGCGAGGATCCAGCCGCCGCTTACAACGGCCTGGGTGTGGCCTATGCCCGGCTTGGCCGGAGCGACGCGGCGTACCACTTCTTCCGCAAAGCCGTGATGTCGGATCCGCTCAACCCGGTCTATTCGCACAACCTGGCCACCTTGATGGATTCGCGCGCCTTCACGCTTGATCAGATGGATCGGACCGCCCCCGCCCCGCCTGTGGCCGTGGCAGCAGCTCCGCCGCCCCGCATGACCGGCAAGCTGTACCGAGACGGCAATCGGCAATTCAGCCTGACGACCTTGCCAGCCGATGCTGGATCCGATGCTCGCGGCGCGCGGACTGCCGCCGCGGGCGATTGCTTGCCGAGCCGCGCAGGCCGTCCAGCCAAGCGCTGCGCTGCGGCCGCGCTACCGGTCACGCAAAGCCGCAACACTGGGCCCGCGCGCGTCGCGGTCAACACTGCGCCGCCCAGCGCCTTGGCTGAACCGGCAAGTGCAGTCGCAGCGGCCGATCCGTTGACACCGGCCCCGGCCCCGGCAGCTTCACCGGCGACCGCTCCCAAGGGCAAGCGCAAGACGATCGAGCTTAACAGCCCGGCCCCGGCCGCACCAAGTTCAGCAGCTGCGGCCAGCTGATGCTGGCGCCGCTCGCGGTTGTGATTCTGGCCTGCACCGGCTTTGCCGCGGCTTGGCTGGATCTCACCGCGCGGCGGTTGCCCAATGCATTGTCGGCTGCGGTCGCGGGACTTGGCCTGATTTTCACCGCGAGCTCGTCGGACTGGCCGGCTACCGGCAGCGCGGCGCTCCATGCGGTGATCGCCTTGCTGATCGGGATGGCTCTCTATTCGCGCGGGGTGATCGGCGGCGGTGATGTCAAGTATTACGCGGCGGTGGCAGCATGGTTTCCACTGGCGACGGGGTTCCGCCTGCTCGGCTATGTCAGTCTCGCCGGGCTAGGCGTGGTGGCGGGCTGGTATCTGTGTCAGCGCCTGCTGGTCCAGCCGGATGGAACCGAGCCTGCGAGTGCCAACGCGCAAGTGCCGTTCGGCATAGCCATCGCAGCCGGGGCCTTGCTGGCAGCGGCAATCCCGTGATCAAGCGCGTTTCCCGCCCTGCGTATACGTTGCTCGCCGCGGCACTGGGCCTCGCAAGCGCTCCCGTGCAGGCCGCCGAGACCCCCACTCGCAGCCCAGCAATGGCAGTGCTGACCCCCCAAAGCGGGCCCCAGAATGCGCCAGCCATAGCCTCAGCCGCAGCCACTGACTTTGACGATCTGGAGCCATTGTCGCCAGCCTCGCCGGTCACCTTTGGGCGCGCACTTGATCTGCAGGGCAGTCCGATGCGGCTTACCCGGACGATCCAGCCGGGCCATAGCGGGCTGTTCGCGGCGGGCCGCTGGGCGGGTCCAGCGGTGCGGCCTTTTGGCTCGCCGGTGCGGGCACAAGGCGTCACCAGCGGATTTGGATCGCGCTGGCACCCGGTGCTGGGCGGCTACCGCTTCCACGCCGGAATCGACCTAGCGGCCCCCACTGGCACGGCGATCGTCGCAACATCGCCCGGCGCGGTGGTCGCCGCTGGATGGTGCGGTGGCTATGGCCAATGCGTGACCATCGATCACGGCGGCGGGGTGATGACGCTCTACGGCCACTTGTCACGGATCGATGTCGCGCCGGGCCAGCAGATCGCGCGCGGGCAAGCCATTGGCCTGGTCGGATCGACCGGAAGATCGACGGGGCCACACCTGCATTACGAAGTGCGGATCAACGGCACCGCGGTAAACCCAGCCGACTTCCTGCGCTAGGTTGACGGTGGCTGTTGCGGAAATTCGCCTTGCTTCAGGCTGCAGACACCGAATAGCCCAAACGCGGCACGTGCACGTTGATCTGGCCCAGTCCCTGAACATTCCGCACGACCGAAATGCTGAAGTGGGTCGAGCCTGCAAAGGTTCCGGTGATCGGGTCACGGCCATAATCGGTTGCGGCCAAAGTCACGGTTTGACCCTGTAACGCGGCGTCAGCAGCCAGTGTGGCAAGCTGCTGCGGCACGGCATGCTTTGCAACGTCGAGCGCTTGTGCCGGTGTCATCGCGCTGCGTGACCCATGACCGATTGCTGTGACGCGGTCATACCAGGCGTCGAACCCGGCAAGATCGGCGAAGTCGTCCGCAATCCCCGGGCTAAAGCTGCGAATGAACCAGAAATTGTAATAGCCCGCAGCGTCAGCCAAACTGGGCGCATCGCCGGCGAGAAAAGCCTGCCCGCCGGCCAGTTGCTGGGCGAGCAGCGCAGCATGGGCCCGAATCTGGGTGAGGGCGAAGGGCGCCAGCACCTTCATCGCCGCAACGTTGAACGGCTGCCCGCTCAAGGCTTCGCGGTCTTTGATGAAGGCCGGGTCGACCTTATCGCCGATCGACCCGAAGATCGCCATCACCGCCGACTGGAACAGTCCTTTGTCGCACCATTGCTCGATCGCGCTGGCCAGGCCTTCGTGGCCGCGTGGAAACAACGGTTGCTCAGGAAACCGCCGGTCCAATTCGCGGACGATCAACGCGCTGTCGCAATATACATCGGCGCCGATCTGCATAACGGGGATGCGGCGATACCCTCCGGTCAGCGGTAGCAGGTCGGGCTTGGGCATGATGACCGGCTGCTCGACCGCCCGCCAGGCAAGGCCCTTGATGCCAAGGCAGATGCGGACCTTCTCGGAAAACGGCGACGTATTATACTGATGGAGAATGACCTCTGGCATTGCGTTCGCTTCCTAAGTTGGTGCGCGGTCAAATCGGCCCCTCGCGCAAATATGCTTCGCGCAACCAGATTAGCATAGCCCGCGCGGTGCGCTTGTCCCGGTATCGATCGGCTGTGGCAATTCGGGCCGCGCCACTATAGGCGCAGCGGCGCAAGCAATTTTTGGCAATTCAGGCAGACGCATGGCCCGCAAGCATTCAAAACATGGTCGATACGATGACCAGCAGCGCGACGAGGATGTCCCTGTGGTCGTTGTTCATTGCTGGTTATGCAGCCGGCCGACCGGCAAGACCATCGTCTGGCACCACCCCGTGCCCAAAAGCCGCGGCGGACGCGATGTTGTGCCAATGCATCCGATTTGCCAGCAGTTGCTCATCACGAATTACACCAATTCCGAATTGCAGCGCCACGGAATGAACGTGGAAGGCCTGCTGCTTGACCCCGCAGTGCGCAAATTTGTCGATTGGGTCGCAAACAAGGACCCCGATTTCACTGCAGCTATCGCCAAGAAACCGCGCTGACCTCACGATCAGATTCCGCTGCGCTGGCTGGGTCCCGGATGAAAGCGACCTGCACAGCATTGGCCAGTCACTGCGCGGCTGAGCGCAGCGACTGGTGTCAGCTGCCGATCACCGGGGCCGCGGTGGATCCTGGCGGGGATCGCTGGGCGCATCTTTGGGTTTGCCGCCACCGCCGCCGAAGATCGAGCCGATCCCGATGTTGACCTTGATCTTGGGCCGGGTCTTGGGCTTTGGCTTGGGCATGACCTTGGCGGCCGCTGGCGGGCCGCAGACCCAGGTGTTGATCACGAACACATTTTGCGAGGCATTGGCGGTCACCGGCAAGTTCATCGCCGGTGTTCCGGTCCCCGAATTAGACCACACCGGCGGCAGCCATTTGGGCTCGATATTGGGGGCCTGCGCGCTGCAATAGGCCACCATCGCCGGCACCAGCTTGGGATCGGGCATCACTTCGCTGAACGAGCAGCTCGACCCCGCCGGCACCGTGATCGCGCCGCCGCCGCCGGTGCTGGCAGTGGTGATGCTGACCGCAGCCGGGGTGCTGGGCGATGTGCAATCGGCACTGATCTGGAAGGTCATCGGCGGCACTTGCAGCGTCGGCCCGGTCACCTTCTTGAATATCTGGAACTGGAAGTTAGCGGTCGGCGTGGTGGTCGGAACGCAGTGCCAGCCGTTTTTGACCCGCACCGTGGTGACCCCGGTGGTGATCTGCACGCTGGGAGCCGTGGTCAGGTAGGGGCCGTTGTTGACGCTGTATTCGGGAGTGTTCCACACCGCAGTGCCGCTGCCCTGCGCGGGCAAAGCGCACCAGTTCTGGAACCAGACCGGGATCAGACTGTTGCTCGGCGCAGTCTCGCTCACCGTGCAATTGGTTCCGACCGGACCGGCAATTGGGGCTTGATTGGCCGAGCTGGGATAACTGGCAGTGATCTGCGAATTGCCCGAAATCGGCGTGGTGATGGAGATCGAGCCGCCGGGCGCGCAATTGGAATCAATGGCCCAGGTCGTCGCCGGGAATTGGATCGGATGCGCGATCGTGTTGAGCACCTTGATCATTTCGATCTGGCCAGTGGGCACCGCGCCCTGGCAGTCATAGGTGTTGGTCACGGTGACTAGGTTGTTGACCGGATCGAGGGTGGCGGGAAGCGGGGTGATCGCGGTGCTTTGCAGCACATTGACCGCTCCGCCACACTTGGCGGAAATCGCCAGCGGGATCGGCTTGACCGTTTCGGTAACCGAACAGGTGCTGCCCATCGGCACCACGCTGACCACGCCCGGCGCGCCGCCCGCACTCAAGGTAAAGCTGGATGGCACAGTTGTTGGGATCGCATAGGGCGTGCAGCCGACATTCACGACATAACCCGGCGCGGAGCTGACCCCGGCCCCGGTCTGATCGACGATCAGCTTGTTCACGGTGATCTTGGTGATCTGGAGCACCGGCACATAAGCGCAGCTGACCAGCGGACCATTGTTGGCGCCCGCACAAGCCGCGCTGGGCTGGTTCGATCCCAAAGGATAGCAGCCGTAAGACGGAATGGTCGTCAGCTGGCGATTGTACCAATCAAGGCTGGCCGCAGCGTTTTGCGGATAGAGCCAGGCGCAGTTGCGAATGTCCTGCCCATTCTGGACAAAGTTATGGTTGAGGGTCGAAGTCCATTTGCCCTGAACGTGCGCGGCCAGGTTTTTGACTGCGATCTGCCCGCCCGTGCTGCAATAGGCCCAGTTCGCTGGCGGTGTACACAGCGGCAGAGTCAGCTGGCCCGAATTGTAGGGCGAACTGCTGGCAAACTTGTCTTGCACGATCCACGCGCCGCCCGCCGGCGTGTTGGGCCCGAGCGGTGTATTGTCCCCCAGCGGACTATCGGCATCGTTAGTGACGAAGATATCGAAGTGCACGTCGGCAGTGTTGCCGAAATAGGTCCACGGCTGGGTTCCGGCGGGCAGGTTATCGACCCGCGCGGTCTTCTGGATATGCGCGTCCCAGCACTTGGGCAGCATCAGCCGCACCGAGGCCCAGTTGCGATTCTGCGGGTTTGGATTGCTGAGCACTGGCGGTGATAGGTAAGCGCCCGAGGGCGGCCAGAAGATGTTGTTATTGAACGGTGCAGTGACATCCATCAGCGCCACGTTTTCGAAATAGGCATCGTCGCGCGTGCAGAACGTATCGTTCAAGGGCGGCCGCTTGACCTTCATCGTGATGTTGCAGGTCAGCACCCCGCCGCTGGGGAAAAACACATTGCTGCCCAGGTTCAGCATGGCTGCGGGTGCGCCCTGCGCCGGGCTGGGTACATAAGTCGCCATGCCCGAGGTGAGGCTGCCGACGATCGGTGGCCCAAGGCCAGTGCAATTCCAGCTGGCGCTGAACGGCAGCATGCTGGCGTAATTGGGAATGCTGATCCGCACCGCGTCCATCACGGTGCCGATGGTGCGCGCAGACCCCTGATTGGTGAATTGCACAGTGTAATTGATGCTCTGGCCAAATTGCAGCTTGCCCGAGGTGTTGGCGGTGGTCTTGGTCACCTTGAATTTGCACGGCGGCTGCGGCTTCATCAGCGTTTCAGCCTTGGCGCTTTGCGACATGGTCACCGCCGGGGTGCCCGAAGGCGAGCCATAGGGCTGGGCTTTGTAAGTTACCCGCACATGGTTGATGATCGGCCGCTTGGGGGTGTTGGGCACGGTCTCGCAATCGGGGTTGTAATAGACGAAGCTGGTCCGAAACACCGCTTCCTGGCCAAAATTAAGCTTCAGTTTCTGTGCGTTATCCCAACCCTTATCCATTTCCAGGTAATAGGAATAATGGTGGTTTGGGGCCAAATTGAGCCCGCCCGAGCCAAACGGCGCGCAGACCCCCGTGATCCCCGCAGGCGTGGACGCGGTGGCATCGCAATAGCTGCTGACATGCTTGCGGTCGAACGGCGGAGTATTGATCCCTTCCTGCACGAAATCCTGCAGATCTTGCTTCTGCACTGTGATCGTCTGCGCTGGAACCGAGACGTTCTTGATCCGGATTTCATACGTGACCGTGTTGCCCCAGGTGACCGGGTTGGTCGGCGAAAGCTGGGTCTTGCTGACCTTCAGCTGCCCGGCCGCGCAATCGGGATATTCCTCGCTGTACGGAACCGTGGCGGCAACATTGACGCTGGCACTGTTGTCAGCCGGGTTGAGATCGGTCGCGGCGGTGCCGTTGGACTTGTTGGTCAGGGTGAAGAACGCGGTATTTTTGAGGCCATTGATCGCGGCCGCCGAAGTGACGCAATTGACTCCGCTGACCGCCGAAAATTTGACCTCGAAGGTGATCGTCAGCACCCCGCCCGCCGCGATCGAATCCGCCGCATTGGCAAAGCCCCAATCGAACGCGTGGTGCGAATTCATCGTGCCGACAAAGCCGGTCCACTGGCTGTCAAACTGCGGCCCGCCACTATTAAGGCAAGCGCTGCCCGCGGTGGCGGCGCACTGCGCATTCTGGATAGTCGCGTTGAGCGGGACACTGCCGGGCAGCAGGGCAAAGTTATCGTGCAACTGGAACCACTGGCCCAGGGTTACCGGCACGCTGCCTTGGTTAGTGATGGTGATGGTGTAAGTCACGGTCTGCGCGCCGCTGGTCAGATTGATCGCGGCGGGGCTGGCGCTCTTGGTCAGGGTTAGGTTCACGCCCAGCTGGCTGGTCGGCAGCACGGTCGTTTTGGCATCATCGCTGATCGGTGCGGACACCAAATTGTTGCCGGTGGCGACATTGGTGGCGGTAACCGCCGTGCCCCCGCCGTTAAAGGTGCCGCCGATATAGCAATGCACCGTCTGACCCACGCCCAGCGGCACGCTCATCAAATAGGCTGAGTTCGACGGAGTCCAGGCGACAGCAACGTTACTGTCATCGCGGCAAAAAATCGCGCCCACCGTGGGGGTGAACTGCGGCGGGATCGCATCGGTAACGTTGATGGTCTGCTGTGGCTGGCTCCACGGATTGGTCAGCGTGATCATGTAATAGCCGGCGGTGCCGGTCGCGACCGTATCGGCCGGCGCACAGATCGAAGGGTCGGCCAGGGTTGCCGGATTGCCGAGGCACGCTTCCTTGCCGAGCGAGAACTTCGCGCTCGATTGCGCCATTGCCACGCTGGCCAGCAGCCCGAACAGAGCCATAGCGAGCGCGCGCCAGATGCGGCGCGGTGCGGGCGTGCTGTAAATTCCATTGGCCATGCAGTGTCTTCCCCCTGGTGCAGCCCAGATCTAGAGCCGCAACATATTTAATTGGCGTGTCGCCAGTTTCAGGCCGTGCCGCCATCCCACGAACATGGGGGGAAGCGCCGGTTCATAATTGCAGCCAGCCGTTCTGAACCGCTTCGAACACGGCTTCGTTGCGCGAATGGACGGCGAGTTTGCTGTAGATCGCCTTGACGTGGTCGCTCACCGTATGGGGCGAGAGGACCAGCGTGTGCGCAGTCTCACGGTATGACAGCCCGCGCGAAAACATGGTCAGCACATCCAGCTCGCGCGGGGTGAGCCGCCGCTCGGCCGCCGTGCAGGCAGGCGGCGCAGGCGCGACTTGCCCCATGGCCAGAACCGGCGGTGGGGTGGGCGTTCCGCCAGCCATCAGCGCCCGGATATCGCGCGCAAGCGTATCAACCGGCGCATCCTTGAGCGAAAAGCCGCTGGCC
>JANNYT010000086.1:0-17814 GCA_031410255.1 Novosphingobium sp. | reverse complement strand
GTTGATCGCCTGGCTGCCTTGAATGAAGGTCGCAGCGCGCAGCCGGTCGCGCAGCATCGCCGCGCTTTCAAAATCGAGCGCGGTCGCAGCCGCCTCCATCTGCTCGGCGATCTTGGCCTGCACCGCGCCGCTTTTGCCGCCGAGGAAATCTTTCGCTTCGCCAACCAGTTCGGCATAGTCTTCCGGCGTAATCCGATTGACGCACGGGGCTGAGCAGCGTTTGATCTGGTAAAGCAGACACGGCCGGTCGCGCCGGGAAAAGAAACTGTCGGTGCAGCTCCGCAGCAGGAACAGTTTTTGCAGCGCGTTGATCGTAACATTGACCGAACCGGCGCTGGCAAACGGCCCATAGTAATTGCCCTTGGCCCGGCGCGCACCGCGGTGTTTGCTGATCCGGGGAAAGGCGTGATCGGCGCGCAGCAAGATGAACGGGAAGCTTTTGTCATCGCGCAGCAGCACGTTGTAGGCCGGGCGGTAGCGCTTGATCAGCTGCGCCTCGAGCAGCAGCGCCTCAGCCTCGGAATTGGTGGTGACGATGGTCATGGCGCGGGTCTGGCTGACCATCCGTTTGAGCCGCAGCGGGAGCCGTTCGATTTGCGTGTAATTGGCCACGCGGTTTTTCAGCGCCTTGGCCTTGCCGACATAGAGCACCTCGCCGCGCGCATCGAGCATGCGGTAAACCCCGGGACGCGGCTTCAGCGTCGCCAGCACCTCGCGGATCGCGGCCAGCCCGGCCGCCAGATCGGGCTGGCCGCCCTTGACCGTATAGGTCGCGCGATCCTCGTTAAAGCGATCAGCGCCGGCGGGGCTTGATGGGGTTCCGGCGGGGGTGCGTGCCATGCCGGGTCAGATACTCTGCGGCGCCGCGCGGCGAAAGCGGCTTGTTGACCGCAATCCCCGGTGTGTTACGCTTTTCCCGATAACAGCCGAAATGGCGGCCGGCAGCACAGAGGATAGCAGCTTGAAACAGCTCCAAGGGATGGATGCCTCGTTTGTTGCGCTCGAAACGCGCAATTCGCCGATGCATATCGGTTCGATCCTGATCTACAATCCCGAGACTGCGCCGGGCGGGTTCGTGCGCTTCAAGGATATTCTGGCCTTTTTCGAAAGCCGCAAGCAGCTGTCCAAGACGATCCGCCAGCGGCTGGTGCGCGTGCCGTTCGACCTCGATTATCCGTACTGGATTGAGGACAAGGAATTCGATCTTGAATACCACGTGCGCCACGTGGCGCTGCCGCGCCCGGGTGATTGGCGCCAGCTGTGCATTCAGGCCGCGCGGATTTTTTCACGCCCGCTCGATCTGACCCGCCCGCCGTGGGAATTCACGGTGATCGAGGGGCTCGACAATATCCCCGGCGTCAATCCTGGCAGCTTCGCGATGGTGACCAAGGTTCACCATTCAGCGATCGACGGGATGAGCGGGATCGATCTGCTCGATGCACTGCACACGCTGGACGCCAACACCCCGCCGCCCAACGAGCCAGACACCTGGCAAGGGGAGGATGTGCCGAACTTCGCTTCGCTGCTGGCCAAATCGTGGATGAACGGGCTGGCTAATCCGATGCGCCAGATCGACGTTGCAGCCAAAGCGATGCCAGGGCTGGCGCGGGCAATCAAGGGCCTAGCCGCCAAGGATTTCAAGCTGCACGGCGATATGGTCGCGCCGCGTACGCGGTTCAACGCGGTGATCTCGCCCAATCGTGTGGTTGAGGGGCGCAGCGTGCCACTGGCCGAGATCAAGGCGATCCGGCAGGCCGTGCCGGGGGCCAAGGTCAACGACGTGTTCCTCGCGATTATCGGCGGAGCGATGCGCAAGTACCTGCTGGCCAAGGACGACTTGCCGGACAAGACGCTGACCGCGATGGCTCCGATCTCGGTCCGCGCGAAGGATGAAAAGGGCGACATGGGCAACCAGGTGGCCGCGATGATCGCGCCGCTCGGCACCCATATCGCCGATCCGCTTGAGCGACTAGCCTATGTCTATTCGCAGACCACCAATTCCAAGGCGATGACCGACGCGATCGGCGCGCGCAACATGACTGAGATGAGCAAGGTCTCGCCCGCGCTGTTCATGGCGCTGGGCGCGCGGATGTACACCGGGCTGGGCCTGGCGGACCGGATGGGCCCGCCCTTCACCACCGTGGTCACCAACGTGCCCGGGCCGCCAGTGCCAATCTATTCAACCGGCGCGCGGCTGGAAAGCATGATGGGGCTGGTCTGCCTGACCGACGGGATGGGCCTTGGCCACGTGGTGCAAAGCTATGTGAAAGAAGCCAGCATCGCCTTCACCGCTTGCCGCAAACTGATGCCCGATCCCGAATTCTACGCCAGTTGCATCCAGGACAGTTTTACTGAATTGCGCGATGCAGCGGCCAAGGCGGTGGCCGAGGCTCCCGCAGCCAGTCCGGCAAAGTTGGAACCAAAGGCTGAGCAGCCGGTTAAGTCGGCTCCCAAAGCCAAGGCCGCAGCTAAAAAAGCTTCAGCCGCCAAACCCAAGAAGGCCGCCAAGAAGTGACTACAACCGCAACACCGCGCCGCGCGCGCGCCATCGAAGTTCGCCCGCCGCATCGCTTGTTGCGGTTGGCCGAAGTGCGCGCGGTGCTCGAACTCGCATCTTTTTTTGCGGTCCGGCCACTGCTGAGCATGTTGCCCAAGGGCGATGGCCATCCAGTGCTGGTTTTGCCCGGCTTCCTGGCCTCTGACAATTCGACCGGTCCGCTGCGTAAGCTGCTGGAGGATCTGGGTTACGCGACTTTTGGCTGGGGATTGGGCCGAAATGTCCGGATCGATCTGCCGCGGGTCCGCGAAATGGAGCAATTGTTGCTGCGGATCCATCAGGAATCGGGCCGCAAGGTCTCGATTGTCGGGTGGAGCCTGGGCGGCGTGTTTGCGCGCGAGCTGGCTAAATTGCAGCCCGATGCGGTGCGCCAGGTGATCTCGCTGGGCAGTCCGATCCAGCAGGACCGGCGCCATTCCAACGCCGCGCCGCTGTTCGAAGCGCTCAACGGCAAGCACCCCGAGCCGCTGCGCCATGGCCACTTCACCGGGCTCGACGAAGCGCCACCGGTGCCGACCACTTCAATCCTGACCAAGACCGACGGCGTGGTCCATTGGCGCGGCTCGGTCCAGCATCCCGGCAAAGGCCATGCGCAAAGCGAGAACATCGAAGTGCACGCCAGCCACATCGGCCTCGGGGTCAACCCCAGCGTGATGGTGGCGCTGGCGGACCGGCTGAAGCAACCTGAAGGTGCCTGGAAGCCGTTCAAGCCGGGCCTGACCCAGCGCTGGATGTTCCCGCAGAGCCGCCTGCACTAATCGTGGCTTCGGCTCAGTAGCTGCGCCCATCGACCTGAATGGTGCGAATCTGGCCGGAACCATCGACCGCGCAGGAGAAGTTTCCGCCGCTCGCCGTATGCCCCTGCACGCGCCAGCCATCGCCATCACGGTTGACTGCGTCGACGCCGTCAACCCGGGCCGAGCCGCGTGCAACTTCGTTGGTGCAAGTGCGCACCGCCGCATCGATCCCGCTGCCTTGGTTCCATTCGGGGCGGTTGTCGTCGCCATAGCCATTACTCTGGCCGCGGGGATAGTCGCCGCCTTGGCGCAAGCGGTCGTCCCGGCGATCATCACGCCGGTCACGTTTGTTGTGGCTGACCGCATCGGCCAATACGGCGATCCCGCCAATGATCAGAATTCCGGTGATCACGTCGCCGGCGTCAACGCGGTTGTGGTGGCGACCGCCCCAGCCGCCCCAGCCCCAATCACGGGCGAAAGCCGGACTGGCGAACATCGAACAGGCGGCGACTGATGTCAGCACCGCAGCAATCCGCGAACCTTTAAGCGCCATGATCCGAACCCTCCAACGGGCATGCCCCCGGCCCCTGCCAGCGCTCCGTCTGCCCCTGCAGCGCATACGACTAGGCGGTCCAAGCTTACGCGTGCCTGAACCGCCCGTTGTTAGCTTCGGAGCTGCGGATTAGAAGCCGCGGACCCCATCGATGTCGAGATCGGTGATCTGACCGCGCTCGAACTTGCATTTGAACGAGCCGCTGTCGTAGCCACGATTGTCGCTGTTCCAGCCGCGATAGTCGCCGCCCCAGCCCTGGCCATAATTGCTGTCGCCGCGCTGCCAGCCGCGATTGTTGCCCTGCACCGCGATCCGGCCCTTGACCTGGAAGCCATAGCGGGTGTCCTTGACCTCGCGGATATCGGTAACATCGGCCCGCAAACCGCGGCTTCTGGCATAACGTTCGGCAGCATAGACGCACTGCTCAACCGCCTGGCGCGGATTGCTGCGCCACTGGGCGTCGCGATCGTAACCATTATTGCCGTAACCGTTGTTATTGCCGTAGCCATTGTTGCCATAATTGCCGCCGTATCCGGCGCGGTCATAACGATAGCCATCGTTGTTGTCGCGATAGTCACGCCCATCGCGGTAATCACGGTCGTTGTTGTTGCTGGCGGCCGAGGCCACCACCGCAATACCGCCAATGATCAGCGCACCGGCAATGATATCGCCGACGCTGACACCGTTGCGATCACGGTGTTCGGCAAAGGCCGGGGTGGCCGAAGATGCAACCATCGCGCCAGCCGCGATGGTGCCAAGCAGGGCTTTGGAAACAGTCTTCATGGTCTTCATCCTTCAGTTTGCGCCGGGCGATTCGTCCGGGCTTGAGGATGATTTACCCTTCCGCTGGTGGCATCAGCCTGAACTGTGCTGACAGCTAGCGTTAATCCTGATCGATACTTTTATGAACAGAACTGCCGCTCGCTATGGCACGTGCAGCCCGGTCCCTTGCGCCAGGAACGACAGCACATCGGCGCCCTCGGCCACGACTTTGTCGGTTGGTTTGCCCGCCCCGTGCCCAGCGCGGGTTTCGATCCGGATCAAGTGCGGCTTGCCCGCCGGGTCCGCAGCTTGCAGCGCGGCGGTGTATTTGAAGCTGTGCCCGGGCACGACCCGGTCGTCGGTATCGGCGGTGGTGACCAGCACCGCTGGGTAGGCCACGCCGGCGCGGATGTTATGATAGGGCGAATAGGCCCGCAGCACGTGCCAATCGGCTTCTTTGCTGGGGTAGCCATAATCGTCGGTCCAGTAGCGCCCCGCCGTGAACCGGTCGAAGCGCAGCATGTCCATCACGCCAACTTGCGCATTGGCAGCAGCAAACAGCTCGGGCCGCTGGTTAAGCACCGCGCCGATCAGCAGCCCGCCATTCGACCCGCCCTGAATGGCCAGGCCGTTCTTTGGGGTGATCCCTTGCGCGATCAGGTATTCACCAGCAGCGATGAAATCATCGAACACGTTCTGCTTGTTGTTCAGCCGCCCGGCGTCGTGCCAGGCCTTGCCGTATTCACCGCCGCCGCGCAGGTTGGCCATCGCAAAGGCCCCGCCCGCCTCAAGCCAGGCCATCCGCGAGGCCGAAAAGCCGGGGGTGAGCGAGATGTCGAACCCGCCATAGCCATAGAGCAAGGTCGGCACCGGCGTGTTCGCGGCGGCGATGTCCTTGCGGCGGACCAGGAACAGCGGGATCCTGGTGCCGTCCTTCGACGGGTAGAAGCGCTGCTCGATCACGAAATTGGCGGGATCGAAGGTTAGCGCGGGTTTGGCAAAGGGCGTGCTCTTGCCAGTGGCCGCGTCGAACCGGTAGATCGCGCTCGGCTGGTTGAAGCTGGAGAAGCTGTAGAACGTCTCAGGATCGCCGGGCTGTCCGCTGAAACCGCTCGCGGTGCCGATTGCATTGAGCGCGATGCGCTGCACGGGCTGTCCATCAAGCGAGACAACTTCGGCAGTCGAGGCTGCATCCTTGAGGTAGGACAGAATCAACCGGTTGCCGACGATCCGCGCGCGTTCCAGGACTTCGGCGCGTTCAGGGAGGACATCGTAGAACATGTAATCAAGAGAAATGCAGTCGGTCGTGCTCCTCGTTTCCGCGTCCTCATCGACATTGCAGGGATACATCATGCCCTTGCTGTGCAGGTCAACTTTGACAACCTTCTGCCGTGGTGCCCCTTTGTTCGTCATAAAGTAGAGCGTATCGCCCATTCCCTCGATCAGGCGCCAATCGTTCTCAAGCCCGTCCACCAGCGTGCGCGGCGCGCCCCATTTGCTGTGCTTGTCGACCTGGGCGACATGCACTTCGTGCTTGTTATCGGTCCCCTGGCTGGTGATGATCACCATCCAGCGTCCGTCGCTGGTCACTTGCGCGCCATGGCCATAATCAGGATGAGCGGGCGTCGCATAGACCAGTTCATCCGCCGACTGCGGAGTGCCAATGCGGTGGAAGCGCACCTCCTGGTTCTTGTTGAGCTGCTGGAAAGCCTGTCCTTCAACGGGTGCCGGGAAGCGTGAATAGAGAAAGCCCATGTCACCAATCCACGAAATGCCGGTGAACTTGGCCCACTTGATCTCGTCGCTCAGCACTTTGCCAGTGCTGCTGTCGAGCACATGGATGGAGCGCCAATCGGTCCCGCCGTCCTGCACTGCATAGGCCAGCAACTTACCGCTTTTCGAAGGTTCCCACGCATCGAGCGCAGTCGCGCCGTCCTTGGCCCAGCCGTTGGGATCGAGCAGGAGCCGCGGCGTGCCGGTCAGGCCCTTGCGGACGAACAGCTGCGCCTGGTTCTGCAGGCCCGAATTGCGAGTATAGAAGTAATACTTCCCAGCCTTTTGCGGCAAGCCAAAGCGCTCGTAGTCCATCAGCGTGCGGATCCGCTGACCGAACCAGCTGCGCTGCGGAAGCGCCGCGAGATAGCTGTTGGTCACGGCGTTTTCGCTGGCTACCCAGCTTGCTACCTCAGGATCGCTGCGGACGTCGTTTTCGAGCCAGCGATAGGGATCGGCAACCGGCTCACCGAACTGCTGTTCGATCAGATCGAGCCGGCGGGTCTGGGGATAGGTCAGTTTCATATCGTCGGCCAGTACAGCAGCGGCACACAGGCTCAAAACAGCACCAACAACGGCGCGAACACGGTTCGACACAGGCAACGACCCCCAAGCAAAAGGCGAAGCCAAGCTTACCGCTTGCCCTCGCCTTTGCAATCGCCGGATCGACCAGCGACGTTCAGAGCTCGATCTTATTCGTCGTCAGCGGTGAACACCGGACCCGAGTCCTTGCCCTTGGCATCGACATCGCGCTCGACCAGCTCGATCACCGCCATCGGCGATGCGTCGCCGGCGCGGATGCCAGCCTTGATCACGCGGGTGTAACCACCGGCCCGGTCCGCATAACGCGGGGCCAGCACGTCAAACAGCTTCACCAGCTGCGTATCGTCAAGCATCCGGGCGTGCGCTAGGCGGCGGTTCGACAGGCCGCCGTGCTTGGCCAGCGTGATCAGCTTTTCAACATAGGGGCGCAGTTCGCGGGCCTTAGGCAGCGTCGTCGTGATCTGCTCGTGCTTGACCAGCGCCGCCGCCATGTTGCGCAGCAGCGCCTTACGGTGTGCAGATGTGCGGTTGAGTTTACGTCCGCCCAATTTATGGCGCATAGAACTTTCCTTCGTTTGTTAGGGGCCCGTATCAGGTAGCCCGTACCGGGCGGGGGCGAATGCCTGCCGCCGAAGCACCGCGCAAAAGCCGAATGAAGCGCGAATGTCAAGGAACGATCGCGCTCTGCTGGCCACAACGCGCGGGTCAAGCCTTCTTGGCCGCCTTTTTGGACGAATATCGTCCCCGCAGCTTGGTCACCACAAATCCCAATAGCGCCACCAGTGAGCTGCCAAGCAGAGCCAGCCACCCGCTGATCCGCGACAGCAGCAGCTCAATCCGTTGCGAATTGGAAACGCTGACCTGGAACTCCTTCACATACGGCTGGCCCTGCACTTCCACCCATTGGCTGCCGTCAAACACCCGGTTGTAGAGCCGCAGAGTCAGCTTGAAATTGCCGGTCGTCTTGGGGGTCACATACCAGTCGAATGTGGTGTTGGCTAAAGCGCTGATGTCCCGCACTTCAGTGCCCACCACTTGAATCTGGACGTCGCCGCCCGGACCCGAAAGCTGCGCCCGTACCTGCCGCCCCAAGACCGCCTGATCGGATTTTACCGGACCGGTAGTCTCCTCAAGCTCGGCTTTTGCTTGATCGCGGTCCTTGGATGCCACGACAAAGCGGATCAGCGTCGGCTGGTCGTATGGCAATTGGGTCGGCTGGTTGAAGAACACATCGAATAGGCGGAAGCTGGCTGCTTCGCGCGCAATTTGCGCATCGCGGGTGTCGGCCGGCCCTGCCGCTGCTGGCGGGGCTGGAAAGCTCACGGTACCCGATGCTGACGCGAAGCCCTCCCCCGGACCGCTACGAGCAGGCGTTGTGGGCCGCTTGCCGGGGCAGTCAAATATGCACGCAGTCGTTGCACGCTCGAACAGTGGATTGGGCGGCGGAGGGGGCGGCGGAGGGGGCGGTGGAGGTGGAGGTGGCGGTGGAGGCGGTGGTGGTGGTGGCTCGAAAGCCGGAGCTGGCTCTCGCTCAAACAGCCTCGCGCATGCCGTCAGCTGGCTGAGTGCCAGCACAACGAGCAACAGCCCCATACCCCTCCATGCGAAAAGCCCCCGCATCGCGTTTCCTCTTATTCCCGTCTTGCCGTCCAATCGATAGCCGATCGCCACGCTATGATCTTAGCATTTATTAGAACAGTGGGCTGCGCTGTGATCTTTGTCACACTTCGCTCGCAAATCTCTTGCGCAAACACAAACAGGGCCGCCCTTGCGGACGGCCCTGCAGCATTTGTTCTAAGGTGCCCTGCCGCGAACCGGGGGCGGCTGGAACTTCCCTAAGCTTAACCCAGCAGCTCTTGCTCGAGCTTCTTGGCCATCTCTTCAATATTCTCAGGCGGCCAGCCGGGGATGTCCATGCCGAGGCGCAGACCCATCGAGCTCAATACTTCCTTGATCTCGTTGAGCGACTTGCGGCCGAAGTTCGGCGTGCGCAGCATCTCGGCTTCGGTCTTCTGGACCAGATCGCCGATGTAGATGATGTTGTCGTTCTTGAGGCAGTTGGCGCTGCGCACCGACAGTTCCAGTTCGTCGACCTTCTTGAGCAAGTAGCGGTTGAGCTGGTTGGTATCGCCTTCCTCGGTCGGAGCCGCAGCCACGCCGATCATCTGCGAACCGCCCATTGGCACCGCGTCTTCGAAGTGCACGAACAGCGAGAGCTGGTCCTGCAGGATCCGCGCAGCATAAGCGACCGCGTCTTCGGGGGTGACGGTACCGTCGGTTTCAACCGTCAGGTTGAGCTTGTCGTAGTCAAGCTCCTGACCGATGCGGGCGTTATCGACCTTGTAGCTGACCTGTCGAACCGGCGAATAGAGCGAGTCGATCGGGATCAGCCCGATCGGCGCGTCAATCGGACGGTTGCCGACGGCCGGGACATAGCCCTTGCCGCTGTCAGCGGTGAGTTCCATGTTCAGCGTCGCGCCTTCGTCGAGGTGACAAATCACGAGATCCTTGTTCATGATCTCGATGTCGCCGGAAACGGCAATGTCACCGGCGGTCACTTCGCCCGGGCCAGTGGCCGAAAGCTGGAGCCGCTTGGGGCCTTCGCCCTGCATGCGCAAAGCGATCTGTTTGACGTTCAAGACGATGTCGGTGACGTCTTCACGCACCCCGGCCAGCGACGAGAATTCGTGCAGCACGTTCTCGATCTTGATCGAGGTGATCGACGCACCTTGCAGCGACGACAGCAGCACGCGGCGCAGCGCGTTGCCGAGCGTGAGGCCGAAGCCGCGCTCAAGCGGTTCGGCGACAAAGGTTGCCCGGCGCTTGGCGTCGCTGCCGGACTTCACTTCGAGGCTGTTAGGCTTCTTCAATTCCTGCCAGTTTTTGATATTGACGGTCATGGACTTCCCCTTGGGGTTTGTTCTGGCGGGAACGGCCGCTTTTCTCAGGCGAGAACCAGACGGCCGATCCAAATCTGCGGCGGGCTACCCCGCCGCGAATGGCAAATCAGACGCGGCGGCGCTTCGAAGGCCGGACCCCATTGTGCGGGATCGGGGTAACGTCGCGGATCGAAGTAATCGTGAACCCGACCGCGGCGAGTGCGCGCAGGGCGCTCTCACGGCCTGATCCTGGACCCTTCACTTCGATTTCCAGCGTCCGCACGCCGTGTTCGGCGGCTTTCTTGCCGGCATCGTCAGCAGCAACCTGCGCCGCGTAAGGCGTCGATTTGCGGCTGCCCTTGAACCCCATCGTCCCGGCGCTGGACCAGCTGATTGCATTGCCCTGCGCATCGGTGATGGTGATCATGGTATTGTTGAAGCTGGCATTCACATGAGCGATGCCGCTTGAAATGTTCTTCCGCTCGCGGCGCTTAATGCGCTGTGGTTCGCGTGCCATGGTGTGTATCCTGTCCTAAATCCTGAAGAAGCCGCGCGGGCCTCAGCCCGCCCGTCCTGAGCCTGTCGAAGGATTACTTCTTCTTACCGGCGATGGCCTTGGCCTTACCCTTGCGGGTGCGAGCGTTCGTGTGCGTGCGCTGTCCGCGGACCGGCAGGCCCTTACGGTGACGCAGCCCGCGATAGCACGCCAGATCCATCAATCGCTTGATGTTCATCGCGGTATCACGGCGCAAATCGCCTTCGACCATGTGGTCGGCATCAATCGATTCGCGAATGTGCAGAACGTCTTGGTCGGACAGGTCTGACACGCGCTTGGCATGATCGAGACCCAATTTATCAACAATCTGGCGGGCCTTGAAAGCACCGATGCCGTGAATGTAGGTCAGCGCAATAATAACGCGCTTGTTGGTGGGGATGTTTACCCCGGCAATACGAGCCACTTAATTCTCCATGCTCCACGGAAAGCAGCGGTTTCCCGCGACAGTCCATCTCAACGCTTCAACCCGAAAAACGGCAAAAAGCCCGGCTGGCGAGCACTGCGGCCTACGCCTTCCGGACGATTCCGTTTTTCGGTTGAGCGGCGCGCTTAAGGCGATTCGCCGGGCATGTCAACGCCCCGCGCCAAATGGGTGGAGCGGCCTGCGGTGACTGCCTGACGCAGGCTAGCGCAGATAGAACCCAAGGTCAAAACGGGTCATCGCGCCCAACTGCTCAACTGGTCGGCGCGCTCGACGGTGCCGGGGTCAGCAGCGTTACCAACCGCCCCAGCTGCTCGCCGATGACCTGATCAACCGCCGGGGCAATCTCGGCAACCGGGAACCGCACATAGCCGCCCACGACATATTCCCATTCGATCCGGGTGCCGGTTTCGGTCTTGGTCAGCGTGATCGTCAGAACCCCGCGCGCAGCCTCACCCTGCAACGGCCCGAGCGCGCCAGTCATCCGCAGCACACCGCGCTGCGGATCGGCGAAGATCACGTGCATGTGTTCCACGCTGCCCATGCGCTGATCGGCCGGAGCGCCCGCCGGCTTGGGCAGCTTTTCGCAGAAACAGCCGGTTGCTTGAGCATCGAGGTACAGGTTGGCGGCATCATGCGACCAACTGTGCTCGCTTGACCACCATTTGGCCGGGGCAATCAAAGCCGCCCAGACATCCGGCTGGCTGGCTCGCACTTCGCCGCTGTGCTTGATGACAAAGCCCGCGTCAGATTGTGCGGTGACTTCAGCCGCAACCGGTCCTGCCGCAGTGATCGTGCCCAACATCAGGGCGGCGGCTAGCAAATGGGCCCTGCGCATATCCCGTCTCCCCGCGTCTATTCCGCGCAGCAGGTAAGCACAGCTTGGCCTAAGCGGCAATAATCCGTTCGATCGCGTCGGTGACATGTTCGATGTCGGCCATGCCATCGACGCGGGTCACGATCCCGCGCGCATCATAGGTCGGCAGGATCGGCGCGGTCTTGGCGCGGTATTCAGCCATCCGGGTGCGCACGGTCTGCTCGTTATCGTCGGGGCGGCGTTTGAATTCATGGCCGCCGCATTTATCGCAAGTGCCAGCGACCTTGGGTTGCTCAAACGTATCGTGATATCCTTTGCCGCAAGTCGCGCAGGTATAGCGCCCGCAGATCCGCACCACCAAGGCGTCTTCGTCAACTTCAAGCTCGATCACGTGGCGCAGCTCGCGATGCCGGGCGGCGAGAATTGTATCAAGCGAACCAACCTGCGCAGCGGTGCGGGGATACCCGTCGAAGATCGCCCCCTGCCCCGGTGCCAGCGCATCAAGCTCTTCACCAATCAGCGCCGAGACGATTTCATCCGAAACAAGCTCGCCCCGGTCCATCACTGCTTTGGCGGCCAGCCCGACCGGCGTGCCGGCCTTGACTGCGGCGCGCAGCATGTCGCCGGTCGACAGCTGGCGCATGCCGTGCGCATCGACCAGGCGCTGGGCCTGAGTGCCCTTGCCCGCCCCCGGCGGTCCCAACAGGATGATGTCCACGGCAGCTTCCCCCGGAAATTAGATTAGCGCAGGCGGCCTTTGAGTTTGGCCTTCTTGATCAGATCGCCATACTGGTGCGCGCGCAAGTGCGATTGGATCTGCGTGATCGTATCGACGGTGACGTTGACCACGATCAACCAACTGGTGCCGCCCGCGAAGAAGAACCGCATGCCGGTTTGCTCCATCACCAGTTCGGGCACCACGCAGACGATGGTGATATAGGCTGCGCCGATCACGGTGATCCGGGTCAGCACATAGTCAAGATAGGTCGCGGTGTTCTTGCCCGGACGGATCCCCGGGATAAAGCCGCCATTGCGCTTGAGGTTGTCCGCAGTCTCTTCCGGATTAAACACCACGGCGGTGTAGAAGAAGCTGAAGAAGATGATGCCGAGCGCATAAAGGATCATGTAGACCGGCTTGCCGTGGCCCAGATACTGGTTGAGCGCGACGATGAAGCCGCCAACCTTTGAATCGGGCGCGAACGAATTGTTGGCAAACTGGCTGATCGTCAGCGGCAGTAGCAGCAGCGAGCTGGCGAAGATCGGCGGGATCACGCCGGCGGTGTTGATCTTGAGCGGCAAGTGGCTGCGGTCAGCCTGCATCATGCCGTTCTGGCTGGCACGCTTGGGATACTGGATCAGCAACCGCCGGGTCGCGCGCTCCATGAAGCAGATGAACAAGATCATCGCGACGACCATCAGCAACAGCAAGGCCACGACCAGCCCGCTGGTAGCGCCAGTGCCATACTGAGTGAACATGTTGCCGAAGAAGGTCGGCATCTGCGCAACGATCCCGGCCATGATGATCAACGAGGTGCCATTGCCGATCCCGCGACTGGTGATCTGCTCACCCAGCCACAACAGGAACATCGTGCCGCCGACCAGCGAGATCAGCCCGGCGACGTAGAACAACGTGCCCGGATCGACCGCAAAGCCCTGAACATCGGCATTGCGCAGCGCGGCATAGCCCTGCAGCAAGCTGAGGAAAACGGCACCATAGCGGCTGTATTGGTTAAGCTTGCGGCGGCCGCTCTCGCCCTCTTTCTTCAAAGCGGCGAGCGAGGGATGCAGCGATCCCGCCAGCTGCACCACGATCGAGGCGGTGATGTAAGGCATCACCCCCAGCGAAATGATGCTGTAGTTGGCCAGCGCGCCGCCCGAGAACATATTGAAGAAGTCGAGAATGCCGCCCGAGCTCTTGTCGATGAACGCCTTCAGCGCGATCGGGTTGATCCCCGGCAGCGGCACGAAAGTCAGAAAGCGGAAGACGATCAGCGCGACGACGGTGAACCAGATGCGCTTCTTAAGCTCAGTGGCTTTGGAGAAATTGGCGAGGCTGAGGTTGCTCGCAATGTTGTCGGCGCGTGATGCCATCGGGAAATAATGCCTTGTTTCCGGTCCGCAGCAGACCGCGTGTAGCCCATATAGGGACGATGCGGCGAAGTCGAACCCCCCAGATGCACAATCCCCGCCCCGCCGATAGCGGAGCGGGTAATCGGGCAAAAGCGTTACTTTGCGAGCTTGGCGCTCTTCGCGGTCTTGTTGACTTCGCGGCGCGCGGTCTTCTTCTCATGCTCGCTGGGTGCGGCGTCAGGCAGAGTGACCGTGCCGCCAGCCTTTTCGACCGCAGCCTTGGCACCGGCGGAAACACCGTCGACCGCGAACTTGACCTTGGCAGTCAGTTCACCCTTGCCGAGCAGGCGCACGCCGTTTTTGCCGCCGCGGGCCAGGCCAGCAGCCTTGAGCGCGGCGTGATCGATCACGACCTTGGCATCAAGCTTGCCCAGGTCGATCGCCTTCTGGATCAGACCCAGGTTAACCTCGGCAAAGTCCTTGGCAAAGATGTTGTTGAAGCCGCGTTTCGGAATCCGCATGTGGAGTGGCATCTGGCCGCCTTCGAAGCCGTTGATGCTGACGCCCGAACGTGCCTTGGCACCCTTCTGGCCGCGCCCGGCAGTCTTGCCCTTGCCCGAACCAATTCCGCGGCCCACGCGCATGCGGGACTTACGGGCGCCTTGGTTGTCGCTAATGTCGTTAAGTTTCATGAGTTGCACTCGCTTTCGCTTTAGTCGCGCTGATAGGAGGCGCGCGCATAGGCGAACGGAGCGGCGCTGTCACCCCCCAATGTGGCGCACGCCGCCCGCTGGCCGCCCGCCGCGCCGGATCCATTCGCGCATCGGGCGTTCAAATAAGACAAAGCTGGCGCGCGCCAGCGCCAGCGTGCCGAGCACAAATACCGTCAGGAACCAACCACTTTGCGCGAGCACAGCGGGATCGCCGAAGGGAATGATCGCCAGCACGGCCGCCATCTGCACCGGGACGTGCCAAAGATAGAGCCCGTAGGTATTGTCACCCAGCCATTGGCCAGCACGGCGGAGCAGCGGCGGGGCGGCTTGCTCGGCGCCGGCCAGTAGCAGCACTGCGGCGGCGGCGAGCCCGGGAATGCCGAGCGCTTCACGCGGCAACGCTCCGCCCCACGCCAACCCGATCCCTCCGAACGCCGCGAGTACCAACGCCGCGAAGATCCGCCGGGCCGGACGCTCGCCCAATTGTGCGTGGAGCCGGGCCACGGCCACGCCTTGAAAGAAATAGAACCCACACATCGGCACGCGCGTCCAGGCCCCCAGCACATTGCCCAGCAGACACAGCAGAATGATCGCAGTCAAACCCGGCCAACCCACCCGCTCCAGCACCGGCCGCAACGACCAGAACACCGCATAAATCAGGACTTCGACCGAGACCGACCAGATCGGGCCGTTGAACGAATGATCGGACCAATTGACCCAATCAGAGGCAAAACCCAGCTGGAGGACGAAATGCGGCCAGTCATAATTGTCGTAAAACAACGTATGGCCAAACCGCTGCAACGCCGCCACCTGTAACCCCGCCACTACTAACAAAGTCAGCAAGTGCAGCGGATACAGCCGGGCAAAGCGATTGACCACGAATTCACGGGTCGAGGCCGCGCGGCCCAGATAAACCACCGCGAAGACAAAGCCCGAGATGATCCAGAACACCTGAACCGCGTAGAACCCGTATTCGTAGAGCAGCGTCAGCCACGGCTGCGCGGGTTCGCGCTGCAGATAAGCCAGTTGCCGGGTGTGATCGGTCCCGGTCATGAAGAAGTGCATATAGTGGTAGAATAGCACCGCGATTGCCGCCGCACCGCGTAGCGCGTCAATCAAGGTAAAATGCACCGCCAACTTGGGACCGGCGTCGCGCGGCGACGTCACTGCATCAGACATCGCGCCGCCCCTCTCGCTACGAGCGCTGGGGTTAAACCAAAAAAGCCCCGGCGCAAACCGGGGCCTTCTTGAATTTTTGGCACTGACGGCGTGGTCAGTCGACCACGACCACCATGTGCGGCAGCTTGGCAATCGCACCGCGAACTTCCGCAGTGTCCTGGCGTTCAACCACTTTGTGCATCTTGCCCAGGCCCAGACCGATCAGGATCTTCTTCTGGCTTTCCGGACGGCGGATCGGCGAACCGATCTGCTTGATCTTAATGGTCTTCTTGGCTTCTTTTGCCATGATGCTTACTCCGTAATGGCGTCAGCGGCGGCCTCGGCCTCCGCTACGCTCGCCCCGCCACGGCCCAGAAGATCGGCGACCTTCTTGCCCCGGCGCTGTGCAACCGACTTGGGTGAGGTCTGCTCACCCAGCGCGGCAAAAGTAGCGCGGATCATGTTGTAGGGGTTCGACGAGCCGACCGACTTGGTCACCACATCGGCCACGCCCAGGCTTTCGAAGACAGCGCGCATTGGGCCACCCGCGATGATCCCGGTCCCGGCCGGAGCCGAACGCAGATTAACCTTGCCCGCGCCAAACCGGCCCTTGCCGTCATGGTGCAGGGTGCGGCCTTCCTTCAGCGCGACGCGGATCATGGCCTTCTTGGCCGCCGCGGTTGCCTTGGTGATCGCCTCTGGAACTTCGCGGGCTTTGCCGTGGCCAAAGCCAACCCGGCCCTTGCCGTCGCCAACCACGACCAGCGCTGCAAAGCCGAAGCGCTTGCCGCCCTTGACCGTCTTGGAGACGCGGTTGATGTGAACCAACTTTTCGATCAGTTCTTCGCCGCCATCGTCGTCGCGCCCGCCGCGATTGCGGTCGTTGCCGCCGCGCCCGCGCCCACGGTCGCCGCCGCCAGCGTTGCGGTCATTGCCGCCGCGCCCGCGTCCGCGTGCCCCGCGATCGCCGCCGCCGCGAGCATCGCCGCCAGCTTCAACAGCTTGCGGCTGCTCGGCTGCGACCGGTACTTCAGTGGTGTTGGTTTCGTCAGCCATTGTCAGAACTCCAGCCCGCCTTCGCGGGCGGCATCGGCCAGCGCTTTAACGCGGCCATGGAACAGGAAACCGCCGCGATCGAACACGACAGTGCTAACGCCAGCCTGCTTGGCAGCTTCAGCCAAAGCCGAGCCAACCTTGGCGGCAGCATCGACATTCGCGCCGACTTTGCTGCCGAGCGAATTGGCTGCAGCCAGCGTCTTGCCAGCGGCATCGTCGATGATCTGCGCGTAGATGTGGCGGCCCGAGCGGTGCACCGACAGCCGCAAACGGCCACCGGCACGCGCCTTGAGCGCGGTGCGGACGCGCCGACGACGGCGCTCGAAAAGGTTCAGCTTGGCCATTACTTCTTCTTCCCTTCCTTGCGGAAGATGTACTCGCCGCGGTACTTGATGCCCTTGCCCTTGTAAGGCTCGGGCTTGCGCCAGCGGCGAATTTCGGCCGCGACTTGGCCGACCTTCTGTTTGTCGATGCCCGAGATTTCGACCGTGGTGTTATCCGGGGTCTTGATCTCGATGTCGTCGGGGATCGCGAAATCAACGTCGTGGCTGTAGCCCAGCTGCAGTTTCAGGTTCTTGCCCTGAACATTGGCACGGTAGCCGACGCCGGTAATTTCGAGGACCTTGGTGTAACCTTCGGTCACCCCGGTAATGAGGTTGGACACCAGGGTCCGTTGCATGCCCCAGAAAGCACGCGCCTGCTTGGTGTCATTAGCCGGCATCACCGAGATGCTGCCGTCTTCGACCTTGTAGGCGATCTCATCGCGCAGGCTCAGCGTCAAGGTGCCCTTGGGGCCCTTTACTGAGAGGGTGCCGTCCGCGATATCGGCGCTAACGCCGCTCGGGATGGACACCGGACGTTTACCGATGCGGCTCATTAGAATACCTCCGCCAGCACTTCGCCGCCGACATTCTGCACGCGTGCTTCGGCATCCGAGAGCACCCCGCGCGGGGTCGAGACGATGGTGATACCAAGGCCGTTGCGGATCACGGGCAGCTCTTTGCTTCCCGAATAGACGCGGCGGCCCGGCTTGGAGACGCGGGCGACATGCTTGATCGCTGGCTCGCCCTCGAATTAATTCAGTTCAATCCGCAGCTGCGGGTGAGCGCCGGTGGCGTCCTCCGTATAGCCACGGATATAGCCTTCGCGCTGCAGAACTTCGAGCACGCGGGCGCGCAGCTTCGAAGCCGGCGAAAGGACAGAGTCCTTCTTCGCACGC
>JANNYT010000085.1:0-3075 GCA_031410255.1 Novosphingobium sp. | reverse complement strand
GGCGATCGCAATGGCGGTGCCATACCTTCTGATCGTGGTCGGATTGGGCTATGTTCGCCAGGGAGCGGCGATCGGCATGCTCTTGCTCGCGGTCTCGGCATTCGAGCGCGGGCGAATTGTCAGTACCATCATCATGCTGTTTACGGCGGTTGGGTTTCACTCAACCGCCGTGATGGTCTTCCCGCTCTTCGCCTGGGCTCTGGCCCGCCGTCACCCGATACTGGCCGTGCTGTTTCTGGGGCTTAGCATCGCAACATATTTTGTCATCGTGGTGCCGCGCATCGAGCAGTTCGATGCAGGCTATATCCAAACCGAATACGATTCCACCGGCGCGACCCCTCGCGTGCTGATGAGCGCGATCCCATCCCTGCTGATCTTGCTGCGATGGCGGCATTTCGGACAGGGAATGCGTTCGCAAACCGTTTGGGTTTCGATGGCTATTGCTGGATTCATCGCTCTGATTGCGCTTCCTTTAAGCCCGTCATCCACGGCGGTGGACCGGGCCGCCCTGTTCTTCTCACCGGTGCAGATGGCGGCCTTCGGCGAATTCAGGCGTCTCACCAGCTTGTCCAATCGGGCGCCGCTGATCTACCGTTCCGCGCTGATTGCGCTTGCGGGGTTCGTCCAGGTCGTCTGGCTGGTCTTTGCCACAAACGCACCGTTCTGGGTCCCGTACCATTCGCTCTTCGAAGGCGGAGCGACGCCGTGAATTCGCCAGACATGAGACCACTTGTAATGGTCTGCGCAAACCAGGCCTGGAATTTGGTGAATTTCCGGGCCGAACTGATTTCCGCTTTGGTCGCTGCTGGATGCCGAGTGATTGCTGTTGCACCGGTCGATCCAGCCATGCAGACCCGCCTGGCCGAGTTGGGCGCCGAATTCGAACCATTGCTGATCGATGCCAAAGGATTAGCGCCGCATCGCGATCTGGCAACGTTCCTGAGAATGCGTGAGTTGATCAAACGGCTTCGCCCGGATGTCTGGCTAAGTTGGACGATCAAGCCGAACATTTATGGCTCTCTTGCGGCGAGCAACTTTAGCGTTGCGGCAATCCCGAATGTGTCAGGGCTGGGAACCGCGTTCATTCGGCGCAACCTGCTGACCTGGGCGGTCAAATTGCTGTGCAGAGCAGGATTTCGCAAGGCACCTGTCGTGTTCTTCCAGAACCACGAAGACCGCGATGAGTTCATCAACGGCTCCTTGGTAACCCGTTCGCAGGCGCGGTTGTTGCCCGGGTCGGGGATCGACACCCGGCACTTCATCCCGTCAAATGGCGGCCGACCAAGGCGTCGCCGATTTCTGATGCTTTCCCGGGTGGTCGCAGACAAGGGCGTGCGCGAGTTCGTGGATGCGGCGCGACAGACGCGGCTGGTTTGGCCGGATGCCGAGTTCATTTTGATGGGGGAGATTGGTGCGCCCAACCGAACTGCCATTGCCCGCGCCGAAGTCGAAGGTTGGGTGAGGGAAGGGGTCATCCAGCATCTGCAGCCAGTAGGCGACGTCAGGCCGCATATTGCAGCCGCCGATTTCATTGTGCTGCCATCCTATCGCGAAGGTCTTTCCCGGGTCCTGGTGGAAGCCGGGGCAATGGGGCGCCCGGCGATTGCCACCGATGTCCCTGGATGCAGGGACATCATCACCGACGGCGTGACTGGGTTTCTGTGTCCGCCGCGCGATGCTGGCGCACTTGCCGCGGCATTTGCCAGGGCAATGCAAACGAGCGACAGCACATGGGCATCGATGGCGCAGGCAGCCAGAGACCGGGTCGAATCCGAATATTCCGCCGAGCGCGTAATCGCCCTTTATTTGAATGCGATGCGCGATGCTGGCATTCAATTTCCGAAAGCCAGGATAGATCGTGTTTAGGGCTCTTGCATCCCTGCACCCTTCAACTAGGTTCTCGGCAACAATCGGCCAGCGATCATCGAAGGAGAGCATCTTGAATTCAACGCTTGGTCTTTACAAAAGTCTGGTGCTGGCAGTCCGTTTCGTCTTGGTTGGCCTGGCCGCCCTTGCACTAAGCGGTTGCATGACCCGTGGAGGCAAGGTTCCCTATGCCCCGGCAGATTTCGGCCCTCCAGACAAGGAGCAGGCGGCCGAAGTCGCATATGACATGCCCTTGGGGCCGCTCGATGTACTGTCGATCAAGGTGTTTCGAGTATCGGAACTGAGCGGTGAGTACCAAGTCGATGCCAAGGGTATGCTAAACCTGCCGCTTATCGGCTCGATCAGTGTCCGCAACAAATCGCCGCAGGAGTTCGCCAAGGAACTTGAGCAGCTATACGGCCGCAACTATCTCAACAATCCGCAGATTTCGGTGCGGGTCATGGCATCGATCAACAACTCGGTGACCCTTGAAGGCGGTGTGGCTGTACCTGGCGTTTACCAATTGGCTGGACGGACCACCTTGTTGGGTGCGGTCGCCATGGCGCGCGGGATTGCACAGCAGGACGCCAATCCCCGCCGAGTCGTCGTGTTCCGCAAGCGCAATGGCCAGACTATGGCGGCAGCCTTCGATCTGGTCGCCATTCGCCGCGGTGAGATGGAAGATCCGATTGTCTATCCGGGGGATGTGATCGTGGTCGACAGCTCACAGGTCCGCCCGATCTACCGTGATCTGATTCAGTCCTTGCCGATCATCTCCATATTCCTGACACTGTGATACGCGGCCAGCCGACCCGAACAATGGAAGAAAAACAAACGATGCAACGGCCAGCGGACATGCCAACCGACCAAAACGCAGGCTCGCATTCCGCGCAGCCTGCTCAGGCTCATTCCGGGATCGAACTGTCACAAATCCTTTCGATTCTGATCGAGAACTACAAGCTGATTGTGGCTGCCGCTCTGGCGACAATGGCTCTCGGCATCGCCTTGGCACTTATCTCAGCGCCGAAATACATGGCGAGCGCGATGTTGCAGTTCGACCCCGGTTCCGCTGCAAAACTTGCTCCTGATCGGGGGGCAAATGGCGGGTCTGGTTTTCGATCCAATCAGGAGCAAATGGCCACGCAGATCGGTCTCCTTTACAGCGAATCCCTGGCCCGGCGCGTCGTACAAGACCTCAACCTGGCGTCA
>JANNYT010000084.1:0-26797 GCA_031410255.1 Novosphingobium sp. | reverse complement strand
CCTTGAGCATCCCCATCGCGATCTCGCGGTTCTTGTGCTGCGAGCGGTCGATCTGGCTGGCGACGACGATGCCTGAGGGAATGTGCGTCATCCGCACCGCCGAATCGGTGGTGTTAACGTGCTGGCCGCCCGCTCCCGAAGCGCGGTAAGTATCGATCCGCAGGTCAGCCGGATTGACCTCGACCGCGAAGTTGTCATCGATTACAGGGAACACCCAGACCGATGAGAAGCTGGTGTGGCGCCGCGCCGAGCTGTCGTAGGGTGAGATTCGCACCAGCCGGTGGACCCCACTTTCGGTCTTAGCATAGCCATAAGCGTTTTCGCCCTTGCACAGGATCGTCGCGCTTTTGATCCCGGCTTGCTCGCCCGCCTGATATTCGATCACCTCGACCTTGAAGCCGCGCTTCTCGGCCCAGCGCGAATACATCCGCAACAGCATTTCGGCCCAGTCCTGGCTTTCAGTGCCGCCCGCCCCAGCGTGAATCTCGATGAAGGTATCGTTGCCGTCAGCCTCGCCGCCCAGCAGGGCATCGACCTTATCGGAATCGGCGCGGTCAGCCAGCGCCGCCAAAGTGGCCAGCCCTTCGTCAACTGTTGCCTCATCGCCCTCAGCTTCGCCCAGCTCGATATATTCGACCGCATCGGCCATTTCGCTGCCGATGGTGCGCACAGTGCCGATCGCCGATTCAAGTTGGCGGCGTTCCTTCATCACGGCTTCGGCGTCTTTGGGATTGTCCCACAGCTTGGGATCTTCGACCCGCGCGTTCAACTCGTCGAGCCGGCGCAGCGCACGCTCCCAATCGAGGAACTTGCGCACCAGCGCCAGCGCGGCGTCGATCCGGTCAAGATAGGCCTGCCCTTCGGCACGCATGGCGATAATCTCCAGAAATCAGGAAGCCGCCCGTTAGCGCGATTGCTTGCAATGTAAAGAGCGCAGCATGGTTGCGTCGCCCGGATCAGCGGCGCTTGGCGGCCTTTAGTGCCCGCACCGTGGCGAGCGTCTGGCGGACATGATCGTTGGGGTTCATGTCGGTGAAGGCCAGCTTCACCTTGCCATCGCGGCCAATAACATAACTGGTCCGGGTCGATCGGCCGGTCACCGTGCCATCGGCTTGTTTGAGATGGACGTCGTATGACGCGATGATCGCTGGAGTGGCCACGCCGACCGCGAACTTGTCACGGCAATCCTTGCGGCTGAATTCCTTTTGAACGGCGATGGTATCAGCTGACAGACCGACCACAGTCGCCCCGGCCGCTTTGAAGTCCTTGGTCGCCTCGGCAAAGGCGTGTGCCTCGATCGTGCAGCCGTCGGTGAAGCTTTTGGGATAGAAGTAGAGCACCACTGGACCATTGCGCAGCGCGGCTTTGAGGTTGAAGCTCTTCTCCACTCCCTTGAGCGCGATTGCGGTCGTGAAATTCGGCGCAATCTGGCCCTGCGGCAAATCGGCCGGGGCAGCGGACGGGATCGCAATGGCGGCAGCAAGAACGAATGCGAGCGTGGCAAATTTCTTCATCTGGGTTCTCCTGGGTCTGGGGGCCGGCCTTATTGGGCCGAAACGTCGGTGTCGGGGGTAATAGTCGGCGCCGCTGCTGGGACGTCTGCTTCGCCGGCACCGTTGGACGCACGCGGCGCAGAGCCGCGTGAGCTGGCGCCGCGTTTGATCGCATTGATCAGAGCCGAACGCTGCGATTCAATCTCATCGGTGCTCAGCCCGGTGCGCGCTTCGCTTTCAGCCTTGAACGCTTCCCAGATGATCGAACTCTTGGGGTCACTGCTCGGCGATCCGGTGAACACCCGCTTGCCGCTCACCCGGTCAACCTTGACCCAGTGGATATCGCTGGGGGCGACGAACGGCTTGGTGCTCCAGCGCGGACGGGTCGCCTGGATCATTTGCTTGAAGATCGGCGCAGCGATGGTCCCGCCTTGCGCATAACCGCCCAAGGGTCGTGGCTGATCGTAACCGAGATAGACCCCGCCGACGATTTCCTGATTGCCGCCGCAGAACCACACGTTGGTCGGACCGCTGGTGGTACCGGTCTTGCCGAACAGTGGCAGACCCAGATCGGACAGCGCCACCGCGGTGCCACGCGTGACCACGCCTTCGAGCATATGGACGACTTGAAACGCGGTGCGCGGATCCATCACTTGCTTGCCGCGCGAGGTGAAGCGCGGCATCGGCTGGCCATCCCATTCGGCCGCGTTGCACTTGTCACAGCGGCGGTTGTCGGCACGCCAGATTACTTTGCCGCTGCGGTCCTGGACATAGTCGATCACGCTGGAGGGAAACTGCACCCCGTTGTTGGCCAGCGCCGAATAGGCATTGACCATCTGCTGCACCGTGGTGTCGCCCGCGCCCAAGGCAAATGAAAGATACGGCGGATACTTGCCGATCCCGACCCGTTCGATAGTCTGCGCAACATGGTCCATCCCGGCATCGTTGGCGATCCGCACGGTCATCAGGTTGCGCGATTGCTCCAGCCCCCAACGCATCGTGTGGGTGGCGTTGCCCCCGCCCTGCCCGCCAAAGTTCTGGAAGCACTTTTGCCCAAGGCTTGCACCTTGGTAGACGCAGAATTTGCCATCGATCACTTCGGTCGACGGGCTCATCCCGTAATCGAGCCCAGTGCCATAGACGAACGGTTTGATTGTCGAGCCTGGCTGGCGCAGCGCCTGCGTCGCACGGTTGAAACTGCCCAACCCCGCATCAAATCCGCCCTGGATCGCCAGCACCCGACCGGATGAGGCTTGCTGCAACATCATCCCGCCCGAAATCTCGGGCACCACGCGCAGCGCCCATTGGTTAGTGCCCGCTGGCGCCGCCGCAATCGCATCTCCCAGTTGCAATGCTGCCGGGGCGCCAATCAGCCCGCCCTTGGAGCCATCGCCAAAGCCGAGCGTGACACTGCCGCCTTGCTTGCCGATCACCAGCGCGACCCGCCAATCCTGATAGCTGATCGAAAGCCCGGTGCCGGCCAACTGGCTTTGCCACTTATCGAGATCAAGTTCGACATGCACGAGCGGCTTCACGAAACCGCGGCCGCCGCCATAGCGCATCAGCCCAGCTTGCAGTGCGTCTTGCGTGGCCTTCTGCAATTGCGGATCGAGCGAGGTGCGGACCCACAGCCCGCCAGCATAAACGCTGTTCGGGCTGGTTTCAGCATTCTCACCATACTTGTCGATCAGCAGGCGGCGCACTTCTTCAACGAAGTAACCGTTGGCCGGATCCCAGTTGTCGCCGCGCTTGGGGATGATCCCCAGCGGCTGGGCTTTGGCCTGGTCGGCCTCGGCCTGGGTGACGACCTCATTCTTGACCATCTGGTCGATCACCCAATTGCGCCGCTCGATCGCCCGGTCAGCATTTTTGGCGCGGCCGTAAATCTCGGGGCCGCGCGGCAAGGCCGCCAGAAAGGCGTCTTCGGCCAGGGTTAGCTCGCCAACATCCTTGCCGAAATAGGCCTGCGCCGCCGCCTGCACTCCAAACGCCTGCCGCCCGAGCGGAATCTCGTTGAGGTAAAGCTCAAGGATCTGCTCCTTGGTCAGCACGCCTTCGATCCGCCGCGCCAGCACCATCTCACGCAGCTTGCGTGTGACCGAATATTCGTTGCCGATCAGGATGTTCTTGGCGACTTGCTGGGTGATCGTTGACCCGCCCTTGGCGCGCTTGTCCGACCCGAATTTGGTGATGTAATCGACCACGGCTCCGGCCAGACCGCCAAAATCGACCCCGCCGTGCGTCCAGAACGACTTGTCTTCGGCCGAAAGGTACGCGTTGATCAGTGGCTTGGGAAAATCGACGAAGCGCAGCTGCACCCGCCGTTCGCGCGCATAGGAATAGACAATTTCGCCATTCACGCCGCGCACCATCGTGGGCAGCGGCGGCTGATAAGTCAGCAAGGTTTCCGCCGAGGGCATATCGCGCGTAACAGCGACCCACAGCACCAGATTGGCGGCGAGGAACACGCCGAGCAGATAGTTCACGATCCGGAAGCGTTTGCTGGCGGCCCAGTGCCGGCCATACCACTCGCCCAGCCCCGAATCGCGCGCGCGGCTCCAGCCCGAGCCCGCCAGTGCCTTGCTGCGGGTCCACAGCCCGCCAGCTTCGCGGCGGATCCGCAATCTGACGGTTTCGGGCGGAAGGTCGGCGGGATCAGACATGGCGGTCCAGCTCTAGCATGAGGCAGCAAAACATGACCAGTGCCTTCCGTTCAGCCGCGCTGGACTGAAGATTTGCGAGCGAAGAACACCTTGATCGCTTGCGCCAAAGTGCCGGCAAACGCTGCCCGTCCGGCCGGAGATGTAATCCGAGCAAAGTCGGCCGGATTATTGATGTAGCCGGTTTCGAACAGCACCGATGGCACATCGGGCGATTTCAGCACCACGAATGCTGCCGATTGCGGGGCCAGCACCTTGAACGGCAGGTTGCCCTGCCCTTCGCGCAGGATGAGCGCCGCAAACTGTTCGGACAGCGACTGCGTTTCACGCTGTGACAAGTCGACCAGGATCGCGCCGACATCGTCGCTTTGTTCCTGAATCCGCACCCCGTTGACCAGATCGGCCGAGTTTTCCCGCAGCGCGATCTTTTCGGCTTCCTGGCTGCTGCCTTTGGCTGACAGTGTGTAGACCGTCGCTCCGGTCGCCGTGGTCTCTCCCTCGGTACTGTCAGCGTGGATCGAGATGAACAGATCGGCGCCCAGCCGCCGCGCGATGCCGGGACGTTCATCAAGGAATAGGTAGGTATCGTCGCTGCGGGTCAGCGCCACGCGCACCCCGCCCTGCTTGAGCAATTGATCGCGCAGCGCCAGTGCGAGCCCCAGCGTGATCGCCTTTTCCTTGGTATCACCCGCGCCTGCGCCGGGGTCCTTGCCACCGTGTCCGGCATCGATCACCACCAGCGGTCGGCTGGCGTCCATCGGTCCTTCGATCCGGGGCAGACCGGCGATCCCGCCAGCGGGCGGCAAATCGACCGTCACGACATAGTCATAACCGCGCCCGGGCGCGCCAAAGCTGCGATCAGCCGCGACCATTGCTGCAAAGGCCCCCAGCGGAGCCAGAACGATCAGTAAAAGCAGGATCATGCGGCGCATCCCGGCCTGCCTAGTGCGGTGCGCGCGCAGGTGCAATTGCCGCCCGGCATTTTCCAACCAACTTGCCGAGGTGCAAAAGCGGTGCTAACCACCCGGACACCGGAGCAGGCCATGCCACCTCCGGGGGGAGAATCCGGAAAAAGTACGCCGGATTAAACAGGTTGATGCACCAATGAAGAGCCTTTCACCGTTTTCTCCGCTACGGACCCATGCGGTCCGGGTGGCAGGGACGGCTGGTTGTGCGCGCACCCATTTGCCGCGCCTCTTCACTGCTGCAGACACGCACATCGCCGCCGGAGCCGCCTTTGGCCCCGGTCTAACCGATCCTACCGCTCAGCCCTGCCGGACTACACCGGCGCTGGGTCTAGGTTTATCACACAGCCGCGCCACTTTTGCAGACGCCCTTACCGGGCCAGTCTCCATTTGGCGCGCACGGAGAATACATTATGACCATGCGCATGCTTATCGATGCGCGCCACCCGGAAGAAACCCGGGTGGCGGTGCTCAAAGGCAACCGGATTGAAGAATTTGACTTTGAATCTGCCGAACACAAGCAGATCAAGGGCAACATCTACCTCGCCAAAGTAACCAGAGTAGAACCCTCGCTGCAGGCGGCGTTCGTCGATTTCGGCGGCAACCGGCACGGGTTTCTGGCGTTCAGCGAAATCCACCCTGACTACTACCAGATCCCCAAGGAAGACCGCGAAGCCCTGCTCGCCGAAGAAGCCGCGCATGCCGAGGAAGAGGCCGCTTTGCGCGCCATCGACGAGGGTGACGAGGACTATGCGGAGGGCGATGATGGCCGCGGCTATGATGAAGACGGCGGCGATGATGGCGTGCACGATCATCACGACGACGATGATTTCGGCGGCCTGATCGAAGTCGACACCGCTGAGAAAGACGAAGTCGCCACGATCGAGGATGGCCACGTCGAAGGCGGCTTTGATGGTGAAGATGCGAGTGAAGCTGGCGAAGAAGAAGCCGAACCTGCCGGGGATGATCGTGGACGCGGTCGTGGACGGCGCCGCCAGAGCGGCTCGGGCGATCGTGGGCGCGGCCACGCCAAGGAAGCTGACGAATTGCGCGCCAAGCGCATGGCGCTGCGCCGCCGCTACAAAATCCAGGATGTGATCCAGCGGCGCCAGGTGCTGCTGGTCCAGGTCGTCAAGGAAGAGCGCGGCAACAAGGGTGCGGCGCTGACCACTTACCTCAGCCTTGCGGGCCGGTATTGCGTGCTGATGCCCAATTCCAGTCATGGCGGCGGGATCAGCCGCAAGATCAATTCGGCGTCTGACCGCAAGCGGCTGAAATCCATCGTCAGCGAAATGGATCTGCCGCGCAGCATGGGCTGCATCGTCCGCACCGCCGGGCTCAGCCGCACCAAGACCGAAATCAAACGGGACTTCGATTACCTCGCCCGGCTGTGGGACGGGATCCGCGAAACCACGCTGGGCTCGACCGCTCCGGCGCTGATCCATTCGGACAGCGACCTGATCAAGCGCGCGATCCGCGACATCTACAACAAGGAAATCGAGGACGTCGTGGTTGAGGGCGAGGCGGGCTACCGCGCCGCGCGCGACTTCATGAAGCTGCTGATGCCCAGCCACGCCAAGCGAGTGAAACAGTACGCCGATCCGGTCCCGCTGTTCCAGCGCTTTGGCGCAGAAGACCAGCTGACCGCGATGTACGATCCCGAAGTGCAGCTCAAATCGGGCGGATACATCGTGATTAACCCGACCGAGGCGCTGGTCTCGATCGACATCAACTCGGGCCGCTCGACCAAGGAACATGGGATTGAGGCGACTGCGCTCAACACCAACCTTGAAGCTGCCCGCGAAATCGCCCGCCAGCTGCGGCTGCGCGATATGGCCGGGCTGGTGGTGATCGACTTCATCGACATGGAGTACAACAACAACGTCCGTAAGGTCGAAAAGGCCATGAAGGACGCGCTCAAGAATGATCGCGCGCGCATTCAAGTTGGCCGGATCTCCAGCTTCGGCTTGATGGAAATGAGTCGCCAGCGACTCCGCACCGGGGTGCTCGAAGCTACCACGCGCGGCTGCCCGCATTGCGATGGTACCGGCTTGGTCCGCACCGCCAGCTCAGCTGGCCTGTCAGCGCTGCGTTCGATTGAAGACGAAGCGGCCAAGGGCAAGGGTTCGGTCATCTCGCTGTTCGCCAGCACCGAAGCGGCGGTCTACCTGCTCAACGCCAAGCGCGCCGATCTTGCCGAGATCGAAGACCGTTATGGCGTGCGGGTCGAAGTCTTGCCCGAAGGTGAGAATGAGGGTTCCAAGATGCGCGTCGGTTCATCCGGCCCACGTCCTGAATTCACCCCCAAGTTTGAGACGATCGCGATCGCAGAAGAAGACGATGACGAGATCATCGAGGATGAGGACGAGAGCGAAGCTGAAGAGCGCGAAGAGCGTGACAGCGACGGTGATGATCGCGGCAAGCGCCGTGGCCGTGGCCGCCGCCGGCGCGGTGGACGTGACCGCGAAGGCGGCGACGAACGGAGCGACGATAGCCCAGCCCGCGAACCCCGCGCCGAAAGTAGCGCCGAAGGCAGCGACGACGGCGATGACGAGGGACGCGAAGCTGGTCCTGAGGGCGAAGCCCGCACCCAAGGTGACGAAGATGGCGAATCGCCGCGCAAGCGCCGCCGCCGTGGTCGTCGCCGGCGCGGAGGCCGTGGCCGCAACGACGGTGAAGGCACCAGCGAAGGCGGCGAACTGAGCGACGGCGGGAGCGAAGCGGCCGACGAAGACGGCGACGATGCAGCCGAGCAACCCGCGCTCGAAGAAGCGGCGCCAGTCAAGCCCAAGCGCAGCCGCCGCAAGAAGGCGGACGATGCAGTCGAGCCTGAAGCCGAAGCCGCGCCAGTTGAAGAACCAGTTATCGCAACCGAAGCCGAAGCCGCCCCGGCCAAGCCCAAGCGCACCCGCAAGAAAAAGGGTGAAGTTGAAGCAGAAGCGGAGCCCGCAATTGAAACGGTCCCGGTCGAAGACGTCGCTCCAACGGTTGAAACCGAAACTGGCGAAGCCCCAGCCAAGACCAAGCGTGTTCGCAAAAAAGCCGCTCCGGCTGAAACCGAGGCCGGCGATACCGTCACTGCTGAGGCGGAAGGCGACGACGCGTCGCCCCGGCGCGGCTGGTGGCAGCGCACGTTCGGCGAGTAATGATGTCGGCACAGCGCGCGGGCCGGGCAAACGGAGCATTTCTGATGTTTCAAGTCCAGCCCGCGCGCGCCGGTTTTCACTGAAGCGCCGTTAATGCAGCAAAGATCTGCAGTACCGCATGACTGAGCAACGCCCCGATCATCACTGCCCCGGCGGCGGCTTTCGCAACCCGCCTGGCAGCCCATCGCGCCGGGCCAAAGCGCGCGATTTCCTGAAATTTCTGCTGTGGGATATGCGGCGGGCGAAACTGCCACCGATCCCACACGGGCTGACCGCTGGCACGAAGCCCGAACTAGAGTCGCTCGGCGAAAACCAGCTGGCCTGGTTGGGCCATGCCTGCTTTGCACTACGGCTGGACGGCAAGCTGGTGCTGACCGACCCCTATCTGTCACGCACTGCTGGCCCGCTGGGCTTTGGTCCCAAGCGATTCCTGCCCGCCGCGCTCAGCGCGGCTGAACTGCCCCGGCTCGATCTGCTGGTGATCAGTCACAACCATTATGATCACGTCGATACTGCCTCGCTCAAGGCGTATCGCTGGCGCGCCGAGACGCCAGTGGTCTGCCCGCTCGGGCTCGCCCCGCTGCTGCGCCGATTGGGCTTTGCGCAAGTGTTTGAGCTCGACTGGTGGCAGGATTGGACACTGGGCGGGCTGACCGTCACCGCCCTGCCCGCCGTGCATTTTTCCGGACGCGGGCTGTTCGATCGTGACCGCACGTTGTGGTCGAGCATGGCGCTCGCATCGCCAACGCGCAATGTCTGGTTCGGCGGTGATACCGGTTATGGTGAGATATTCCGCGAGATTGGGATGCGCGCCGGGCCGTTCGACCTCGCGCTGGTCGGGATCGGGGCATACGAGCCGCGGATCATCATGGAAGCGAGCCACGCGACCCCCGAGGAAGGCGTGCAGATCGCCCGCGATATTGGCGCCAAAGCAGCGGTCGGGATGCATTGGGGCAGCATCATGCTGACCCCCGAAAACCCATTCGAAGCGCCTGAGCGGTTCCGCCGCGCGGCGCTGGAACAGAAATACGGCGCGGAAAACGCCTGGATCATGCAGGTTGGCGAAACGCGCAGCTTTTAAGCCGCCTTCACCGCCTGCCCCCATTCCATCCAGCCGGCAAAACGCGGCGTTTTCGGCGCGTAGCGGGCTCCCAGCGGTTCAACCACTAGCCCGCCCGCTGCTATTGCGGGACTTATTGAACGGGTGAGGTGGCAACCGCCAGCAATGCGCTTCCACAGCGGTTCGATCCAGTCTTGCCACTTGGCGACGGACGGATCGGGCGCCCGGCCGTGCTCGGCGTAAAGCAATCGTCCGCCCGGTTTCAAGATGCGGTACAGTTCGCGTACGGTCTGCGCCTGATCACCCACTGAGCAAAGCGTAAAGGTGCAGACCACGCAGTCAAAGCTGCCCGCCGCGAACGGGATGTCTTCCCCGAATCCCTCGCGCAGGTCAGCCTGCCAGCCGCGCTTGGCGGCGGCGTCACGCGCGAAGTCCAGCCCCTTCGCAGACGGGTCCATTCCGGCATAGCTGGTGACCTGCGCCGCATTGTAAAAGCTCTGGTTGATCCCGCCGCCGCAGCCAATCTCGAACACCGCGCCGCTGGCCAGCGGGACTACCTGTTCGCGCAGCTTCATGATCGCTGGCGAACTGCAGGCGCAGCGGATCAGGCTCGGGACCACGCGTTCGTCGTACCAGGTAGCAAAACTCATGCCGGGGTCCTCTGATTGTTCTGCTCGAAAACAGAGCATGGCACAGCCAGAGCCAAAAGGAAAAATCTGCGGTCCGAGCAAACCCGCACAGCGGCCGCTCTGGCCGGCCCCGCTTTGTCCAGTGACGAAGCGAAACCATGTCCGAGTCTGGCCAGAAGTGCGGTGACGAGAATATATTTGTTACCAGCCCAGGCATCGCTTATCCTTGGGGTCAATCATGGCCGATATCGTCAAACAAACCGCCCAGCTGGATGCGCTGACCGAGAAGCAGCGGCAAGTCATTGCCTTCGTTTCAGACGGCCTGACCAGCAAGGAAATCGGCAGAAGACTGGGCATTTCCGAGAGTGCGGTCAATCAGCGTATCGAGACGGTGCGGGCCCGGCTGGATGGCCTATCGCGGGCCCAGATCGCACGGCTCTACCGCGGCCAATCGACGCTGGTTATCACGATTCCGACCAGTAATTCGCTTACAGGTAAGCCAATCCAGCTTCAGGACGGTGCCAATGGCGCGCAACCCTTGTCGGCGGAGGGGGCTGCGGACATCCCGGTACGAGTGACCGGCGAAACAAGCGGCGTGTTGCAACCCTCCACTTTTTCCCCGCAAAGATATGCCCAAGCCGGACCAGTGGTCCGGCTTGGTGCAATTGTGGCAATCGCCATTGGATTGGCCGCGCTGGCGGTGCTGGTGCTGATCGCCGCCGAAACGCTTGACCGGTTGCTCGGCGCGGCTCCCGGGGTCTGAACCTTTGCCGCTTTCACCATACGTTTCAGGCAGCGGTGCGGGCTGGACCCTTGCTGCGGCCGCCGTGCTCAGCCTGCCGCTGGTCTGGCGCTGGGGCCGCAACCACGAGCGCGCCTGCGCGCTTGCAGCGGTGTTTGGCTTGGTCACCGATCTGGCGATTCAGTTGATCGATGCCGCCACACCCAGCAGCCTCGCGCATGCCGGCGGAAACCTGCTGACGCTCACGCTGTTAACGCGTAACGCACTGAGTTCGGTACAGATATATCCCCGCGTAATGGCTGCTGCACAGTTGATTGCGGTTACCCTCTATCCGTGGTTCTGGCTCGGCCTGATCAATCCCCAGCTAAGCTTTCCGATCATCCTGATCGCGGCAAATGCAGCAACCATCGCCGCGTTATGGGTGGGGACAATGCGGTCCCGAGGGCTGCAAACTCGCCATGTTTAAAGGCCGCTGTTGCTCATGTCCGCTGCTTGCCTTATCGCTGTACCAGAAATGCGGGAATTCATGACCGGCACTGACTTATCCGAACGATCGCTACCACGGCTCACCGCGAAGCAGCGCGATGTGCTGGCCTTGATTGCGGACAATCGCACCAGCAAGGAAATTGCTGGTCTGCTGGGTATTTCGGAAAGCGCCGTCAACCAGCGGATCGAAATCGTTCGAACCCGCCTCGGCGGCTTGCCCCGCGGCGAGCTTGCGCGGCTTTACCGGCAAGAATTTTCAGTCGATCTGGCGCCTGAACAGCCGACATGGCAAAAAATACACCTTCCTGCGAACAGCAATCACAGCAATGGTGGCCCAACGGAGAGTATCGCAGTTCGTAACGCCATCGGGTCGCATCGATATGGCGAGACGCATAGCGATGGGTCGCAACTCTCCGCTTTCTTTTTCGGTTCGCGCCCGAAATGGCTAGCGAGCGAGGATCGGCTGATGGTCCTCGCTCGTTTTGCGTTCATCACTGCTATTGTTATCGCCGCGATGCTGATCGCTGCCGCCATTACCCAGCTTTTTCAACCCGGTCTTTCGGGCAGCTGATTTTCCGTCTGCGTGGCCTTGCTCCGCGCCTAGCTTTCGCTAGATAAGGCGCGACACGTGGCAGCGCGCCGCCACCGACTGCACAGGGACCGATATGGCGACCTTTACCCTTCCCGCGAACAGCAAGATCAACCGCACCGGCCACAGCCATGCCGCGCCGGGCGCGGTGCGGGTCAAGGCATTCACCGTCTATCGCTATGATCCCGACAGCGGGGAGAACCCGCGCTATGACAAGTTCGACATCGATCTGGACAGCTGCGGCCCGATGGTGCTCGACGCGCTGATCAAGATGAAGTCGGAGCAAGACCCCACGCTGACCTTCCGCCGCTCTTGCCGCGAAGGCATCTGCGGATCCTGCGCGATGAACATCAACGGCCGCAACGCCCTCGCCTGCACCACCGCGATCGAAGACTTGTCCGGCGACATCCGCATCACCCCGCTGCCGCACATGGAAGTGATCAAGGACCTGGTGCCTGATTTTACGCATTTCTATGCGCAATACGCCTCGATCCGGCCCTGGCTGCAGACCGTCACCCCGACCCCGTCGGGCAAAGAGCGGCTGCAGAGCCCCGCGCAGCGTGAAAAGCTCGATGGGCTGTACGAATGTATCCTGTGCGCCTGCTGCTCCACTTCGTGCCCCAGCTATTGGTGGAATTCGGACAAGTTCCTCGGCCCGGCAATCCTGCTGCAAGCATACCGCTGGCTGGCTGACAGCCGTGACGAGATGACCGGCGAACGGCTCGACGAGCTGGAAGATCCGTTCCGGCTCTATCGCTGCCACACGATCATGAACTGCGCCAACGTCTGCCCCAAGGGCCTGAGCCCAGCGCGGGCCATCGCCGAGATCAAGAAGATGCAGGTCGAGCGTCACCTGTAAGTGGGTGCCGGGGTATGAGCGACGACAAGGGTTTCCGCAGCCAGCCCGATCCTGAAAATCCGGGCTGGCACACCTGGCAATTGACCGATCATACCCGGTTCAACAGCTGGATGTTTCCCAAGCTGCTTGTCCGCCGCGACGAAGACGGCAAAGCGCGGTTGCGGATGTTTCCTGAACATCGCCACACCAATCTGGCCGACAATATCCACGGCGGCACGGTGTTGGCGCTGGTCGACATCGCGCTGTTCGCCTGTTCGCGGATGCTGGGAATTATCGAGGCCGGGACGGCGGTGACGCTGGATCTGTCGGTGCAATTCATCGGCGCGGGCAAACCCGGTCAGCCGTGCGATGCGGTCACCGAACTGCTCAAGGAAACGCGCCGGCTGGTGTTCTTGCGCGGGATCGTTGAGCAGGGCGAGGGCGGGATCATCGCAGCATTTTCGGGCACCATCCGCAAGCCGACCGCTCCGCGATGACCGGGGTTCTGGCGGCTTACCAGGCGCTGGTCGCGGCGGGCGAATTGCAGCCCGATCCGCAGCAGGCGGCGGCGGCCGAGCGGCTCGACCAGTTGCAGCAAGAGCTGGAGGCGATCCCGGCGCGCGGTAGCCTGCTGTGGCGGCTCGCGCGGCGCAAACCCGATCGTCCGCGCGGTATCTACTTGTGGGGCGGGGTTGGCCGCGGCAAGTCGATGTTGATGGACCTGTTCCACGGGTGCCTGCACATCCACGAAAAGCGCCGGGTCCACTTTCACGCGTTCATGATCGAAGTTCACCAGCGCCTGCGTGAAGCGCGCAAGGCTGAAACTGGCGATCCGATTCCGCCAGTCGCCGCCGCCTTGGCCAAGGATCTGCGCGTGCTTGCCTTTGACGAGATGGTGGTGGGCAATTCGGCCGATGCCCAGATCATGAGCCGCCTGTTCACCGCGTTGATCATGGATCACGGGTTGTGCGTGGTAACCACTTCGAACCGCGCGCCGCCGGAGCTGTATAAAGACGGACTCAACCGCGAGCATTTCCTGCCATTCATCGCGCTGATCGAGCGCGAGCTTGACGTCATGGCGCTCAACGGACCGCACGATTACCGGCTGGCGCGGCTCGCCGGGATCGACAGCTGGCATACTCCGCTGGGCGATGCGGCGACCGCGCAGGTCCGCGAGGCGTTCTTCCGGCTGACCGACTATCCACCCGAAGACAGCGCGCATGTCCCCGCTGCAGCGCTCGATCTGGGCGGCGGGCGGATCCTGCAAGTGCCCAAGAGCCTGAAGGGCGTGGCGGTGTTCAGCTTCAGAAAGTTGTGCGGTGAAGCACGCGGCGCGGCGGATTACCTGGCGGTAGCGCAGGCCTATCACACCGTTATTCTGGTCGGCGTGCCGCTCTTGGGGCCGGAAAACCGCAACGAGGCCGCACGCTTTGTGACGCTGATCGACGCGCTTTATGAGAACAAGGTCAAGCTGTTCGTCACCGCCGCGGCTGAACCCGAAGCGCTTTATCCGGTCGGCGATGGCGCGTTCGAGTTTGAACGGACCGTCAGCCGACTGATCGAAATGCAGGGCGCGGACTATCTGGCGGCGGGACACGGCCAAGCGTGAAAAAGCTGCGACGGACGCCCTTGTAACAATATAACATGTGGACTAGGAGAGGCCTCACCCGATGGGTTTCACAGAAAGACTGGTTCATTGCGCTACCTTTTGCTTTGCTCGACTTTGCTCGCCAGCCCCGCCTTTGCCCAAGCCGCCGATGACGACGGCGATCAAGCACCAGAGATCGTCGTTACCGCCCAGCGGCTCAACGCCGCGCGCGATTCGATAAACCCGGCCATCGGGGCGAACGAAGCAAAATTCAGCCACACCGATCTGGAGGTGCAGCCCGGTGGGGTCGATCGCGGCCTCAAGGGCGTGCTGCTGCAGGCCCCCGGCGTCTCGCAAGACAGCGATGGCGACGGCGAAGTCCACATCCGCAACGAACACGGCAACGTCCAGTATCGCCTCAACGGCGTAACGGTGCCGCAGGGCTTCTCGGGGTTTGGCGCGCTAGTCGATCCGCGCGTGGCCGAATCGGTCGCGGTGATCACCGGCACCCTGCCCGCACAATACGGCTTTCGCACCGCCGGGGTGGTTGACATGAAGACCCGCGCGCAGGGGTTCGATTTTGATGGCGATGTCGGCATTTATGGCGGCAGCAACGGGACCTTTGTGCCCAGCTTCACGCTGCGTAATTCGAGCGGTCGGCTCAGCTATTTCCTGTCGGGCAGCTATCAGCAGAACGATCTGGGGATCGCCAATCCCACGGCAGAGCGCAGTGCGATTCACGACCGGTCCAAGCAGTGGCGCGGGTTTGGCTATACCTCGCTGATCCTCAGCCCCGATGACCGCGTGTCCGTGTTCGGCGGCAGCGCCGTCGGCAGCTTCCAGATGCCCAATCAAGCGGGGGTGACGCCGCTCTTCGTGCTGAATGGCCGCACTGCATTTGATTCGAGTCTGCTTGATCAAAACCAGCGGCAGGACGCCTGGTTTGCGGTGCTGGCCTATCAGCACTCGGGTGAGGTCGCCGACGTGCAGATTGCGCCGTTCGTGCGCCACGCCAAGGCGCAGTTCACCCCCGATCCGCAGGGCGGTAATCTGATGTTCAACGGGGTCGACACCGCGCTGACCCAGACCAGCCTGGCTTTCGGGCTGCAGGCCGATGCCTCGTTCAAGGTCAGCGCCAACCACACTCTGCGCGCCGGGCTGTTTTTCCAGCAGGACACCAATCGCTCGGCCAGCACCAACCGGGTCTTTGCCGTCGATGGTGCGGGCAACCAGACCAGCGATGTGCCGATCACCATTGGGGTCAGCGAGCGGCTGGTCGGGCGGACCTACTCGGCCTACGTGCAAGACGAGTGGAAGCTCGCCGACACCGTGACGCTAAACTATGGCTTGCGGTTCGATCAATCCGAAGCGCAGATCAGCGAGCATCAGTTCAGCCCGCGGCTCGGGCTGGTGTGGCAGCCTGACAATGGCACCACGCTGCACATCGGCTATGCCCGCTACTTCACCCCGCCCCCGCTGACCTTGATTGGCAAGGGGACGGTCGCGGCCTTTGCCGGCACCACCGGGGAGTCGGCGATCACTACCGCCGACCCGATCCTGTCGCAGCGCGAGCATATGTTCGATGTCGGCGCGCAGCATCTGTTCGGCAGCCACTTGACCCTGGGCGTCGACGTCTACCTGAAGCTTGCGACCAATCTGCTCGACGATACAACGCTGGGCGGTACGCTGATCCAGTCACCGTTCAATTATGCCAAAAGCCGCAACTGGGGCGCCGAATTCAGCGCCAGCTATGCCAAAGGTCCGTTCCACGCCTATGCCAATCTGGCGCGCGGGCAGCAGCAGGCCAAAACGATCGTTTCGAACCAGTTCCTGTTCGATCCCACTGAGGTCAGCTATATCCAGGACCACTACATCTTCACTGACCATTCGCAGAAATGGACCGCATCAGGCGGTGCGTCGCTCAACCTGCCCAACAAGCTGGGGCACTTTCAGCCGAGCGTCGACTTTATCTATGGCAGTGGCCTGCGTACCGCCGATCCGGCCGGGATCGTGCCCAATGGCGGCACAATGCAGCCCTATGTGCAGATCAATCTCGGCATCGCGCAAGTGATCGGCAACGAAGAGCACGGGCTGACCGTGCGGTTTGACGTGATCAACCTGCTCGACAGCAGCTACTTGCTCCACGATGGTTCGGGCGTTGGTTCTGGCCAGAGCGAATACGGGCCGCGGCGCGGGTTTTTCTTGGGGCTGCGCAAGGGTTTCTAAACGCGCCGAGTGCTTGCCCCGCGCGGGCGGCACCCCATATCAAGTCCGTTCCGGCGATCACACCCCGCCGATGTGGAATTTGTCATGATCGAACTTCGCCCATTTGCCAGCCTTGGCCATGCCGATCACGGCTGGCTTAACGCCGTCCACCACTTCAGCTTTGCCAATTATCACGATCCCGCCCGGATGGGCTGGGGCGCGATCCGGGTGTGGAATGACGATACGATTGCCGCGCAGAGCGGATTTCCACCGCACCCGCACCGCGACATGGAGATCATCACTTTCGTGCGCAGCGGCGCAATCACGCATCAGGATAGCTTGGGCAACAAGGGCCGGACCGCCGCTGGCGATGTTCAGGTGATGAGCGCCGGCAGCGGGATCACGCACGCTGAATTCAACCTTGAGGATGAGCCGACCACGCTGTTCCAGATCTGGATCGAGACCAACCAGCAGGGCGACGCACCGCGCTGGGGCCAGCGTGAATTTCCGCGCGGGACCCGCGCCGGGGCTTGGGAAGTGTTGGCCAGCAATACGCCGGAGGTCGATGACGCGCTGCTGATCCGCGCCGATGCGCGGGTGCTGGCGGCGACGCTGAAGCAGGGCGAAACCATCGAACTGCCAATCGATCCGCAGCGGCATTTGTATCTGGTGGCACCAGTTGGCCGGATCGAAGTCAACGGAACGCGGGCCGCACCGCGTGATGGGCTGGCGATCACCGGCGAGCATACGCTGACCGTCACCGCGCTCGACGATGCCGAACTGGTGCTGGTCGACTCGCGCTGACCCGGCACTTGCACCGGCAGCGCGGACCATAAACCCGGCAGTAGGGATAACGAAATATTACCATATTCCGCCTAGTCCGGGCGGATGCGATACGGGCCACCATTGTGCGGACACCACTGCTGCGTTCTGCTTGCCGCGCAGAAGGTATTGATTGCCTGTAGCTTTTCCCCGCAGGGCGGCGCACTTTGGAGGGCCGACCGGTGATCTGGCCCTTCGCCCGCAAACCCAAGGTCAAAGGCCCGGTCACGCGCCGGCGGATCTTTGGGTGGGCCTTTGCGATCTGCATGATTTCCGCCGCGCTCGATGCGCCGATGCCGCTTGAGGACTTGCTGCGCGGCGCGCGCAACACGCTGCGGGCACGGCCGGCCGATGGCAAAATTATCGTCATTGCAATCGACGAGAAGACCATTTCGAGGCTCGGCAGCAGTTACTATTCGCGCGCTTACAACGCCCAGTTGTTGGACAAATTGTTCGCAATGGGCGGCCGAAAGGTGTTCTTCGACGAAGCTTTTTCGCAGCCGCTTGATCAGCAAGGCGATGATGCCTTTGTCGAGGCGCTGAAGCGTCATCCGGGCCGCGTCGCGCTTGGCGAATTGTCACTGACTAAGCGGGCAGCCACCGAGGGCTTTGTTGCTGCCCCGCTCGACAAATTTAGGGCAGTTTCACAGTTACGCGCGTTGCATTCGTCCGTGTCGCCGCTGTCATTGTCGGTCGAACAGTACTATGCCGACAATGTAAGCGGTCAGATTATCCCCTCGGTATCCACCGATCTGGGCCAAGCTGAACCCATCCCAGACAAGCGCTATCGGCCTGATTGGGCAATCCGGGTTGCTTCAATCCCTACCTACAGCCTGGTTGATATTTTGGATTCAAAGATCCCCGCCGAAGCGATCCGCGGCAAAGACATCTTGGTTGGCGTAACTGCGAAATCGGAACCTGATTTTGTGCAAGTCATCGGCCAGAGCTGGTTTCCTGGCGTCTATACCCATGTAGTCGGCAGCCAAACCCTACGCGAAGGCCGGCCGATGAATATCGGCTGGTATCCCGGCATGTTGTTCGCATCGCTTATCTCGGCCTACGTGCTGTGGACGCGGTCGCGGCACAAGGTGATGCTGGCGACTGTTGCCGCACTGCTCGCAGGGCTCGCCGTGCCGCTTGTGCTGGATGCGTGGTTCATCAAGGCAGACTTCATCTCGGCCTATCTGATGTTTGCCATTGTAACTTATCGGGCCCGGGCGCTGCGCGAATTGTCCGATGCGCGGCTGACCAACGCCACCACCTTGCTGCCTAACCTTGCCGCTTTGCGCGAAGAGCCGCTCGCGTCGAGCAAGCCGATCATTGCAATGCGGATCCGCAATTATGCGGCGGTCGGAGCAAGCTTCTCGGAATCGGTTGAAAATGAACTGATCACCGAAATCGCCCGGCGGCTGACTTTGCCCGGCCAGAAGGTCAGCTTTTATCAGGCGGAAGACGCGCTCTATTGGCTTGGGCCAGCGCTCAATGGGCCAGAACTCGAGGGGCACCTGGCCGGCCTCGCGCGGCTAATGGAAAGCCTGTTCATCATCGGCGGCCGTAAAATCGATGTGCTCGCAGCGTTCGGCGTCGATCTGGATCTGGCGCGGCCGGTGGCCAGCCGGATCGGTCGGGCTTTGCTGGCAGCAGATACTGCTGCAGCCAAGCACCAGGCCTTCATGGTCAACACCTCGGACAACGATGAAGAAAGCGCCTGGGAACTCTCGCTGATGAGCGAGCTCGACGAAGCGATTGACAATGGCGACATCTGGATTGCCTATCAACCACAATTCGAGCTCAAGAGTGACCGGATCATCGGAGCTGAAGCTCTGGTCCGCTGGCTCCACCCGGTGCGCGGCGCGATTTCACCTGAGGCGTTCATTCTTCCCGCCGAAGAACACAATCGGATCGGCCGGCTGACCTTTCACATTCTGGAACTGGCCACCCGTGCAGCACGCGGCGTCGTATTCGCTGATCCGACATTTCGGCTCAGTGTCAACATTTCTGCCAGCTTGATGGAACAGGACGGGCTGCCCGAGCGCATTGTCGACGTGCTGCAACGGACAGGCTTTCCCACCGCCAACCTGACGCTGGAAGTGACCGAGTCGGCGCCATTTTCTGAACACGCGATGGTCGGGATCAATCTGGCCGGAATTGCGGCACTGGGGATTGAACTGTCGATCGACGACTACGGCACCGGCAACGCCACGCTCGATTACCTACGGACGGTGCCGTTCCAGGAAATCAAGATCGATCGCCGCTTTATCACGAACCTCGGCTCCAGCACCGGCGATATGCTCCTGGTCGAATCGACGATCGAACTGGCGCATAGCCTGGGCCGCCGGGTAATTGCCGAAGGGATCGAGGATCCCGAAACGCTCGAGCTGTTGCGCGCAATCGACTGCGATATTGCTCAGGGGTTTTATCTGGCCAAGCCGATGCGGATCGAAGCACTCGAATCGCTGCTAAGCGCTAGCGCCCGGATCCGCGCAGCCTGACATCGACGCTTGAAACGATTATCAAGCAATCCGCGCCGCCCTCATTACCCGACCTGTAGTAGGGGCGCAGAATCCAAACAGATTTGAGCAAAAGCATTGGGGCGCCGCCTCGTTCCGGATATGCTGGTGCGCCCCCAACGCACTCCAATTAACTTGGTCCACACTCCTTAGTTCCTGCATTCGCAACAGTGTGTGTGGCTTATTACGAATCAAAGCGAGAATCGGTGCGCCAGTTCGTCCACAAATTCTGGATCTCCGGTCCGATTCGCAACCTGAAGCCCTTTCAACCTGTCTTCCTCGACACGACTAGCCGTGTTGTGTCGCTGCTAAGCAGCTAATTTCACGCAATAATTTTCCCATCCGACCTCCCCTCTCATGGTGAATAATTCCTTATTGTCTTTGGTTACCATTTGGTTATGCTAAAAGGGCGATGCGTGTTTTGCTGCGCGAGATTCTAGCAGGGAGTTAAGTCTATGTGGGATTGGTTGTTGGATCGCTTTACCGGCCGCCGCTAGGCTTTGCCGTAGATCTCTAATCCGGCCTCGGTGAAAACCGGGGCCGTTTTGGTTTTGGGGTGCAGCAGTTGGCGAAGTGGTAGGCGGGTTTAGACTGCCAGCGCGGCCAGCGACTTGTCCAGCATCACCAGCTGCCACAGCAGCCGGCCATGGTCCGCCCGGCCCGCAATATGCGCATCGGCAATCGCAGCCAGCCGCTTGGCATCAAACCACCCGGTCCGCGCCAAAGCCGCGCTTGAGGCAACTGCGCGGGCGCTGCCAGCCAGCGGCCCACGAAACCACTGCGAGATTGGCGTCACAAAGCCTTGCTTGGGCCGGTACAGCACCTCATCGGGCAAATACCGCTGCATCGTCTTCTTGAGCAGCCACTTGCCCTCGCCGCGCTTTAGCCGCAGCCCTTCGGGCAGGCTGGCGGCAAATTCAATCAACCGGTGATCAAGCAGCGGCTCGCGTGCTTCCAGGCTGACCGCCATGCTGGTCCGGTCAACCTTGGTCAGGATATCGCCCGGCAGCCAGAACTTGAGGTCGGCATATTGCGCCCGGTCGAGCCCCGAGCGCGCCGGAGCGCCCTGCATCAGTGCTTCGAACGGTTGCTCGGCCCGGTAATCGCCGCGTAGCCGCAGAAATTCGGGCGAATAGAGCGCATCGCGCAGTTCCGGCGGCAGGATCGCCAGCGCGCGGGCATAGCCAGCCTCGCTGCTCCCGGCGAGCGAGAGCAAAGTCGTCTTGGCGCGTAGTGGGCGCGGGGCCCAGTCAGCCTTGGGGTAGACCGCCCCCAACCCGCCGAGCACCGGCCCGCGCAAGGCCTGCGGCATCACGCCGCGTAGCCGGTCTTCGCCGTGCTGGAACTTGTGGCGGCGATACCCGGCAAACGCCTCATCCGCGCCGTCGCCTGACAGCGCCACGGTCACCGTCTCGCGCGCCAGCTGGCAGACCCGCCAGGTCGGCAGCGCCGAGGCATCGGCAAATGGCTCATCAAACATGCCGACCAGGCTGTCGATGTGCTCAAAATCGTCGGGCGAGACCGTCCGCGCGCGGTGATCGGTGGCGAACCGCTGCGCGACTTGTGCAGCATAGCCGCTTTCATCCAGCTCCGCGACATCGAAGCCGATCGAGCAGGTCTTGACCGGCTGGCTGCTCGCCTCGGCCATCAAAGCCACCACCGCCGAGCTATCGACCCCGCCTGACAGGAACGCGCCCAGCGGTACGTCCGACACCATCCGCGAGGTGACCGCCTGGCGCAGCAGGTGCAGCAACTCCGCCTCAAGGTCGCTGCTGCGACCTTTCCGGCGTTCAGCGAAGCTGACGTCCCAGTACTGACTGGGTGCAGGTAGCGGCGCATCGTGGCGCAGCAGCAGGGTGTGCCCGGCCGGCAGCTTGTGGACACCGGCCAGGATCGAGCGGTGATCGGGGACATAGCCCCAGGTCAGGTAATCCTCGATCGCGAGCGGATCAATTTCGCGCCGCAGCAACGGATGCGCCAGCAAGCCCTTGAGTTCTGAAGCGAAGGCCAGACTGCCATCGCTGAGCGGGGCGTAGAACAGCGGCTTCACCCCCAGCCGGTCACGCGCCAGAAACAGCGTGCGCGCGACCAGATCATAGATCGCAAAGGCGAACATGCCATGCAGCCGGGTGACGCAATCGGGCCCCCAGCGCTGCCACGCGGCGAGAATGACCTCGCTATCGCCGTCGGTATGGAACTGCGCGCCGCTGCCGCGCAGCTCCTCGCGCAGCTCGCGGTAATTGTAGATCTCACCGTTGAACACCAGCATCGCCCGGCCATCGCTGGAGACCATCGGTTGCGGCGATCCCGCGACGTCGATGATCGACAGCCGCAAGTGCCCCAGACCGACCCCGGGCGCGGTCCACATCCCCTGCCCGTCCGGGCCGCGATGCGCCATCGCCGCGCACATCCGCTCCAGCCGCGCCGGGTCAACCGGCTTTGGCGTGGATAAGTGAAAGATTCCGGCAATTCCGCACATGATGAGGCGCGCTTAGCGGGGTTGCGCGATCCGGTCCATCCACGGACCAGGATCACCGATAGCATTGGCAAAAGCCGCCATGGCTTTAGCGGGATCATGCCCCGGACGCGCTTCGGCGGAAAGGATCAGCATTTGGGTCGGCCGCGGACGCAGCAACAGCCGGTCGGCGATGTTAGCCAGCTTGAGCCGGACATTGCTGCCGGTGAGCAACGCGCCGCTGCGGTAATAGGTTGCCGCCAGCCGGACATTGCGGCCATCCCACAGCAGCCGGTCGGACTTTGCGGGCGGTAGCGCCGGGCCGGTGCTGGTCCAGGCCCAGCCGCTGTCAGGCGGCACCGCACCCTGACCGAACCCGCCAGCCTCATTGCCCTCACCCTGCGCAGCGTAAAGCGCGTAGAATACGTCGACCGTATTCCCGGCAGCATCGACATAGCGGCCGAGCAAGCGGTGATCGGCGCCCCCGGCGCGCGGTTGCCAGGCGCTGACCGGGCGATAGTCAGCGCGCTGCCAACCGGGCACGGCGGGCAGGAACACCTGTCGCGGCAGCGATGCGGCCAGCGCGTCAGCGGCATTGGCCCACGCCCCGCCGCCCAGCGCAATCAGTCCACTAGCTGCCAGCGCGAGCGGTACCGAGATGGCAGCGGCTTCGATTCGGCCCAGCCACGGCAGCGCCGCAATCCGTGCCGGATCAATCATCGGCTGATCGGCGGGACGATCGAAGAACCGCCACGACAGCGCCAGCACCGCCGCGATCACCACCGCAAAGAATACCCAGCCATAAATGATATGATCGACCCCGGCGGCGCGCTCTGCCCCGACAAATTGCGCAACGTAAACTGTTGCCCAGGCCCGCACGCCGTTGGCCAGCACCGGCACCACCAGGCACAGCGCAAAGAACGCCGCGCGGCGCCGCCAGCTGATGAAGCAGACGTTGCCGACCAGCGCCCCCAGCGCGATCATCGCGATCAGGAACTTGACCCCCGAACAGGCCTCCGCCACCTCGAACAAGCCGACCGGGGTATCGATGAACACCCCGTCAATGGTCGCGGGCACTTGCGTCAGGTGGACCAACGCAATGGTCAGTTTGGCGGTAATGGTCTGCAAAGGCGGGACGAGTTCATCGCCGAACGGCACCAGAAATACCATATATGCAAACGGAAACAGCAGCGCGATGAAGCAGCGCGGCCCCAGCAATAGCAAAGCGCTGGCGGGCAACATTGCGACGGCACCCGCCTGCCGCAACAGGTTTAACCCGGCAAAAGCCCCCAGAACCCAGGCAAACACCGCCAGAGCGAAGGCCGCCAGACCCCAGCGGCACGGCTGCGGCATCAGCGCGGCCAGTTGCGGCGCGCGCTGCCAGACCAGCCAGACGAGGATCGGCGGCACCAGCAACACATGGTTGTAAGTCGAGATGTTCCACCACTGATCGAACATTGCCAGCCAATCAGGTAGAAAAGCGATCATCAACACGGCCCAGACCAGCGCGAGCTGGGTGCTGGCCTGCCGCCACGGCATGGGTATTGCGCTTACTTGCGGAAAGCTGTTCGCGATCAGCGCCTTAGGCAGCATGGCGCTCAGCGCCTTCCGGCAGCCCGAGCAATGCCCCGAGCGGCGCCAATGTCGCCTGCCAGCTCAGTCCTTCAACCACAAAGCGGCGCGCCTCAAGCCCCATAGCCTTGGCCTTATCCGGCGCAGCAAGCAAGGCGGCGGCGCGCGCGATCAGATCGGCGTCGCTATCAGCCACGCCATAGTGACGCCCATCGTTACCACCGATTCCGGTCGCTGCGGAGGGGGTCAACACTACGGGCAAGGCCATCGCCATCGCCTCAAGCACCTTGTTCTGCACTCCGCGCGCGAGTTCGAGCGGAACCAGCGCCAGATCGGTGGCCGCCAGCCAATCGCGGATATCGTCCACCCCGCCCCACACGTGGCAGCCCACTAGGCCATGCAGTGCCATCAATTCAGCCGGGGGGTTGCGCCCGACGACGTGGCAGGTGGCGTCTGGAAATTGATCGCGCAGCGCAGGCAGCAGCCGCTCGATCAAGCGGCGCGCGGCGGCCACATTGGGGGCATAGTCCATCTGCCCGGTAAAAATGATCCGTGGCCCGGTGCAGGCCAGCATTTGCGGTGCGGCACGGCCCAGCGCCGGATCGAACCGCACGCTGTCGATCCCGTTGCGAAGCGCGCGAACATCGCACAGCTCGCGCGCTTGCGTGGTGAGCCGCGCCCGGAACAGCGCCGCTTCCTCGTTTGAGACCAGCAGGCTGACCTCGCTGCGCTGCGCCAGCCGCGCTTCTTCGGCGCCGAGCAAGCGGCCTTCGCGCGCATCGATCCAGGCGCGCGGGCCGGTGCCGCTTTGCGCATAGGCTTCGAACTTGGCCGAATCGACATCGACGAAATCGAATACCACCCGGCCCGCAAAATCGGCTGGGATGTACTGCCCCATTTGCCCCGAAAAGGCATAGATCGTGGTGATCCGCCGCTCGGCCAGCACCTTGCGCACGTAAGCCGCGAGCTTGGCGCTGCGGAACGCGGTCAGGCTGACCGGCTGGCCGCTCGCCAGAGCCTCCAGCCCAGCACGGATCAGTGATTTGCGCCGCTCGATCAGGCAATAGCTGGCGGCCAGCGCGGCCAGTTCGGCTTCCTCGGCTAGGTCCTGCGCATCGTCAGCAAAAGTCGCGATATGGACCGGGACCAGGCTGGCCAGATGGCGCACGATGTGGTGCGAGCGGATCTTGTCACCGCGATTGGGCGGGAACGGCACGCGGTGCGACAGGAACAGGATTTCGCCGCTCATTCCAGCCATCAACCCAGCCCCCGCGCAATATGTGGGCCAATCAGGTTGGCGATTGGCAGCGGCAGCCGCTTCCACAATGCAATTCGGGTGGCGTGCTTGGCACTGGTCGGATCGGCATCGCGCGTTGCCGCGCCCGGCGCTGTCCACTGCGCGTAGGACAGCGGCTCAGGCTCAAAGCCCCAGTTGCGTTTGAAATCGTAAGCGCCGCTGTGCGTTTTGGAGCGGCCAAAATCGAAACTTACGCAGCCGCGCCGCCGGGCGTGCAGCATCAGTTCGAAATACATCCGGTCATTGGCCCGCAGCCGCCGCGCTTGCCAGGTTCCGCCGCCCCAATAGGGCATCACCGCACCCTGATGATACAGCGACAGCACGCTGGCCACCGGTGCGCCCTGCTCCCACACCGTCAGAATATCCGCCGCATCGCCAAAGGCATCCAGCACTTCGCCAAACAGGCGCTTGGGAAACACCGGCGTGCCCAGATTGCGGACGCTTTCGGCATAGACCGCATAGTGTGCTGCGCGGTCGCGTTCACTCGTGCCGGTGGTGACAGTCAGCTCATCGGCCAGCCCTTTGCGCACCTCAGCCCGCTGTTTGCGCGGGATGGCGAGCAATTGCGCTTCATCGTCAGCCGCCAAGGGCAGGACGAAGCCGCAGTGCGAATCCTGCTTGATCACCCAGCCCGCCCGGCGTTGCGGCAGCAGCCCGCCGCGCAGTTCGAGCCCTGGACTCGAATGGCGCAGCGCCAGCTCTTCAAGCGCAGCGAACAGCGGCTGAACGGCCTTTGGATCGGCCGCGAGCAGCCCGCCGCCAACCCCGAACCCGCTGGAAGCCAGCACCCGCCCGAACAGCGGAGAATGAATTTCGAGCAAAGGCAGCCAAGCTTGCAACTCGCCGCCGCGGTCAGCGATCAGGCCCAGTGCGTGGTTGCCGGTGCCGCGCGCGGCGGCCAGCAGCCACGCCGGGAGATGAAACGGTGTGCCCTCGGGGTGCGCCGCAACAAACGCCTCGATCCGCTGCAATTCGCCTGGATCGGCCAGATTGGCCTCAGTCACCCGCAATGCTGCGGGGCGAAAGGGCGCGTTCATGCTGCCAGCCCGGTGGCGTGCGCAGCCTCGCGGTGCGCCAGCAGATCCATCCGGCCCCAGGCAAATTCGCGGATCAGCTGGTCGAGCTTTTGCGCCATCACCCCCAGGTTGGTATAGTGCCGCACGCGTGAGCGCAGCGATGCGCCAGTGACGCGCGGCTGCTCGGGATCAATCTCCCATGGGTGGAAATAGAACACGGCCGGGCGTTGTTCCTCACGGTTGACCTGCCGGATCGCCCAGCGCGAAAAGCCATATGGCAGCACGCGGAAGAACCCGCCGCCGCCTGCTGCCAAGCGCCGTCCGGCAAAATGCGCAGTGGTCACCGGGATTTCGATCAGGTCGCTCCACGGCAAGGGCTTGAACGCAAAGCGCGGGGCTTCGCGCCAGCCGTAGTGGTCATGCTTGATCGGCGCGACCGAGGAACTGTATTCAAAGCCCTGCTCGGCCAGCGCCATATAGGCCCAGGGCGTGCGGTGATCGATTGAAAAGCTGGGCGCGCGATAGCCCGTGACTTGCACCCCGGACGCATCCTCGATCGCCTTGCGGCTCATTTCGAGATCGCTGGCAAAGCTCGCCAGGTCCATCCGGAATACGCGCTGGTGATCCCAGCCATGGCTCGCCAGTTCGTGGCCCGCCTCGCTGATGCGGCGCATCAGTGCCGGATGCCGCTTGGCCACCCAGCCCAGCGTGAAGAAGGTCGCCT
>JANNYT010000083.1:0-35144 GCA_031410255.1 Novosphingobium sp. | reverse complement strand
CTATCCTCACTCGGGATGCGTCCCCGGATCAGCCAGCCCATCAGCACCGGAATCAGCGTGATCGACAGCAAGGCCGCGCCCGCCATCGCATAGGTCTTGGTGAAGGCGAGCGGCGCGAACAGTCGCCCTTCCTGACCTTGCAGCGAGAAGATCGGGATGAACGAGAAAGTGATGATCAGCAGACTGAGGAACAGCGCCGGTCCGACCTCTGCCGCTGCATCGGTGATGATGCGCCAGCGCGCTTCGCCCGTCAGTTCCTTGCCGGGATTGTCATGCGACCAGCGTTCGAGATGCTTATGCGCGTTCTCGATCATCACCACCGCCGCATCGACCATCGCGCCGATGGCAATCGCGATACCGCCAAGCGACAAGATATTGGCGTTGAGCCCTTGCACCCGCATGACGATGAAGGCCAGCATGATGCCAAGCGGCAATGTCAGGATCGCCACCAGTGCCGAGCGCGCGTGCCACAGAAACAGCCCGCAGACGAGCGCGACGATCAGAAATTCCTCGAACAGCTTGCCGGTGAGGTTCTCGACCGCGCGGTCAATCAGGCCCGAGCGATCATAGGTGGTGACAATCTCGACGCCGGGAGGAAGGCTAGCCTTAAGTTCGCCCAGCTTGGTGCGGACGCCTTCGATCACTTCACGGGCATTCTTGCCCTGGCGCATGACGATCACACCGCCCGCGACTTCTCCTTCGCCATTGAGTTCGGCAATCCCGCGCCGCATATCGGGACCGACCTGCACCGTGGCGACATCGCCCAATGTCACCGGCACCCCGCCAGCAGCGGTGCGGATCGGCACCGCGCGGAAGTCCTCCAGGGTTTTCAGATACCCGGTAGCGCGGACGATATATTCGGCTTCGGCCATTTCGACGACACCGCCGCCAGTTTCCTGATTGGCGCGCTTTAGGGCGTCGGACACGTCCCCCGCCGTCACGCCGTAAGAAGCCAGTTTCTGTGGATCGACCACGACCTGATATTGCTTGACCATGCCGCCGATGCTGGCGACTTCGGCCACGCCGGGAACGGCTTTCAGCTCATAGCGCAGGAACCAGTCCTGAATGCTGCGGAGCTGAGCGAGATCGTGCCGCCCGGTCTTGTCGACCAGTGCATATTCATAAATCCAGCCCACACCCGTTGCATCGGGACCGAGCGAAGCCGTCGCGCCCGCTGGCAATTTCCCCTGCACCTGGCTGAGATATTCAAGCACGCGGCTCCGCGCCCAATAGAGATCGGTGCCGTCCTCAAACAGCACATAGACAAAGCTGTCGCCGACGAAGGAATAGCCCCGCACGACCCGCGCACCGGGGACCGAGAGCATCGTTGTGGTGAGCGGATATGTGACCTGGGTCTCGACGATCTGTGGGGCCTGCCCCGGATAGGTGGTGCGGATGATGACCTGCACATCCGACAAGTCGGGCAGCGCGTCGACCGGTGTGGTCCGCACAGCTTCAATGCCGATCACCGTCAGGAGAAGGGCAGCGATGACAACGAGTGTACGGGCCTTGACCGAGGCGCGGATGATCCATTCGATCATTTCGAGCCGCCCAACTTGCGGGCCGGAATACCGGTCAGGCTCGCTTCGGAATCGAGCAGGAATTGCCCGGATGCGACAACCTTTTCGCCGACGGCCAGTCCTTCGAGTATCTCGGTCTGTCCGCCACTTTCGCGGCCCGTGCGGACTTCCGCTGGTTGATAGCGACCATTGCCGGTGGCGAGCATCACAATCGTGCGCGTGCCTGTGCGAATGACCGCTTCGCTTGGCACCAACAGCGCCGTGCTGCCCGTGCCGCCAAGCGCCACCTGCGCAAACATGCCGGGGCGCAGTCGCCCACTACGATTGGCAAGTTCGATACGGACAGTGAGCGTGCGGCTATCCGCTTGCGTGGTCGGCAGAATGGCGATGATACGCCCGCCGAAGGTTTCGCCGGGAAAGGCGGTGAGGGTCGCGCTCGCGCTTTGACCGACGCGGACGCTGCCTGCCTGGACTTCGGGAACGGCGGCGTTGAGCCAGACCGTGCCGATGCCAGTCACCTGGGCCAAGGTCTGCCCCTGCGCCAGTGTCATCCCGGCGCGGACATCGAGGGTCTGAATTACCCCGGATATCGGCGAAGTGATCGTAACCGTGCCATTGGTCCGTCCCGAGCGTTCGACGCTGGCGATCAAGCCATCGGACATGCCCATCAGCTTGAGCCGCTGGCGCGCGGCGGCGGTAAGATCGGGCCTGCCGAGCCGTCTGACCGCGAGGAACTCGGTCTGCGCGCCGCCCCATTCGGGCAGTTGCACATCAGCCACCGGCGCACCGGCACGCACAATATCGCCGGGCGCGCGGGCGTAAACCCGGCTCACGAAACCACCCGATCGGGCCTGAATGATAGCGACATCGCGCTGGTTGAACTCAATGCTGCCGGCCACATTGAGCGTGGCGGCAAAGCTGCCCATTTGTGCCGAGACAATGCGGATACCCAGATTCTGCAGGGCTGCTGGATCGATTGATACCCCCGGCGCACCTCCTGCAGCGGGATCTCCGTCGGCATATTTGGGCTGGGTCTTCATCCCCATTGAGGAGAGTGCGCCCGGATTGTCGTAATGCTCCAGCGGCACCATCGGATCATACCAGTAGAGGATTTTCCGCCCCGATTGGCCTGAGCCAGCCTCGGTGGCAGGTCCGCCGCGTTGACCAAGCCAATATCCGCTGCCGCCCGCGACGAGCACAGCCGCGAGTATTCCAGCGCGCCAGCGGGCCGCCGTTGTCGCGTCCAGGCTCATGGCCGCATCTCCCCATAGGTGTAATTGATCTCGATTTCGTCGCGGGCGACGTCAGCCTCGCGTGACAAGGCATCGACCTCGGCTTCGGCCAGCGCCAGCGTTGAAAGCAGCGCGCTGCCGAGGTCGAGTTTGCCGGCGGCATAACTCGCCAAGTCGAGTTCACCCCGGCGTTTGGCGAGCGGCACAAGCGTGCTTCGCGCGTTGATGAGCCGCTGTTGGTGCAAGGCGTAGTCGGCGAGGTCGGCATCGAGTTCAGCCGAGAGGTCTCGTTCCCCCGAAACTCGCATCAATCTTGCGCGGCGTGCTTCACTCTCGCTCGCGGCGATCAGTGGGTCTTGCCGGCGTTTTCCAAAGAACGGCAGATCGATGCTGAAGCTGACCGAAACCATGTCGCCATAGGCAGGATCGCGGCGGCCGTATGAAGTGCCGATGCGCCAGTCGGGTCGCTTGTCGGCGCGGGCAAGCGCAGTGTCCGCTTCTGCAGCGCGCGTCTTGGCATCGAGTGCCTGCAGGCGCGGCAGCGAAGCTACGCGCGCGCGCAGGGCGGGGCCATCCACTTCAAGCACGGGCGGATCGCCAGAGACGTCCGCATCGGGATCGCCGGTCAGGCGCGCGAGCCTGACCCGCGCCTTGGTCACCTCTGCCTCAAGCTCGCTCCGACGGTCGTTGATTGCTGCGCGCAATTGCTCGGGCTCAAGTGCTTGCGACGGCCTGGCCGAGCCCGAAGTCAGACGGGCGGTAACCGTCGCCTGGAGATCAGTTAGGCCCTTATCGAGCCGCTCAAGCTGGGCAAGGCGCCGTTTGGCGTAGTAGAGATCGACCCAAGCAAGCGCGGTCTCGAGCCGAACATTCTGCGTGTCTACGATCAGGTCAGCCTCGGCCACGCCGATGTTAGCCTGTGCCCGATCCCGCTGGGCGCGCCGCTTGGCGGGGTTGGGAAAGGCCTGGTCGATGCCCACACGCCCCATCGTCATACTGTCGCCGCTGAATGTGAATGCCGGCGGTCCAGAAATGGGGAAGTTATCAATGCCGACAGTCAGGGTAGGATCGGGAAGTTGACCCGCGGCAGTTCCAGCCGAACGCGCAGCTTCAACTCCAGCGGCACTGGCCTGCAACAAGGGAGTATTGGCTGTTGCGCGCTCCAGCGCTGCATTGAACGTCAGTGGCTCTGCGGAAGCGCGCCCCGCACATACGGCAATGGCAGCTGCAAGCGCAGCAATTCCAATTTTGTTCATGAAAATGCCTCAGATAAACGCAAAGAAGCGGCGAGCGACCGGTTCAGTCGCCGCGCACAACGGGTTTAGCCAAGGAGAGAAGGGGGATCGGGATCGGGCGCGATACTGCGTCCGCGCAAGACTGGCGTTGTAGGCCAGAGATTGAGGCTCACGACGAGGAGCGGTGCCGTAACAGTCGGTGAGAACGTATCGACCGCAAGCAAGGCCATGCATCCCGCCATGGTGAGGCAACCCCGCGTCATGTCCTTGCACGGAGCAGAGCCGTTATCCGACTGCTTCTGGCCCATCGAGCAATCGGGCATTTCGGCCATCTGCACCGACATCGCCTGCTCCTTTTGCATTTCAGCGCATGGACTGGATGCAAATGCCACGCCCTGCCCAGCAAGGCCAAGGATGGCCCCAAGGAACAGAAGGTGGCGCAACAAAGTTTTCATATTGATGCCAAATTGGTCCAGAGGTCGTTGATTGTCAATTCGATGAATTATGTGCGCCGGTTATGTTACCGCGAGCCGCAGCCGGTAATGGCAGTCGTCCCATTCGCGGAGGTTCAGCACTGCGGCGAGCTGCTCCACCGCGCGCCAAATCTCGCCAAACCCGAGATAAGCGGGCGTGAAGCCAAACCGCAGGATATCGGGGTCGCGAAAGTCGCCAATCACTCCTCGCGCAATCAACGCCTGGCAGACTGCATAAGCTTCAGGGTGGCGCAGCGAAACATGGCTGCCATGCGGCGCGGAGGGCGCAGGGCCGACCAACTCGAGCGTGGGACAGGTTGCTGATACCGCACGCGTAAAGAAATCGATCAGCGCAGCGGATTTGGCTGCCAAAGCAGGCATGCCCAGCGCAGCGATTGTTGCAACTCCGCAGTCGAGCGCAACCATGCTCAGGATCGGTGGTGTCCCGGTGAGCATCCGCGCTATCCCGGCAGCGGGGGCATAGTGATCTGCGAAAGCGAACGGCGCTTTGTGGCCCATCCATCCTGGCAGGGGGTTGGCAATATCCTTTTGGTGACGTTCGGCGACATAGACGAACGCGGGCGCACCTGGTCCGCCATTGAGGTATTTGTAGCCGCAGCCAACTGCGAGGTCCGCATTGCTACCCCCCAAATCAACCTGGATTGCACCGGCGCTGTGGGACAGGTCCCAGACTGCCAGTGCGCCCACATCGTGCGCCGCCGCCGTGATCGCCGCCATGTCGTGGACCTGGCCGGTTTTGTAGTGGACATGACTGAGCAGCACCGCCGCCACTTCGTCGTCCAGTGCGCCGGATAACGCCTCGGACTCGGCGAGCCGAAGCTCTGCCAAGCCCAGTTGCTGCAAGCCCTCGATCATGTAGAGGTCGGTGGGAAAACTGCCCGGTTCAGACACAATCACTTTCCGTCCCGGCCGCAATCCCAAGGCTGCAGCGAGAAGCTTGAACAAGTTCACCGACGTGGAATCGCAAACTACCACCTCGTTAGAATCCGCACCAATTAACGGTGCAATCTTGGCGCCGAGCCTCTGGGGCAGATCAATCCACCCGGCTACGCCGCTTTCGGCGTTGCCGTTCCAACTGCGGATCAACCGCACCCCCCATTCGCTTTCAATCACCTCCGCGACGCGCGCCGCTGTGGCGCGCGGCAACGCACCCAGAGAATTGCCGTCAAGGTAAGTTACGCCATCGGGTAGCAAGAACATATCCCGCGCCGTGGCAAGCGGGTCGGCACTGTCAAGCGCGCGGGCTTCGTCGGCAAAGCTCATGACAGCTCGCGCAGCACGGCCCGAACCGGTGCAGCGTCTGCGCCCGCAATGCTCAAGGGCAATGCGATGAGCTCATACCATCCTGCTGGAACGGCATCGAGCACCAGCCCTTCGAGAATTCGCATATCGGCGGCTGCTACCGCTTGGTGGGCATCCATCGTCTTGGAATCCTGCGGATCGAGCGAAGGCCCATCGATCCCGATCAACTCGACCCCCGCGGCTGCGAGCGCGGCGATCGTTGTGGCTGCCACACAAGTCCATTCGGAATTCCAGCTGTCGAAGGGAAATGTGCGGTAAGTGCGGAACAGCACCCTGCGTGCACCGCTAAGCGGCGGCAGATGACGCGGCTCGAGACAAGCCTCCGCAGCCCGCGCATCGACCACTAAGCAAGGTCCAAGATAGGGTTCGAGCGCGACCGCATCGATGCTCGCTCCGGAGGGCTTGTAGTGCAGCGGCGCGTCGGCATGAGCGCCGCTGTGGCTCGACAAAGTCAGCGCCGAAACATTGACCGGGCTGCCTTCATCCATTTTCCAGGTCCGTGCGAAGGCAAACTGGGTGTCACCTGGCCACACCGGCAATGTTGGTCGAAGGGTCTGGCTGATATCCCACAAGCGGCGGGGAGCGCTGGAAGCGTTATTCATAGTTTTGGCCATTAGCTTGCTCAACCGGGCTTCGCCAACCCCGTTCGTGCTGCAATCATGCTAGGCGGTAGCAGCCGCAGCGGAGTGTGTCGCCGCAGAGAGTGGTGAGGCCAACTGCGCGTTGACGCAGTGGGCGGCAAACAAGGCATTGAGACACTGCTGCGGGCCTGTCTATCCACGGCTATTGGTCAACATTAGCTGATCCGGATTTCGCGCTTGCAGAAGTTCCAGTTCGCCGGTCGCATGCTTTTTGCGGAAGGTAGTTGGGTCTTCACCTTGACGCTTCCTGAAGGCCCGGGAAAAGTGGCTGCGGCTGGCGAAACCCACCGACGCTGCGATAAATTTGATCGGTAGGTCAGTTTGCGTCAGCAGAGTGGAAGCCTGATAGAGTCTGACACCCTGAATATATTCGAGCAAACTCTCGCCAAAAACCCGCTCGAACTCCTGGGTCAGACCGAACGGGGTCATGCCGACCATTCTGGCCAGATTGGGGATCGACAGGCGTTCCGCGTGGCTATCCTGAATCGTATTGATAACCAGTGCCAGGCTGGGATTGGCGACAGTCAGATAAAACGGGGTGGTGCTATTTTGGCGCGCCAGAGTTCTGCGCAACAAGACGATCAAGACCTGTTTCATCAATGCTTCGACAATGCATTTGCTGCCGATTCCCGGATTTTCCAGTTCGTTCAGAATACCGCTGAAGATCAGCGTCAGCAGGTGGTCGTTCCCATTTTCGATCAGCGGATGCTTGAGACTTTCAAAATAGCCAAGACCATGACCTGCGCTGGCAGTGACAACCGAAGACGCTAAAATGAGACTGCCACCTTCATTCGGTGCGGCGTCATTGCATACCGCGCCGGAAATGGTTGCAACTTCGTTCGCCGCATCGTTTGTGTCGTCGTCTCGCAAGATCGCTTGAAAGCTGTTCGGGATAACAACAACCATTCCTTCGCCAAGCGTGATTGCCCCGCCGGACCATTCGAGCAACCCTTCACCTTGGACGACATACAGGACGACAACCTGATCGACAGCGGGAAGTCGCGGGGAAAAATCTGGAGTGACTTCGCCGATGGAAAACGATTCAACATCGACGCGCAGGCGGCTGAGGATTTTCTCGGTATCGAGACATGCCAGCGCTGAACCTGCGAAATGGGCGTCAGCGAATATATTCGTATTCAATTGCATATATTTACCCTGCCGGTCACCCTCCCGATTTTAAGTAACGATTATCGAGGACCAACGGATGCAAGGTTTTGAGATTATTTTCGCGCTGGCTATTCCAAGTGATCGGGGGCGTAACCCGGGGTCGGTGTAAGCGGCAGCGCCGCCGCCAGCAGTGCAATCGCGATTAGCCAACTGGTCACGACTTTTACGGCGATGCCACGGCCACTGCCGACCAGCCAGCTGGCCGGCACGATCACCAGCGCGGCAGCCGCTGCTGCGGCCAGGTCTGGCATGGTTCCGGCCAGGGCGATAACTGCGCCGGCCGCTGCTCCGCAAGCCAGCGCCAGCGCCACCGCCGCCGGTTCGGGCAATCCGCCGGGCAAATGCACGCTGGCCGCAGCACCGATCACACAGGCCCAGCACGCAAAGTAGACGGCCTCAGCATGGGCGGCACTGGGCGGTATCAGCAGCAGCGCGGCCGCGGCGATCCCGGCGGCCAGCAGCGCCGGCGCGCGGATCTGGCGCGGCGCAAAAGCCAGGGCAAAACCCAGCGCCGCAAAAATCAGCGCAGCAGGCAGAGTGCCGTCCCTCATGCCGCGACAGCCTGCGCGAAGAAGTAAACCCCGCACAGCGAAATTAGCGCGCCGCTCGTCCTGAGGGCCAGCGCTCCCCCCTTCAGGCGGTTAGCCATGCCCAGTCCGATGCCCGCGACATGGAGCAAGCCGGTGGCGAGCACGAAGCCGGTGCTGAACGCCACCGGGTCCGCCAGCGAGGGAATTTCAGATCCGTGCGCAAAACCATGGAACAATCCGAACATTCCGGTCAGCGAACCAGCCAACCAGATCGGCGCGCGGTATCCGCAGGCAATCGCCGCGCCCAGCGCCAGCACCGACAGCGCGATCCCGAGCTCGATCGGTGGTTGCGGCACGTTGAGGATCGCGAGCAGCGCGCCAAAGGCCATGACCGCGGGAAAAATGACCGGCAGCGCCGCGATCATCGGACGCCCCAGGAACGCTCCCCATAGGCCGACCGAAACCATCGCAAGCAGATGATCGAGGCCTAGAAACGGGTGCATGAACCCGGCCGCAAAGCCCCCCGACAGGCCTTTTGCCGAATGCGCCAGGGCCGGCGATGCCCAGCATGACAAGCCGGCCAGCAAAACTGCAGCGCGGGTTGCTGGCCGCGCCATCGAGGATTGTTTGCTCCGCATTTCAGCGACCGGATCGGCCATCCGGGAATCCGAAGGTAAGGCTGGAAAAAGTGGTCAGGAAATCCGCGGTTGTATTGCTGGCGAGCGGCTGGCTCCACACGACATTGAATTGCCATTGGCCTGCCCGCCGCGCCTGGAATGTGGCGCGTCCGCTGGCATCAGTGCGGTGCATTTCGACCGGCTGGGCATCTGCCGCGAGGTTGTTGAGCTTGACCAATGCACCGGGCAGCGGTTGCCCGCGGTACAGCACTTGCACGGTCAGCTGCGGCGAATTGCTGGGCACGTAGGGATTGCTGAGCGGCACAATCTCAAGCCCGAGACCCACCGGCTTGGTGACCTGGGGCTGCGGGGTTTTCCCCGGCAGGCCAACTTGTACAATCGCTTTGCCCCGGCGCGAATAGAGCTCGCGGCCCGGCTTGTTCATCGATCCATCGGCGGCGCGGCGGGCTAGCACCTGGGTTAGCCCTTCGGCGCTGGCATACTCATTAAAGCGCAACGCGGGCAAGTCGCTGGGGATATTGCTGGTCGAGAAAAAGACCACGAAAGTGCCCGGCGCGGCGAAGGTTAACGAAGCGTCGGCGGCGGAACCCAGCGTCATGTCGCTGGCCCTGTTAACGACGCCGTTGGGCCCGGCTGTGCGAAACTGCACGAACCGGTCCGCTGCTATGCTGGAGCGCTGGCGAGCCGCGCCATGCCCTACCAATAAGACCATGGGCACCGTGCCGCCCGGACTGGTCCAGTAAGTTCGGGGTTGCAGCCAGAAGTCGTGAGCGACCAGCGGGCTTGCGGCCAATCCGGCGGCGGCGGCGGCAAATACCACACGCCGCATCGATAGTTTTCGCATTTGTGATTCCCGGAAAAACGATGTCACGGGTGTTTACGGTCAACTTGCACCTTCTGCAAAACGCGCCGCACCCAAAGCACCATTGCCGCCAATTGCAGCACCAAAAGGTGTGACGCGATTCACCAAAACCACGCTTACTAAATCCGGAAGATCAAATTTCATGGAGAGAGTTATGCGCAGAAAGATGTTGTTGGGCGCCGTCAGCGGACTGGTCATGGTCGCTTTGACGTCGCCGGCTTTTTCCTCCAGTCACCGTGAGGCGCCTGCGATAACCGAGACTCCCAAGGTCGATAACACTGACGTCTATGCGTTCCGCAGCTACGAGCCGGGCCGCGAAGCTTACGTTACCTTGATGGCCAACTTTCAGCCGGGCGAAAATCCTGGCGACGGGCCCAATTACTACACGATGGATCCCGACGCGATTTATGAAATCCACGTCGATAACACCGGCGACGGGGTCGAAGACCTCACGTACCAGTTCAAATTCACCAACACGCTGAAGGGTGATACTGGCAAAACCGTTACCGTGGGCGGCAAAACGCTGCCGATCCCGCTGCGCCAGATCGGCCCGATCTCAGCTCCCAACGATGCCAACCTTGGCGAAGATGAAAGCTACACCGTCACGCAGGTCGCAGGCAACCGCCGGACCGGCACGCGCGGCACGGTTACGAACGCCAGCGGCGGAGGTTTCGTCAAGCCGTTTGACAATGCCGGCAACAAAACCATCGCGAATTACCCGGCTTATGCCAACCAGTTCGTATACAACGCTGCGATCCCCGGCTGCGCCAGCCAGGGCCGGGTCTTCGCGGGTCAGCGCGCCGAATACTTCGCGGTCAACCTCGGGCCAATTTTCGATCTCGTGAATTTCGTGCCGATCGAAGGCGATAATGATCCGGTCTATGGCAATGGTTCACCGTTTCCCGGCGGTATTACCCAAAGTCAGAACAACCAGGAGCTGATCGGCAAGAAGAACGTAACATCGGTAGCGATCGAAGTACCGATTGCCTGCCTGACCGGCACCGGCAACGGCGTCATCGGCGTCTGGTCCACCGCCAGCCTCCCGCAAGCGAAACTGAACAAGCCCAACCCGAATTACAAATCGCCTGCGCTTTACGGCGGCGCTTACACGCAGGTGTCCCGCCTGGGGATGCCGCTGGTGAACGAGGTGGTCATCGGGATCCCGCAAAAGGATCAGTTCAACGCGTCCAAACCAACGCAGGACGGCGCGCTGGCAGACTACGTTACCAACCCAACCTTCCCGGCGCTTCTCGACGTGCTGTTCCGCGCGGCGGTGAACTCGACCTTGGGAACCAGCTTCACCAATCTGGCGCCCACCAACTTTCCGCGCAACGATCTGGTGGCAACCTTCCTGACCGGGATCGCCTCGCTCAACCAGCTCAAGACGGTGACCGCATCGGAGATGTTGCGGTTGAACACGGGGGTCACGCCAACGCCGCGCGATTCGCAAAATCCGCTCGGTGTGATCGGCAACGATCTGGCTGGCTTCCCCAACGGCCGCCGTCCGGGCGATGACACGGTCGACATCGTTCTGCGCGTTGCGATGGGACGGTTGTGCCATCCGGTGCCAATTGCCGGCAAGATGACGGACCTCGGGCTCTGCAAGCCTTCTGACGCGCCAACTGGCATGGTGGCTTACACCGACGGCGCGCCCAGTTCGGCGACCAACATCCTGAACGCATTCCCCTATCTCAACCCGCCGCTCCGCGGGGCTCCGCGCCCGCAGACTCAACCGTGATCGGACCGGATATGCATCGCAACGCTAAACTCGCCTTACGCGGCGCTAGCATGCTGGGCCTTGGCCTCGCCATCGCGGCGTGCGGTCCCAGCAACCGAAACGCGCCGCCCAACGGCGGCGGCGGACCGATAACGGTTCGGCAAGAAGATCAGTTCGGAATGCAGTTCGGCACCGCGTTTCGCGCCGATAACAACTCCGAACCTTACAGCCCGGCAGACGGAGATATCGTCGCAGTTTCGCTCCTGACCGAACCGGCTGACATCAAATAACGCCTCGCATCGGCGCTGTGACCCTCCTCATGGCGCCGGTGCGAACCCTTTCCGCTAGTCCAGAGGAGGTGCTGGAACGTGCGATCGAAAACACTACTTCCGTTCGCCTTGCTGGTTATGCCCGGCATCGCGCATGCCGATGTGATCGAAATATCCGACGATGGCGAAGCGCGAATTGTCGGCTTGCCAGCTTCGCCCGCCGGCCCGCGCGTTGTGGTGGCCGCGGCTAACGGACAAGTATTGCCCGACGATCCATTTGAACAAGCGGGCCGCCGTTATGGTGTCGACGCTGGTCTGCTGCGGGCAGTCGCGTGGACCGAATCGAGGGGCCACAACGATGCCATCAGCCCCAAGGGCGCCCGCGGCGTCATGCAGTTGATGCCCGCAACCGCCGCCGGGTTGGGCGTCGATCCACGCGATCCAATAGCAAATATCAATGGCGGCGCAGCCTATTTGGCGCAGCAACTTGAGACATTTCACGATGTTCCGCTGGCGCTCGCCGCTTACAACGCAGGGCCAGGTGCGGTCAGGCGCTATGGCGGCATTCCGCCGTATCGCGAAACGCGGGTTTACGTCAGCACAATCATGCAGCGTTGGACAGGGCCAGCCGGTCTGCCCCCGCCAAACGGTTTAGCAGCCTTCACCGGCGGAACGCAAATCAACACCGCCGCCCCGCAGCTCGAACCTGCGCCGCTGCCTATCCTGCTGATCGAGGTGCCCAGTATATGAAAACACGTTCTTTCGCATCGCTTTTGGCCTTGATCGCCAGCCCGGCCTACGCGCAACTGGCCGCTACCGACCCGGCGGGTTCCGGCGCGATCGGCAATGCCGCAGAATGGCTGCAGGGCACCATGCTGGGCAATGTCGCCACCGCCATTGCGGTCATGGCAGTCGCCGCGGTCGGCTTCATGATGCTGACCGGCCGGATCAACTGGCGCTACGGCGCAACGGTTGTGCTGGGACTGTTCGTTGTCTTTGGGGCAGCATCGATCGTCGCCGGGATCAGATCTGCGGCAGGCGCGGGCTAAACCATGGCCGACCCCCTCTTCAAAGCACTGGCTCGGCCGCAAATGGTCGCGGGCGTGACATACCCGTTTTTCGTGCTCAACGCGATTGTCGCCGCCGAATTGTTCCTCGTGTTCAAGACGCCACTGGCGCTGCTACCCTCGCTGGTGCTCCACGCGGTCGGCTACGCCGCACATTTGCGCGATCCGCACGTGATGGCGCTGTGGCTGACCCGGTTGCGGCGCACCCCGCGCGTCAAGAACCACAAGCTGCGGGGCGCCAATGTTTACTGCCCGTGATCAGGCCGCGCAGCGCGAGACTGCGGCAGGTGCGCACTTGCCCTATCTCGCGCAGATCGACGATCATACCGTGCTGACCCGCGAGGGCCACCTGCTGCACGTCATCGCCTTGACCGGGCTGCCATTCGAAACGATCGGGCGGGCCGAGCTGGAATCCCGGCTTGCGGTCCGCGATGGCATGTTCCAGGCGATTGGCTCGGCGCGTTTCGCATTGTACCACCATGTCGTGCGGCGTGAAGTAGTGGCCCGGATCGAAGGCGAGTTCGGAGACGATTTCAGCGCCGAATTGGATGAAAACTGGAACGCGTTGCTCGCCTCGCGGCGGCTTTACGTGAACGACCTGTACCTGACCCTGATCGTGCGTCCGCTGAGCGGCCGGGCCGGGCTGGCAGAGCGGGTCCTGGGCATGTTTACCGGCGCCCCCGGACCCGCCAGCGATGACCGCGCGGCCGACCGGCGCTTGCTGGTGCAGGCCAGCGAGCAGCTGATGGCCGCGCTCGACGCTTATCGGCCGCGGCTGCTGAGCGCGTATGAGGCCACCGCCGGCCTCGCGTCCGAGCAGCTGGCATTCTTTGGCGAGCTGTTCAATGCGGCCAAAAACCCCGCGCTGTTGCCGCTTGGCGACCTGGGACATGCCGTCGCCCGGCGGACGATCGCGTTCGGGGTTGATGCCATCGAACTGGGACCGTGCGATGGGCGGCCGGCCGAATTTGCCGCAATCCTCTCGGTCAAGGACTATCCGGCTGCGACCACGGCCGGGATGTTGGACGACATTTACCGCTTGCCGCTGCCGATGGTGGTTACTCAAAGTTTCGCCTTTGTCGATCGCGGGATCGCGCAGCAACGGATGGACCTGGTTATCCGGCGGATGCGTGCCGCCGATGACGCGGCGGTGTCGCTGCGGTCAGAGCTGGTGGCGGCCAAGGATAATGTCGCGGCCGGCCGCGCCGCTTTTGGCGAGCATCACCTGACGATCATGGTCCGGGCAGAAAGCCTCGAGACGCTCGATGAAGCGGCCGGCGAGATTCAGGCAGCCTTGTCCGAAGCCGGCTTTGCCGTGGTGCGCGAAGAGCTGGGACTGGAAGCGGCATTTTGGGCGCAGTTCCCCGGCAATTTCGGCTACATCGCGCGCAAGGCACTGGTTTCGACAGCCAATTTCGCCGGGTTTGCCAGCGCGCATAATTTTCCGGTCGGGCGGGCCGAGGGCAATCACTGGGGTGATGCCGTGACGCTGTTCGAAACGACTGCGGCTGGGCCATACTTCTTCAATTTCCATCGCGGCGATCTGGGCAACTTCACGGTGATCGGGCCGTCCGGTTCGGGCAAGACCGTGGTCCTCGCTTTTCTGCTGGCGCAAGCCCGGCGGTTCAATCCGCGCATCGTGTTTTTTGACAAGGACCGCGGCGCGGAGATTTTTCTGCGCGCGATCGGGGGCAGCTACGATGCGCTGCGCCCTGGCGTGCCGACCGGAATGAACCCGTTGGCGCTACCCGACACGCCGGTCAATCGCCGGTTTCTGGGCGACTGGCTGGCGCGTCTGGCGCAAGGTGAGGGTCCGGCGCTCGATGTCGAGGAACTGTCATGGATCACCGAAGCGGTTGCTGCGGCGATGTCCGGGCGGCCCGAACTGCGCCGCCTGCGGCATGTGGCAGAACTGTTTCGCGGGCGCGGGCGGGCTTCGGCCGGGGATCTTTCGGCGCGCCTGGCGCCGTGGCATTCGGACGGCGAGTTCGCCTGGTTGTTCGACAATGCCGAGGACAAGCTTGACGTCGATGCGGCGACGCTGGGCTTCGACATGACCGCGATCCTCGATCAGCCCGCGCTGCGCGCGCCGACGATGCTGTATCTGTTCCACCGGGTCGAAGAGCGGCTCGACGGGCAGCCGACCATCATCGTGGTCGATGAAGGCTGGAAAGCGCTGGACGACGAAGTATTCGTTTCACGGATCCGGGATTGGGAAAAAACCATCCGCAAACGCGGCGGGATTGTCGGTTTTGCTACACAGTCGGCTTCCGACGCACTCGAAAGCCGGATTGCCAGCGCGATCATCGAACAAGCTGGAACGCAGATCTTCATGGCCAATGCGAACGCGCAGGCGGCCGATTATATCGGCGGCTTCGGATTGACCGAGGACGAGTTCGACATCATCCGCGAAATGCCTGAAACCGCGCACGCGTTCCTGATCAAGCACGGCACCGACAGTGTTGTGGTGCGGCTCAATCTCGCCTCCCAGCCCGAACTGCTGATGGTCTTGTCAGGGCGCGAGCGGACCGTGCGGATGCTTGATGCGCTGCGTGAGGAGCTGGGCGATTCGCCCCAGGCGTGGCTGCCGCGATTGGTTGAAGCCGCGTGACCGCCGGATCGTGCCCGCCACCCGATGCGCCCGGCCTAGTTGCCGGCTTGCTGGCCGATACCGATTGCCAGGCGTTCGGGCTGGTCGAGCGGGGCTATGCCGCGCTGGCCTCTCCGCAAAGTGCGACCGGCGCGACCTTGACGAGCATGATGGTCATCGCCGTGGCCTTTTTTGGCTATCAGTTGATGCTCGGCCGCGGGTTGGTGCTGGCGGATTTGACCCGGCTCGCGGTTCGGATGGGGGTTGTGCTGCTGCTCGCCACCTCGTGGGCGATGGTCCAGAGCGTGGTTTATGATACCGTCGCCCGCGGGCCGACCCGCATCGCGGAAGAACTGATTACCGCAATCGATGCGCCGGCACCGCTCGCCGGGATCCAGAGCGCGCTGGACAAGATCGAACTGGCGAGCATTGGCTGGCGTCAACGCGCCGGGATCGCCTCGCCATTTGTCGGCGGCCCTCCGGCGACGGCGATGACGCTAAACGTTTCGGCCTTCCTGCTGACCATGACAACGCTGGGGCTGCTGGTGGTTTCGCGGATCGTGCTGGCCTTGTTGCTGGCCCTGACTCCGGTGGTCGCGGGGTTCCTGCTGTTCGACGCCACGCGCGGCCTGCTCGAAAGCTGGCTCCGGGCGCTGGTCGCCGCCGCGCTGGCGCCGCTTGGTGTGCTGACCTTGGCGGCGGTCGAATTGGCGATCTTGACCCCAATGCTCGATCGCATTCTGGCCCAGCAAGCGGCCGGGCAATTTCTCGAGAGTTCGGTCACCCCGCTCGGGCTCGTCACGATCGTGTTCAGTATTGCACTGCTGGCCGCGCTGGGGGTGTTGCGATCGATCGCGGGCGGCATTCGTCTCGCGGGACGCGTTCCGGTCATCGGGCGAAATCAGCCTGCGGTGACCACCACTTTGCACGGCGCCACTGAAACAAACGTATCCACTGTTCTCGCCGCCCGCGAACCCAGTCATCCCGGCGTGGTCCGCGCGCTTGAGACATTGCAGCGGCGCGACGCTCAGGCAGCTCCCGACCGCGCCGCTCCCGCCTTTGCGGGCAGTGCCCCGGCCGCCGCTGGGGCACTGCGCACGCGGCAGGCGCTGACCGCGTCGGGACGCGTTGACAGTGCTTATCTTGCTACTCCGCCGCTCCGCCGGCCCCTTAGAAATCGCGCATCACGCGCGGCCAAGCGCAGGGATACATGACCCAAGCCGATCACTATTACGCGACCGCTCTCAGCTGGGTCGACGAGCGAGTTGCTGCCGAACGGCGGATGCGCAAAATCGCGTGGGGCGTGGCCGCCGCAGCGGGGACGCTGGCGTTGGTGCTGGCGATCACGATGATGTTCATGATGCCGTTGAAATCGGTTGAGCCGTATGTTGTCACGGTCGACCGGCAGACCGGTGCGGTCGAGGTTGCGACTACGCTGAAGGGCGGCAAGCTGAGCGAAAACGACGCCGTGATTCAGGCTGAGCTGGCCAATTACGTGCGGACCCGCGAAACATTCGATGCAACCGACCTGGCGACCAACTATCGGCGGGTGCAACTGCGCTCATCCAGCAATGTGCGCAGCGCCTATGTAGCTTCGATGGCGGCCGATAACGCAGCCAGCCCACTGCGCGCCTTGACGCCGGGTGACACTGTCAAAGTCCGCATCAAAAGCGTCTCACTTGTGGGTCCGGGTGCCGGACTGATCCGCTATGATACCGAACGCAGCGCTGCCGGGGGCCGGATCATTGATACCCGGGCATACGTCAGCGCCATATCGTTTGGCTTCAACGACCGCCCGTTGCGGCTTGAAGACCGCTTCGACAATCCGCTCGGCTTTGTCGTGACGCGGTATCGGCGCGATTCCGAAGGGGCGACCCAATGAGGTCGCTCGCGCCGCTGGTCGCTGCGGCGCTGGCCTGCGCCTGCGCAGGGTTGGCGTCGCCGGCAATGGCGTCGGACGCGCATATCCAGACGGTGCTTTACCAACCCGACACCGTGATCGAGCTTCAGGGTGCAGTCGGCTGGCAAATCATGATCGAGTTCGGCGCGGACGAGCGCATCGAAAACGTCTCGATCGGCGATTCAACCGCTTGGCAGGTTGCGCCCAACAAGCGCGCGCGAATGTTGTTTCTCAAACCGCTCAACGCCAAAGCCAGCACCAATATGACGGTGGTCACCACTACCCGTCGGTACACTTTCAGTCTGTCGGTGGCACCCCGCCGGGCGGCTACACCATGGGTCTTGCGCTTCGATTATCCGCCTGTGCCGGTTGTGATGGCGATCGAAACGCCGCCGCCGCCGCCACCGCCGCCCGTCCAGCTTGATTTCGGCTATGCGCTGGCTGGCGATCCTGGACTGATGCCGACCCGGGTGTGGGACGATGGCCGCCAAACTTATTTTGAATTTGCCGAGGACGTCGCGATGCCGGCGATTTTTGCGGGCGGGCCAAAGTCAGATGAAAGCCTGGTCAATGTCACTGTGCGCGGCCGCGTCGCAGTCGTCCAGCAGCGCTCGCTGCGGTTTACTTTGCGCGCCGGCAAACGCTTCGCCACCGTCACCAAGCAACCATAGGAACCAGCCATGTCTAGCGATCCTCCTGTCCGGCGTCCGCGCGTTGCCCGCGCCGCCGCCCGCACCGCAGTCGCACCCTTGGCGATCGGACTGCTGTTCGTTGGCAGTGCGGTCTTCGCCAAGATGGTGACGGCGCGTTCCGACCAAGAGGTTTCGGCGCTCGCGCTGCCGCCGCTCAAAACCAGATCGATGGCCGCGCCCACGCTGATGGTCGAGCCAAAGCTGGTCACCGCCGCGCCGTTCGTGCCGCACGGCGCCGCGGTATTGCTCACTGCAGCGCCGCCCACGGCGGGCTATACGCCCCGCTATCCGCGCCTACCCGCAACCGGCTTGATCGCGCCCGGGCCCGCCCCGGATCGCTTTGGCGGGTCCGCGCTGGTGATCGATCTGTACGCCACCCGCGCGTCACGGGCTGATGGTGCCGCGATGGGGCAAGACCAGCCCGCGCCGGAAGTTGGCCCCGGGACCGGCGGCGCGCGCTCCGATCCGACCGGTGATGCAATCGCCGCAGCCAATGCCGCCGGCCCTCAGGCGGCCACTGGATCGGGCAACGAACAATTTGCCCAGCGGATCGGCTCGAAGCAGCCCGAAGCTTCCGAAGCGCGGCAAATGAACAACCTCAACCGGCTGGTCCCGCAAGGCGCGATTATCAGCGCGGTGATGGAAACCGCGCTCAATTCTGACCTGCCCGGTTATGCCCGCGCCATGGTGACTAAGGACGTCCTGTCGTTCGATGGTTCGTCAGTGCTGATCCCGGCCGGCAGCCGGGTCATCGGTGAATACAATTCAGGCGTTGCCCAAGGGGCAAGCCGGATCTTCATTATCTGGAGCCGGCTGATCCGCCCCGATGGCGTGTCCATCAAGTTGGGCTCGCCCGCGGTCGATGAACTGGGCCGGGGCGGGCTGAGCGGCAAAGTGAACCGCCATTTTCTGCAGCGCTTCGGCGGGGCCATCCTGCTTTCGGTCCTGACCGGCGGGATCGGCGCTTTGACAAACCGGATCGGCGGCGGTTCGACCATAATCGTCAATTCAACCAATGAAGCGACTTCGCTGGCCACGCAGGCCGCACGGGGAAGCGACATCCCGCCCACGATCAAAACCAATCAGGGCGCCTTGGTCCAGATTTTCGTTGCGCGTGACCTGGATTTCACTGCGGTTGGACCGGCACGCCAATGAACGCCCAACCGCTGCAATATCTGGGCGCTTTCCTGGCCCCGCTCGAAGACGCGCTGGACCGGCCCGACGTGACCGACATTTTCGTCAACCGCCCGGGTGAGCTGTGGCTCGAGACGAGCAGTGGAATCGAGCGGCAGGAAAGCCCCAGTCTGGACGATGCCGCGTTGTGGCGCCTGGCCCGGCAGATTGCCGCCGCCTCGGATCAGGGGATCAGCCGCGAACACCCGCTGCTGGCCGCTACTTTGCCGAGCGGCGCGCGGGTTCAGGTCTGTGCCCCGCCCGCAACCCGGGGCCATGTAACGGTCGCGATCCGCAAGCACGTTGTGCCAGATCTGACTTTGGCGGACTATGTGGCGAGCGGGGCATTTTCGAAAGTCGGCCACGCCGCGCTGGCGCAGCAGGCGATCGATCAGGACCTGCTGGCGCAACTTGGCGCTGGCGACATCGCCGGGTTTCTTGGCAATGCCGTGCGTGCGCGCAAATCGATCCTGATTTCAGGCGGTACCGCGACCGGCAAGACGACGCTGCTCAATGCATTGCTGAAGGAAGCTCCGCTTGAGGAACGGCTGGTGCTGATCGAGGACACGCCGGAAATTCAGCTGATTCATCCCAATGCCGTCGGCCTGGTTGCAGTTCGCGGCAAGCTGGGTGAGGCCTCGGTCAGTTCGGCCGACTTGCTTGAAGCCGCGCTGCGCATGCGCCCTGACCGCATCATCATGGGCGAGATTCGCGGAGTTGAGGCGCTCAGCTATTTGCGGGCCGTAAACACTGGCCATCCTGGCTCGATCAGCACGATCCACGCCAGTTCACCCAGCGGTGCGATTGAACAGCTGGCACTAATTGTCGGTCAGTCTGGCAGTGACATGCGCCGCAGCGAGACGGTTGCCTATATCCGTTCGACAATCGACCTGATTGTGCAACTGGGCCGCGGTGACGGACAACGCAACGTCACGGCGATTCAGTTTCCGCTCGGCTTGAAAGAATCCAGCCAGCCATCGACAGTTTGACCAATCGCCGGTTCAGTGACGGGCGGCTCGATCAAGTCTGACCAGCGCCAGACGCCAGACCCGATCACCACCATTGTCGTGCGGCCGGGTTCGGGAATCGGGATCAGCTGCGGCCCGGCGGTTTCGACCCCTTGGCATTCGATTGGCAGCGCCAGCACGGCTGCGGTGACGACGCGTTTCAACTCAGGAATCCGGGCTGGGGTCATTTGCGCTTGAGTTTCAGTAGCGACATCGAGCCACGCGCCGTTCCACAGCATTACGGCATCGGCGTCTGACCGAACTTCGGGTGGCAAGGCAGCCAGTTCGGCCATGGCAGGCTGGTCGGACAGCAGGGCCGAGCCGACTGCGCTGGCGACCGAGCACCCGCTCCCGCTGCCGCTACCCGATGCAGGCGGGGCCATTTCGACCGTCAATTTAGTCGGCAACAGGGCTAACCGGCGCTTGACCGGGACCGGCGGAACGACCGCCTTCCTGGCCGGCGCATCAGGTTTTGGCGCGTCAATGGAAATGTCGATCGCCGTCAGACTCTGCGGCTTGCGGGCGGCAGCAAAGCTGCTTCCACTAAGCAGGATCCAAATCGCCAGCACCAGATGAGCGGCGATGATCGCAGCCATCAACGCAGCCCGCCGTGCCCGAGCAGCCGCGCTGGTCGGCAGATTGAGAAATCCGGTTGGGCTGCAATCATCCTGTGCAGAGGGGACTGGCCCAAAAATGGTAAGCGGTTTCACGTCTTCGGCATATCACCTTCCAGGGATACCTGCGCGTAAGGGTGGCGTGGGCGCACCGGAAATGCAAAAAGTCGCACTGCAGATATGCGCCCGTCAGCGCCTTGGCCGGATTTGTCAAAGCAACGCACTCGCTGGCGCCATTTGCGGGCAATCTAGGGGCGCTGTCGAAGCAACTGCAGACTGGTGGAATGGTCGAGGCAGCCTCATGGCTTACCCGCGCAAGCCCGCCTGTCCGCTGCGTTGCTTCAACTCCTTGCCTGCAGTGATCTGCCTGGTGGTGATGTTGTACATACGGTTCCTCTTGTCGCTGCGCAGAGTCGAAGACCTGCTGTTCGATCGCAGGATCTATTTGTGCCGAGAGACTGTGCGGCACTGGTGGATTCGGTTCGGGCCATTTGTTCGCCTGCATCGCTGCGTCTGAGCTTCCATGACCAGTCATAATCGAACTTTTGCATTCCCATACCGTAAGCGCAGCGGGCGCGTCCGCGTTACCTATCAATTGACATGTTGGGTTGGAACTGAGCCCGGCACGATTGCCAGATCTCCTTATCTCGATTGACTTGAGCTGGGCGCTGGGTGCACCGGTTTGGTCGGTATAGAACCGGTGCGCTCCAATCATGATCTGCGCGCTTTTTGGCCGGACTGAATTCCCTGTTATTGGAAAACAAATTTCCTGTTATCCAAATTCAAATTCCCTGTTTTCAAAACAGCGATTTTGGCTGCGATTAGCCAGTACAGCTTAGATTTCTGCGGTCTACGAACCGCCCAGCAACCGAAATCGCGGCAAATACCGGGCTAGAAACTAATTTAACAGGGAATGCGCAGGGTGAGCGCCGTTCGCTCCGGACTGCGTCGCGCACCAACCAGTCCGGATTTACGATCCCGCAGGGGAGCTAAGGCGATTGCGCGGGCGGGTCTGCGCTTGAGAGACCAGTTGGCAAGCACAGATCCGCCATCTAGAATGGTCCGATGGACGCCATGACCGTCAATTCCTGCCAGACTTGCGCCATTCGTAACCGGGCGATCTGCGCCGGGCTCGATGACGCAGAGCTCGGCGTGCTTAATGCGATGGGGCGGCGGCGGCGCCTGCAGCCCGGCGAGCAGCTGCTGTGGGAAGGTGACGAGGCGGTGATCGTCGCCAATGTCATCGAAGGCGTACTGAAGCTCTCGACCCAGACCGGCGATGGCAAAGAGCAAATTCTGGGTCTGGTCTATCCTGCAGATTTCGTCGGCCGCCCGTTCGGCCAGACCACCCCATATGGCGTCGAGGCGCTGACCGATGCCTATGTCTGTATTTTTCAGCGCGCCGATTTTGACCGGGTGGCGCGCGATCATCCGCGCTTGCAGCACAAATTGCTCGAACGGACACTGGCGGAACTTGACCGGACCCGGCGCTGGATGTTGCTGCTCGGGCGGATGACTGCGGAACAGAAACTGGCGAGTTTCCTACTTGAGACCGCCGAGCGGGTGACCGAAAAGACTTGCGCCGCCGAACTGGGTGCGCCGCCAAGCACCGTGCCACTCACCTTGACCCGTCAGCAGATTGCCGACGTGCTGGGCCTGACTATCGAAACCGTCAGCCGGCAATTCACCAGGATGAAGCTGGACGGGGTGATCGAACTGCCATCGCGCCGTGAAGTGGCGATTCTTGATTGGTCCGCACTGTTGAACCGCGCCGGGCGGTAACTCCGAATCTTCCTGCTTGGTGGTGCTAACGGAACAAATTGCGCTACATCAATGTTTCCTTCCCGCAGGCCGCCTAGCGCGGCCTGACTTGGAGGGAACTTTTCATGCAAGCAGAAGCAGCACTTGGCCGGATCGGCCTGTGGTTTGCCCTGATGATACTGGCGACGATGGCGGCGATGGCGGCCAAGGACACCGGGTTTGGCGTGCATGCGGCGATGATTGCCGTGCTGGCCTTTGTTCTGATGGCGATGACCGCGATGCGGTTCGATCCATTGGGCAAGGCGCAGGGCTTTTTCCACATGCCCGAGGGCCAGTCGCGCTATGACGACGACCCGATCCGCTGGGGGGTTATCGCGACGGTGTTCTGGGGCATGGCCGGATTTCTCGCCGGGCTGTTCATCGCCTCACAACTCGCCTTCCCGCAGCTTAATTTTGGTCCCTATCTGAATTTTGGCCGGGTTCGCCCGCTGCACACTTCGGCGGTCATTTTTGCGTTCGGCGGCAATGCCTTGATCGCGACCAGCTATTACGTGGTGCAGCGCACCTGCCGCACCAGGCTGGCCTTTCCGGCGCTCGCCCGGTTCGTGTTTTGGGGCTATCAGCTGTTCATCGTTCTAGCGGCGAGCGGCTATCTGATGGGCGTGACCCAAAGCCGCGAATATGCCGAGCCGGAATGGTACGTAGATCTGTGGCTGACCGTGGTCTGGCTCAGCTATGCGGCGGTGTTCATCGGTACGATCATGCGGCGGCACGAACCGCATATCTATGTCGCTAACTGGTTTTATCTGGCCTTCATCATCACCGTGGCCCTGCTCCACGTGGTCAACAATATGGCGGTGCCAGTCAGCTTTCTGGGCTCGCGCAGCTACAGCTTGTTTGCCGGGGTGCAGGATGCGCTGACCCAGTGGTGGTACGGCCACAACGCGGTGGGGTTCTTCCTGACCGCCGGGTTCCTGGCGATGATGTACTACTTCGTCCCCAAGCAGGCCGAACGTCCGGTCTATTCCTACCGATTGTCGATCATCCATTTCTGGTCGCTGATCTTCCTCTATATCTGGGCCGGACCGCATCATCTGCTGTACACCGCGCTGCCCGATTGGGCGCAGACCTTGGGTATGGTGTTCAGCGTGATGCTGTGGATGCCCAGCTGGGGCGGCATGATCAACGGGCTGATGACGCTGAACGGGGCGTGGGACAAAGTCCGCACTGATCCGATCATTCGGATGATGGTGATGGCGCTCGCGTTCTACGGGATGAGCACCTTTGAAGGCCCGATGCTGGCGATCAAGTCGGTCAACTCGCTCTCACACTATACCGATTGGACCATCGGCCACGTCCATTCCGGCGCGCTGGGCTGGAACGGCATGATCACCTTTGCCTGCATCTATTATCTGGTGCCGCGATTGTGGCAGCGCGATCGGCTCTATTCGCTGCGGATGGTCAACTGGCACTTCTGGCTCGCGACCATCGGGATCGTGTTCTACGCCTCCTCGATGTGGGTCGCGGGGGTCACGCAAGGGCTGATGTGGCGCGAATATGGCGCTGACGGTTACCTGGTGAACAGCTTTGTCGATACGGTCGCCGCGCTGCACCCGATGTACTTGATGCGCGCGTTTGGCGGGCTGCTGTATTTGAGCGGCGGGGTGGTGATGACCATCAATGTCTGGCTGACCATCACCGGCCGCCAGCGCACCGAAGCGCCGATGGGCAGCCCGGTAATCGACCCGGCCGCCGACCGCCCGCTCACCTCCGTTCCCGCCGCATAGGAAGCCCAGATCATGAGCCTGGCAGAGCGCCATAAAAAACTCGAACGCAACGTCAGCCTGCTGGCAGTGGGCGCGTTTATCACCGTCGCGATCGGCGGGATCGTCGAAATTGCACCGCTGTTCTGGATCGACAACACGATCGAGAAAGTGGACGGAATGCGGCCCTACACCCCGCTCGAGCAAGCCGGGCGCGACATCTATGTGCGCGAAGGGTGCTACACCTGCCACAGCCAGATGATCCGCCCGTTCCGCGACGAGACCGAACGCTATGGCCACTACAGTCTGGCTGCCGAAAGCATGTACGATCACCCGTTCCAGTGGGGATCAAAGCGCACCGGGCCCGATCTGGCGCGGGTCGGCGGTAAATACTCCGATGACTGGCACGTCCAGCACCTCAGCAATCCGCAATCCGTCGTGCCCGAGAGCGTGATGCCGCGCTATGCCTTCTTGGCGGATACCGATCTGCCGACCGATCAGGCCGAACCGAGCCTGATCGCGCTAAGCCACGTTGGCGTGCCGTACACCAAGCAGGATGTAGCCCGCGCGCATGACGATCTGCTCGCGCAGGCCGATCCCAGCCGCGATGCGCAGGACCTGACCAAGCGCTATCCCAAGGCCCAGATCCGCGATTTCGACGGCAATCCTGGCCGCGTAACCGAAATGGATGCGCTGCTGGCCTACCTGCAAGTGCTCGGCACATTGGTCGATGTGAACAGCGCCAAGGCTCAGGAAGACCTGGCCACGCAGAAGGGGCGGTGATGGATTACAACGCCTTGCGCCATCTGGCGGACAGCTGGGGCCTGCTGATCATGCTCGGCGTGTTTCTGGTGCTGTGCCTGTGGCCGCTGCGCCCGGCCGCGCGGGAGCGCAACAACGATGCCGCAAACCTGATTTTCAAGGAAGACGACGATGGCTGATCCGCGCATTGACGAAGCGACCGGAACCCCGACGGTCGGTCACGAATGGGACGGGATCGAGGAGCTCGACACCCCGATGCCGCGCTGGTGGGTGTGGATCTTCATCGCCACGGTGGTGTTCTCGATCGGCTACGTCGTGGTCTATCCGGCGATTCCCCTCGCCAGCCGCGCAACGGCCGGCACCTTCGGCTGGTCCAGCCGCGCCGATCTGGCCGCCGACATGCGTACGCAGGATGGCCAGCGCGCAGCCCTGCTGGCCGGCTTGGCCGATCTGCCGATTGAGCGCTTGCCTGAAAATCCGGCGATGCTCCAAGCTGCCGTTGCGGGCGGGCGCGCTGCTTTCAAGGTCAATTGCGTGCAGTGCCATGGCTCGGGCGCAGCAGGCTCACCGGGCTATCCCAACCTCAACGATGATGACTGGCTGTGGGGCGGCGATCTCAAATCGATCGAAGTCACGTTGAAGCACGGAATCCGCCACCCCGGTGACGACCAGACCCGCTTTAGCCAGATGCCTCCGTTCGGCAGCACTCTGCAGCCGGGGCAGATCAATTCGGTCGCCTCGCACGTCCTCTCGCTCAGCGGCAAGGCCCCGGCCAATCCGGCGGGGGCCGCCTTGTTCGCCGCCAATTGCGCGTCCTGCCACGGCCCCGACGGGCGCGGCGGGCGAGCTTTCGGTGCGCCCAACCTGGCCGACGCCATCTGGCTCTACGGCGGTGACCGCGCCGCAGTGGTGCGCCAAATGAACGCGCCGCGCGGCGGCGTCATGCCGGCCTGGCTGGGGCGGCTCGATCCGGTGACGATCAAGCTGTTGGCCGCCTACATCCATTCGCTCGGCGGCGGCGAGCAGGCCCCGGCAGCGGCAAGTCCAACGGCTGCAACTAATGGAACGCGTTAAACTCTCGCCGGGTGATCCTGCCAGCCCTGAGCCGCTGGTGTTCTTCGAGAAGCGCAAGGGTGTGCACCCGCAGCGCATCAACGGCCGCTTTCGGCGCTTCAAATGGCTAGTGATGCTGATCACGCTGGCGATCTATTACGTCACCCCGTGGCTGCGCTGGGATCGCGGGCCTTACGCGCCGCATCAAGCGGTGCTGGTCGATCTGGCGCACCGCCGGTTCTACATGTTCGGGATCGAGATCTGGCCGCACGAATTCTATTTCGTCGCCGGGCTGCTGATCATGGCCGGGATTGGACTGTTCCTGGTGACCAGCGCGGTCGGCCGGGCGTGGTGCGGCTATTCCTGCCCGCAAACCGTGTGGACCGACCTGTTCCAGCATGTTGACCGGCTGGTCGATGGTGATCGCAACGCCCGCATGCGGCTTGACCGCGCGCCGTGGGGGCCCAGCAAGATCGCCCGCCGCGCGTTCAAATGGTCGATCTACCTGATCATCAGCTTCTGGACCGGCGGCGCGTGGATCATGTATTTTGCCGATGCACCGACGTTGACGGTGGACTTCTGGAGCGGCCAGGCTGCGCCAGTGGCCTACATCACCGTCGCGATCCTGACCGCCACCACTTTCCTGCTGGGTGGGTTCATGCGCGAGCAGTTCTGCATCTACATGTGCCCGTGGCCGCGTATCCAGTCGGCTATGCTCGATGAGAAGTCGCTGACCGTTACGTACAAGGATTGGCGCGGAGAGCCGCGCGGCAGCATCAAGCAGGCGGCCAAGTCCGCGCAGCCGCTGGGTGATTGTATCGATTGCAACCAATGCGTTGCAGTCTGCCCGACCGGGATCGACATTCGCGAAGGCCCTCAGATCGGCTGCATCACTTGCGCGCTGTGCATCGATGCCTGCGACCGCGTGATGGACGAAGTCGGCCGCCCGCGCGGGCTGATCGACTATGCCACGCTCGAGGACTGCCAGCGCGAGGCGGCGGGCGAAGAACCACGCCCGGTCTGGAAAACCCTGCTGCGCCCGCGAACGCTCGCTTACTTTTCGATCTGGGGCGCTATTGGCCTGGCCATGCTGTTCGCGCTCGGCACCCGGTTGCGCACCGGCATGACGGTCGCCGCCGATCGCAACCCGCCGTTCATGCTGATGAGCAACGGCTCGCCGCGCAATGCTTACACGCTCAAGCTGCGCAACATGGAGAGCCGCCCGCGCGCCATGGACCTGGCGCTCGAAGGCTTGCCCGGCGCAGTTATGTGGAGCGACCGCAACGAACGCGGCCAAGCTGCACGCGCCCTGAAAGTGACCGTTCCAGCCGATAGTACCGCCACCCTGCGGGTTTATGTGCTGGCCCCGCCAGCCACCTTGCCGCAAGACTTCGCGCTGGAACTCAGCGCGCCAGGCGAGCAATCCGAGCATGCCCGGGCCGTAACCCGCTTTGCCGCACCGGAGCCCGGATCATGACCAAGCAGTTCACGGGCCGCCATATCAGTGCGATTCTTGTGGTCTTCTTCGGCATCGTCGTCGCGGTGAATTTCACCATGGCACACTACGCGTCATCGACTTTTGGCGGAGTGGTGGTTGAAAACTCCTACGTCGCCAGTCAGAACTTCAACCACTGGCTGGCCCGCGATCAGGCGCAGCAAGCACTGGGCTGGTCCGCCAAGGTTGCGCGCGGCGCAGATAGCGCGCTGGTTGTCACCACCGCCGGAACGCCCGCGAATGCACAGATTAACGTCATGGCCCGGCATCCGCTGGGCCGCGATACTGACCGGGCCTTCACATTCACGCCAGCCGGGCCTGACCGCTACATCTCGCGCGAACACTTGCCCCCAGGGCGCTGGATCATCCGCCTCGAAATTGCTGCAAGCGGCCACAGCTGGCGCAGCGAAGGTGACCTCAGGTGACTGTCCAGCCCGGCCTGCTGGTTCCCGCACCAGCGCTGACCGATAGCCGGTTCACGGTGCCGGGCATCCGCTGCGCCGGGTGCATCGCCAAGATCGAGCGCGAGCTGGGCAAGCGTGACGGCGTGGCGGCGGTGCGGGTCAACTTCTCAGCCAAGCGCGTCGCCGTGCGCCACGATCCCAAGGTCAGCGATGAATATCTGATCGGCGCTCTGCAATCCCTCGGTTTTGAGGCACAGCTTGCCGTGCTCAACCCGCTGGCGCAGGATGACAAGGACAGCCGGATGCTGCTGCGCGCCTTGGCGGTGGCGGGGTTCGGCATGATGAACATCATGCTGTTGTCGGTCAGTGTCTGGTCGGGCGCGGGCGGTGCAACGCGGGACATGTTCCACTGGCTCTCAGCCATAATCGCGCTGCCGGTGGTGGCCTATTCAGGACGACCGTTCTTCCGCTCGGCGCTGATGGCGCTGCGCCACCGCCGCACCAATATGGACGTGCCGATTTCGATCGGGGTATTGCTGGCGACCGGGCTCAGCCTCTACGAGACGCTGACCGGGGGCGAGCAAGCCTACTTCGACGGCGCGGTCATGCTGCTGTTCTTCCTGCTGATCGGCCGCGCGCTCGATTCCGCAATGCGCAACCGCACCCGCGCCGGGATCGGTGCGATTCTGGGGCGGATGGGGCGCAGCGCTGCGGTGCTGGGCCCGGCGGGCAGCACCGAGCGGCTTGACGCCGGCGCGCTGCAACCGGGCATGGTGATGCTCGTTGCGGCGGGCGAGGCGCTGGCTGCCGACGGCACGATCATCGCCGGCAGCAGCGCTATCGACAACGCGATGCTGACTGGCGAAAGTCTGCCCGAACCGGTGGGGACTGGCGATCAGGTTCACGCCGGGGCGCTCAATCTCAACGCGCCGCTGCAAGTTCGGATCACCGCAGCGGCGGGTGATACCGTGATCGCCGAGATTGCAAGGTTGATGGACGAGGCCGGGCAATCGCGCAGCCGCTATGTGCGGATCGCCGACCGCGCCTCGCGGCTCTATGCTCCGGCTGTGCACAGTCTGGCGCTGCTGGCGCTGATCGGCTGGCTGCTGGCGGGAGCAGGCTGGCACCAGTCGCTCGTCATCGCCATTGCCGTGCTGATCATCACCTGCCCCTGCGCGATGGGGCTGGCGGTCCCGGCGGCACAAGTCGTTGCCAGCAATGCCCTGATCCGGCGCGGATTGCTGGTCAAGGACGGCAGCGCGCTCGAACGGCTGGCCGAGGTCGATGTCGCGGTGTTCGACAAGACCGGCACTTTGACGCTGGGCGAGCCCCGCCCGGACCTTGCCGCGCTGCCCAGCGAGGCGCGCAGCGTCGCACTGGCCCTGGCGCAGCACAGCCGCCACCCGCTCAGCAAGGGCATGGTCGCGGGACTGCAGGCCGAGCAGGTAGCCGCAGCCACTGTCACAGGCGTTGCCGAGCAAGGCGGGGCGGGCCTGACGGGCGTGTGGCAGGGCCAGCCAGTGTCGCTCGGCAAAAGCGCCGATGGCGGCGCGCTGCAGTCCAGCCGCCTGACGATTGGCGATGCCGCCTGGACCATAGATTTCAGCGACCCGCTGCGCAGTGATGCTGCCGAGACTATCGCGCAGATCGCGCGCTTCGGGATTGCCAGTTCGATCCTGTCGGGTGACCGGACCAGCGCGGTGGCACCAATGGCGCGCGCGCTTGGCCTGTTCGGCCGCGGCGGCGTGTCCCCCGCCGACAAGCTGGCCGCGCTGGAGCAATTGCGGAGCGCGGGCCATCGTCCGCTGATGGTCGGCGATGGCATCAATGACGGCCCAGCCCTCGCCGCCGCGCATGCTTCGATCGCGCCCAGCACCGCCAGCGACGCCAGTCAGCAAGCTGCCGATGCGGTGTTCATCGGCGCCGGGTTGATGCCGGTGGCCCTGGCGATCAAGGTCGCACGACGGACCATGGTGATCGTGCGGCAGAACTTCGGCTTTGCCATTGGCTATAATCTGCTCGCGGTGCCGCTGGCCTTGTCCGGTCAGGTTACCCCGCTGATCGCTGCCGCCGCGATGTCGCTCAGTTCGGTGGTCGTGGTCGGCAATTCGCTCCGCCTGGCAACTGCCGCGCGATGAGCGGGTTGGTCCTCCTGATCCCAATTGCGCTGGCTATGGGTTGCTTGGGGCTGATCGTGTTCTTCTGGGCGATGCGCGATGGCCAGTTCGAAGATCTCGATGGCGCCGCCAACCGCATCCTGATCGATGAAGATGACGAAGCATGAAGCTGACGGCGCTCGGAATTTTCGCGCTGGTTCCGCTGATGCTCGGCGCCAGCATGGGAGCTGCGCAGACCGGGTATGACCTCATCTCACCGCTTTGCGGCGGCGGGTTCATGGTCATCCATCTCGGGGAAGATGGGCCAAGCATGCCGCCGCCGTGCCCGATCAAGGGCTGCCACGCCGGCTGTCCGCGGCGCATGTTTGATGCAGCGCAATGACGGAGTAGAGTAACGCTGTCAGGCAACCAGCATGTGGACTTATCACCCCGATCTGCTGGCCCAGCCAGTCCCACGCTACACCAGCTTCCCAACCGCGGCAGAGTTCGGCGCGCTTGAACCGGCGGCTTACCAATCAGCGCTTGAGGGCGCTGCGGGCGACGTTTCGCTCTACGTCCACATTCCGTTTTGCGAGAAGATCTGCTTCTACTGCGGCTGCAACACCGGGGTCGCCGGGCGCCAGCAGCGGCTCGATTCGTACCTGGTGGCGCTGCACCGCGAGATTGAGACGGTTGCCGCCATGCTGCCTGCCACAGCGCGTGTCCGCCGGGTCTCGTTCGGCGGCGGCAGTCCCAACGCGATCAGCCCGGTCGATTTCGCGCGGCTGGTAGATGCGCTGACGGTCCAGTTCAAATTGGCCAGCCCGGTCTACTCGATTGAGCTCGATCCCCGCACCATGTCGGCCGATTGGGCGCAAGTGATCGCCCAAGTCGGCATCACCCGCGCCAGTCTGGGGGTGCAGACATTTGCCGCGCAGTGCCAACAGGCAATCGGCCGGGTGCAGAGCGAAGACCTGATCGTGCGCACCACCGATTGGTTGCGCCAGGCGGGCGTCACCTCACTCAACTATGACCTGATGTACGGACTGCCCGGCCAGACCAGCGAAGATCTGCTGGATACCTTGCAGCGCACCCGTGTGCTGGGGGCCGACCGGGTCGCGCTGTTCGGCTATGCGCACGTGCCGCATCTGGTGCCGCGCCAGCGCGCGATTGATGCCACTGTCTTGCCGGGTCAGGCGGCGCGGTTCGAGCTGGCATGCCTGGGTTACCGCTATTTCCTGACGCATGGCTACACCCCGGTTGGCTTCGATCACTTTGCCCGCGCGGGCGGAGATCCGCTGGCGAGTGCTGCGCTGACAGGAACACTCCGGCGCAATTTTCAAGGTTTTACCGACGATCAGGCGGCCACGGTTATCGGGTTGGGCAGTTCTGCAATCAGCAGCTTTCCGCAGCTGCTGGCCCAGAACGAGAAGAACACCGGACGCTACCGGATGCTCGCCTCGCAGCGGCAGCTTACCACCACGCGCGGAGTGCGGCGCAGCGCCGGCGATCAGCTGCGCGGGTGCCTGATCGAACAGCTGCTGTGCCAGAGCCACGCGCAGCTGCCAGCACAAATCAGCGCAGAGATCGCGGATCGCCTCGCCCCGTTTGCCGCACTCGGACTAGCCAGTCTTACGTCCGGAAACCTCGTGATCCTGCCGGACGGATTGCCTTACGCGCGCACTATTGCGGCACTGATCGACCCCTATCGGACGGTTTCTGCGACCAAATTCAGTTCGGCTGTTTAACGAAGCACAGTCCATGCAAACTTGTGCCGAGAGCGTGCAATCTCAAGCACACAGGTATCTGACTTGATCGCAATCTGGTAAATCACCTCGTCGGTCTGCGGATCATCCCAATCGGCGCTGGACATGGCGTGACCGTCTGGCCGCAACCAGTCTCCGCCGACCGGAAATTCTGCGTTTATCGCACTTCGTTCGCTGCGGGCCTGAGCGAGACCGGCGACAAAGTCTTCCAGCGCCAAATCGCGCACCTCCCAATCCACCCAGCTGTGCGCGTTGTCCTGCGCATAGGCATTGTTGTTGCCCTGCTGGCTGCGGCCAAATTCATCGCCGGCGCTGAGCATGATCGTGCCGGTCGAAGCGAACAGCGTGGCGAGCAAGGCGCGCAGATCAGCGGCACGTGCGGCGATGACTGCCGGGTCGATACTCGGGCCCTCAGTGCCGCAATTCCAAGACAGGTTGTCGCTGTGCCCGTCGCGGTTGCCTTCGCCGTTGGCTTCGTTGTGCTTGTCCGCGAAAGCAACTGTGTCGGCGAGAGTAAAGCCATCGTGCGCGGCGATGAAGTTGACGCTGCGGCAGGTGCCCGGAAAAATATCGGACGATCCGGCGATCCGCGTGACCAGATCGGCGAGCTTGCCGTCACCCCGCCAGAACCGCCGGGCATCATCCCGGAACCGATCGTTCCATTCGAGCCAACCTTCGGGAAACTGCCCCAGCTGATAGCCGCCCGGGCCAATGTCCCACGGCTCGGCGATCAGCACCCGGTCGGCCAGCAGCGGATCGGCGGCCAACTGCGCAAAAAGCGGCGCGGCGGGATCGAACCCCGGCCCGCGCGCCATGATCGGGGCGAGATCGAAACGGAAGCCATCAACCCCGCAATGCCGGACAAAGTGGCGCAGCGTATCAAGCGCCAGCCGCCGCACCGCCGGACCCGCAAAATCGAGCGTGTTGCCACAGCCGGTGTCGTTGATCAGGCTGCCCTCCGCACCATGAGCATAGGCCGCGTTGTCGAGCCCGCGCAGCGACAGCACCCCGCCGTGCACATCGCTTTCCCCGGTGTGGTTGAAGACCAGATCGAGGATCACCCCGATCCCGGCCTTTTGCAGTGCCGCCACCGTTTCGCGCAGCTCGGCGACTCCGCCCGGGCACAGGCGTGGATCGAGCGCCATCGGCACCACCGGATTGTAGCCCCAAGCATTGGAGAGCCCGAGCGGGCCCAGATGGCGCTCATCGATCCAGGCGGCGATCGGCATCAGCTCGACAGCGTTGACCCGCAGCCCTCGCAAATGCCCGATGACCGCTGGGTGCGCCAAGGCCGCGACGGTGCCGCGCTGATCGGCGGGCACCTGCGGATGCAGCATGGTGAAGCCGCGCACGTTCAGCTCGTAAATCAGCCCGCCGGGATTGAACAGCGGCTGGCGGCGGCGAACCTGTGGCAGCTTCCCCGGCACCACCGCGCACGGGACCAGCGCGGCGGTGTCCGCGCCGTATTGCCCCAGCGCCGGGTCCTGCCCAAACCGGCGGTCGAGTTCCACTGCATAGGGATCGACCAGCAGCTTGGCCGGATCGAACCACAGCCCGCGTTCGGGGACCCACTCGCCCTCGGTGCGATAGCCGTAGCGCGCGCCCGTGTGATCGCCGTCCAGCTCGGCGAGCCAATCGTCGCCGCTGCGGCGCATTGCCACGCGCGTTTCAGCGTCGCCGCTGAACAGGCACAGCCACACCGCGCGGGCCAGCGGAGCGCGGACCGCGAAGCGAGTCTTGCCGCGACTGACCGTCGCTCCATAAGCGCTGGTCAAGTTACGACATCGGGCTGCGTCCGGCCGGTGTGCCGCGCGATCCCGGCGATCTGCTCGGCCGCCCCGATCAGCTCGGCTAGCATCGCGGGGGTTTCCCGGTCGAGCGCGCCGCCCGCCGGTTCGTAGCGTTCAAGATAGACCCGCAGCGTCGCGCCTTGGGTGCCGGTGCCTGACAGCCGGAACACGATCCGCGAGCCGCCGGTGAACATCACCCGCAGGCCCTGATTGGCGCTGGCCGAACCATCGACTGGATCGGTGTAGCTAAAGCTGTCTGCGGCGGACACGGTGAGCGGCCCGAAGTGCTGCCCCGGCAGTGCGGCCAGCGCCGCCCCCAGCTCGGCCATCAGCGCAGTCGCTGCAGTGCTTTCGACTGCTTCATAGTCGTGCCGCGCGTAATAGTTGCGGCCGTATTCTGCCCAATGCTCGGCCGCCAATTCCGCAACGCTGCAGCGCCGCACCGCCAGAATGTTGAGCCACAGCAACACCGCCCACAGCCCATCCTTTTCGCGAACATGGTCGGACCCGGTCCCGGCGCTTTCCTCGCCGCAGATCGTCGCGCGCCCGGCGTCGAGCAATGTGCCGAAAAACTTCCACCCGGTTGGCGTTTCAAAGCACGGGATGCCCAGCCTGGCCGCCACCCGATCGGCGGCGGCGCTGGTCGGCATTGAGCGCGCGATTCCCTTCAGCCCGCTGGCATAGCCCGGTGCCAGCTGGGCATTGGCCGCGAGCATCGCCAGCGAATCCGACGGGGTGATGAAGCAGTGCCGCCCGATGATCAGGTTGCGGTCACCGTCGCCATCCGATGCCGCCCCGAAATCGGGTGCGTGCGCGCTCATCATCAGCTCGTAAAGCACCTTGGCGTGGACCAGATTGGGGTCCGGATGGTGCCCGCCAAAGTCTTCGAGCGGCACCCCCCTGCGCACGCTCCCAGCCGGAAAGCCGAGCCGCCGTTCGAGGATCTCGATCGCATAAGGCCCGGTCACCGCGTGCATCGCATCGAATGCCATCGTAAAACCGCCCGCCACCGCGCGGCGAATCGTAGCGAAATCGAACAAGCGTTCCATCAGCGCGGCGTAATCGGCGACCGGATCGATTACCTCGACCGTCATGCCACCAACCGTGCTCAGCCCGACCGCGTCGAGATCGATGTTGGTCGCGTCGACGCCCAGCCAGCGCTCGATCACTTGGGTGCGGGCATAGACTGCCTCGGTCACTGCCTCGCTCGCCGGGCCCCCGTTGGCGCCGTTGTATTTGATCCCGAAGTCTTCATCCGGCCCGCCAGGGTTGTGGCTGGCCGACAGGATCAGCCCGCCGCTGGCCCCGTGCAGCCGGATCACGTGGCTGGCCGCCGGCGTTGAGAGGATCCCGCCTTGCCCGACCAAGACTTTGCCATAGCCGTTCGCCGCCGCCATGCGGATCGCCTGCTGGATCACCGCACGATTGTGAAACCTGCCGTCGCCGCCGATCACCAGTGCCGTTCCAGCAGGCCGCTCGGCCACATCGAATACCGCCTGGATGAAGTTCTCGGCATAGTTCGGCTGCTGGAAGACCTTGACCTTCTTGCGCAGACCCGAGGTGCCCGGCTGCTGCCCTTCAAACGGCGTAGTGGGATGTTCAGT
>JANNYT010000082.1:0-3579 GCA_031410255.1 Novosphingobium sp. | reverse complement strand
GATCACCGGCCGGCCCAGCGCCGAGACGAACGAGCGCAGGACGTTGCTGACCAGCGCCGCGGGCATCGCCCACAGCAGCACCATCAGGAACAGCCCGGCGCGCTGGGCAATCACCGGATCCTGTCCGGTCAGCCGCAGGATAGCTTCGCCATTGGCCGAAATCGCCATCCCGATCACACTGCACACCACTGCAAGCCACAGCGCCATGCGCACTGACCGGCGTACTTCGCGCACCGCATGCCGGCGGCGGCCCAGCTCGGCCGCGATCAACGGTGAACAGGCGCCGGTCAGCCCCGAAAAGCACCACATCATCAGCCCGAAGATGGTCGTCGCCAGGCTCGACGCGGCCAATGCCTGCTCGCCCAGCCGCGCCACAAAAATCACGTCGACGGCATAGACCAGCATCTGCGCCAGGTTGGCAGCCGCCAGCGGCGCCGCCAGCAGCAGCGTGGCGCGCAGCTCGCCGCGCCAAAGGTCGGAAGATGTCATTTGCCCCATAAAGCCGGCCCGGATAGGCGCAGAAACTCGGCAACAAAAGACCTAGTCGGCGCGCGCCGCAACTTTGCCCCGGGCTTGCGACAAGCCTGCCACAGCGCTGCTTCGTGCCGGTTCACTGTTCCAGCGCATTGACGCGGAGATTCGCGCCGGCCTATGTCTCTGTTGGTCAACAGGAGGACGCAGGCGATGGTTCGGTGCGGTGCGATTGGTGCTGGGATGATGGCGCTGGCTCTGGCCGGCTGTGGCGGAGCGAAGGAGCAAAGCGCGCCCGAACAAGGAACGTCGTCGACCAGCGAAAGCACCGCCAGCGCGTCTGACAGCGGCCCAAAGATGCCAGCCGTCTTCGCGCAGTGCGCCTCATGCCATGCGGTCAAGCCCGGGCAGAACGGCATCGGGCCAAGCCTGGCCGGGGTGTTCGGCCGCAAGGCCGGGACCGGGCCGGGCTTCGAATATAGCCCCGCGCTCAAGGGCTCGGGCCTGACCTGGGACCAGGCCGGCCTCGACAAGTGGCTGACCAACCCGATGGGCACGGTCCCCGGCACCCGGATGACCTATGCCGGACAGCCCGATGCGGCGAAGCGGCATGAACTGATCGATTACATCAAGACGCTGAAATAGCGCTTAGCCGCTATCCGTCGAGGCCGTAGGCAGCCCGCAGGACGAATATGCCGGCGCCCATCATGCCCAGGAACAGGAAGAAGGCCTCGCCATAGTCGTAGGCGACCAAAAACCCGATCATCCCGGGCCCGAACAGTGCCCAGCCAATCCACACCCCAAGCCGTTCGTCGTTGAACAGCGAATAGGCCTGGCGCTGGTCACCGCAGCCCAGTTCGCTGCGGATCAGTTTGGCCAGATCGCCACGCCACTTGTTCATTGCCCAGGCGAACTGCACTTCGGCAATCACGTCCTTGCACAGGAACAACAAGCACGGGACGAAGTAGACCCCGGTAGGCATCGCACCATAGAGGACGAATTCGTCGGCCATCTTCAAACCCAGGAAGCCGACAACCATCGCCGCAACCACCAGAAGCCAGCTCTGACCCTCAAGCGAAGCAAACAGTTCGTCGATCCGCTCACGCGCGGCGTGGTGGATGCGGTCGCCATCCTCGGCGCTGAGCCGATAGACCTCGCCCTGCGTGTCGGTGAAACGCCATCCACCCTGATCGGGGCGCAACCAGCCATCGACCGTGCGGTCGTATGTCCCGCGCAGTTCGCTCAATCCGGCCCGCGTGTTTTGTCCAAAGCTCATGCCCGCGGTTTTAGCGAAGGGCCGTTACCGAACTGCAAACGGTCCGCGCCAACGAAAAGGGCGGAACCTTGCGGTCCCGCCCTCCCATCCGTGACTGCTTCAAGACAGCCACGAAACTGTGTAGCAAGCGAAGCTTACTTGATGTCGACGGTACCGCCGGCAGCAACGATCTTGGCCTTGATCTCGTCGGCTTCCGACTTCTTGATGCCTTCCTTGATCGCCTTCGGCGCGGCTTCGACCAGCGCCTTGGCTTCGGTCAGGCCGAGCTGGGTGATCGCGCGGACTTCCTTGATGACGGCGATCTTGTTGCCGCCGTCATTGATCAGGATGACGTCGAATTCGGTCTGCTCTTCAACCGCTTCGGCAGCAGCAGCCGGAGCCGCAACAGCAACCGCAGCAGCGGCGGAAACGCCCCATGCTTCTTCAAGCGCCTTGGCCAGATCAGCGGCTTCAAGCACGGTCAGCTTCGAAAGTTCTTCAACCAGTTTGGCGATATCGGCCATGATGTTTAACTCCTGCAAATGTTGGTCCGGGGAAAGTCCCGGGAAAATCGGTAAATCGTCTTGTTATGCTGCCTCGGCATAAGCGGAGAAGACGCGCGCCAGCTTGGCCGCCGGAGCGGTGGCGAGCTGCGCAATCTTCGTCGCTGGAGCCTGGACCAGACCGATGATGGTCCCGCGGAGCTGATCGAGCGAAGGGAGCGCGGCGAGTGCCTTGACCCCTTCGGCGTTCAGCACCAGCGAACCCATCGATCCGCCGACGATTTCGAGCTTGTCGTTCGTCTTGGCGAAATCCACGACTGCCTTGGCGGCAGCCACCGGATCGACCGAAGTGGCGATCGCGGTCGGGCCGGTGAACAAGTCACCGATCCCGGCATAGTCCGTGTCCTTGATGGCAAGCTTGGCAAGACGGTTCTTCGCCACCTTGTACGATGCACCGGCATCGCGAATCTTTCCGCGCAAGGCGGTGGACTGGGCCACCGTCAAGCCGAGATTGCGGGCGATGATCACCACCCCAACCTCGTTGAAGACCGCGTTGAGCGATGCGACCGATTCGGCTTTCTGCGAACGATCCATGCCTAACTCCTTCAAAATGGTCGCTTGGGAGCAAGCTCCCGCACAACCGGCTACGTTGTCCGCGGTTGCCGAAGCACCCACGGGCGGTTCCGTTCGAAGGGGAAGGAGGGCGCCGATAACGCCGTGCCGGGCCGCATTGAAGGCAGGCCCGAAAAATCTCTGTCCCCGTCTAGGCTGCGAATTAAGGAGGAAACCCCCAGCAGCTGTCTCGGACGGCTGACCCATGCGCGAACGCACCGGTCGGAGCGGGCCACTAGCAGTGCCGCGCACAGAGTCAAGCTTTGGCGCGCTTCACGCAAAGTTAACCATATGCTGCGATCCCACCCTTCATGACCGCAGCAACCCCCGTCGCTCCCCTGCCTCGCTGGCTCACCCCGGCGCGGCTTGATCGGTTCGAGCAGGTCACTATCGTTGTCTTGTGGCTCCTCCTCGCCGAGCGGGTGTTCACCTCGACCAATCCGTTCGCGCCGCTGATCATGGTGGCAGAAACCGCAGTGGTGATCTTCGTGCTGCTGCGCCGCCCGACCGAGACCATCTCGCTCAGGCTGGGTGACTGGCTGCTCGCGATCACCGCGACCTATTCGCCGCTGCTGATTCAGCCCGCGAATACTCCGGCCATGCTGCACTGGCTGGTGCCGGTCGGGATCGGGCTGACCGTTGTCGGCAACGTGATCCAGCTCGCCGCCAAGCTCTTCCTGCGCCGCAGCTTCGGCATCGCTCCCGCCAACCGCGGGATCAAGACCGACGGCATGTACC
>JANNYT010000081.1:0-8183 GCA_031410255.1 Novosphingobium sp. | reverse complement strand
GCGGCTTCCAGATCGAACACGATGAACAGGATCGCGACCAGATAGAACCGCACGTCGAACTGGCTGCGCGGTTCTTCAAAGGCGGGAAAGCCGCACTCATATTCGCTGTTCTTGTCGACGCTGGGCTGATGCGTTCCGGTCAGGCGCGAAACACCCATCGGAGCGAACACGAAGGTCGCGGACAACGCAAAGGCGATGCCCAGGAAGATCAGGATCGGCAGGTACTGTGACAGGTCAACCAAGGGGTCGTCTCGCCTTGCTGGGGGAATAGCCGCGCACTAGGCCGCGCGCGGGCCGGGTGCAAGTGGGCTATCCCTTAGAATCGAGCCTTTCCAGCGAAAAGTTGCCTACTTTTTGAGTTCGCGGGCCAAGGTGGATTGCGTGGTCTTGCCATAGGGCGGCTTGAAGCCCGACAGCTTGCCCACATCGAGCCCCGGCTGGCGATAGACCGCGCGGGCGTGGCTGAAGGTCTTGAAGCCATCGACGCCGTGGTAATTGCCCATCCCCGATGGCCCGGTCCCGCCAAACGGCAAGTCTTCCATGGCGTTATGGAACAGCACATCGTTGACCGTCACCCCGCCAGAGATCGTGCGGCTGAGTACCTTTTGCTCCTCGGCCTTGTCCTGCCCGAAGTAATAGAGCCCCAGCGGCCGGTCGTGCGCGTTCACGTAATCGATCGCCTGATCGATGTTGTCGTAAGTCATCACCGGCAGGATCGGGCCGAAGATTTCTTCCTGCATCACCTTCATGTCATCGGTAACCCCGCGAACAATCGTCAGCGGCATCTTGTTGCCATTGGACGATGCAAAGTCTTCGCCCGCCGGGTTGACTTCGATCAGTTCGGCGCCCTTGGCGCGGGCATCGGCCAGATAGCCTTCGAGCCGTTCACGGTTGCGGCCATTGACCACCGAGGTGTAATCGTCGTTGGCCAGCAGCGACGGGTACATTTCGGTCACGCCCGCTTTGACGCTTTCGATCATCGCGGCTTCCTGATCCTTGGCCACCAGCAGGTAGTCTGGCGCGAGGCAGATCTGCCCGGCGTTCATCATCTTGCCCATGGCGATCCGGCTGCCGGCCTTGGTCTTGTCCGCGCTGCGGCCAATAAATGTCGGCGATTTACCGCCGAGTTCGAGCGTCACCGGCACCAGATTTTCCGCCGCTGCACGCATGATGTGCTTGCCCACGCTGGTCGCGCCGGTGAAGATCATGTGATCGAAGGCCAGCTGGCTGAACGCCGTGCCGACATCGACGCCGCCGGTGAACACTGCCACTTCGTCCTCGGCGAAATACTTGGGCACCGCCTCGGCGAACACCTCGGCGACGCGCTCGGTAAATTCGCTCGGCTTGATCATCGCGCGATTGCCCGCCGCCAGAATCCCGGCCATCGGCACCATCACCATGCCGACCGGAAAGTTCCACGGCGCGATTACGCCGACCACGCCCTTGGGCTGATAGACCACTTCGGCCTTGGCCCCCAGCAGGCCGAGCGGAAACATCGCCTTGCGCCGGTCACTGCGGCTCCACGCTTCGAAATGCTTTTTGGCATGCTTGAGCGCGCCGACCGAGGGCATGATGTCGGTCATCAGGGTCTGCTCGGTGCTGCGGTGCCCGAAATCGGCCGATACGGCCTTGGCAAACTCGTCCTTGTAATCGATCAACAATGCGATCGCACGATCAATCCGGTCCCGCCGCAGCGCCAGTGGTTCTGGCAAGGCCGCGGTAAACGCCGCACGCTGGCGCGCCAACACTTGCCCCATGCGATTGATCTGCGATTCGGCCATCCCTGCAACTCCCGTTTCTTTATGCTACCCTTTTGCGGCAAGTCCCGGTCACTTGGCAAGCAAAACACCGCAAGCTGGGGCTTGTCTAATTCCCGCGCTGGTGACAGACCTATCGTATCGAGCGGCATCACTGGGGGGAAACTGACATGCATCGCTATCTGCGCGGATTGATCCTGACCTTTGCCTGCCTCGCTGGTCTGGCCGCAGCCCCAGCCTGGGCGCGCAATGTGACCGCAGACCTTGACGTGCTGACGCAGGTGCTGCGCGCCAAGGGCCACAAGCTTGAGATCAAGACGGTCGACAAGGAAACCTATATCCGGGTGCAGGATCCCGACGGCTACGCTTATAATATTTTCCTGTATGGCTGCGACGACGATAACAAGAATTGCCAATCGATCCAGTTTTACGCCGCCTTTGCCCCCAGCAAGCAGCCGACGCTGACCGCGATGAATCAGTATTCCAAGGAATACCGCTATGGCCGGGTTTACCTCGACAATGATGGTGATCCCAACCTCGAATGGGATGTCTATCTCAGCAAAGCCGGGATGAGCGAAGCGCTGTTCTTCGAAAACCTCGATCTGTGGGACGCCAAGATGGAAAACTTCGGCGAATTCGTGTTCGGCAAGAACGGCGAGAACGACAAGCCCAAGACCTAGCTTGCCGAGCTTGGGATTGCCATTGGTGCGCCGCAGCATTAATTGATCGGGACAGCCCCCTCCCCGTCGATAAAAGGCGCAATTTCCATGGCCCAGTTTTCAGCCCACGATCCGATCGTGATCCTCTCTGCCGCGCGCACGCCGATGGGCGGGATGCAAGGCGCCTTGGCCGATGTCAGCGCGACCGATCTGGGCGCGACTGCAATCCGGGCGGCGGTTGAACGCGCCGGGGTCAATGGCGCCGATGTCGAACGGGTCTATATGGGCTGCGTCTTGCCCGCAGGGCTAGGTCAGGCACCGGCGCGGCAGGCCACGATCAAGGCCGGGCTGCCCACATCGGTGCAGGCCACCACGGTCAACAAGGTCTGCGGATCGGGGATGCAGACCTTGATCATGGGCGCCGAAGCTCTGGCCGCGGGCAGCATCGACATGGTCGTGGCGGGCGGCATGGAAAGCATGACGAACGCGCCGTACTTGCTCAAGAAACACCGCTCGGGCGCGCGGATCGGGCACGATACCGCCTACGACCACATGTTCCTCGATGGGCTGGAAGATGCCTATGATGCAGGCCGGGCGATGGGCACTTTTGCGCAGGATACCGCCGATGCTTACCAGCTGACGCGTGAGGCGCAGGACAGCTATTCGATCGAATCCTTGCGCCGCGCGCAGGCCGCGATTGCCGATGGCGCCTTTGCCGCCGAAATCGCGCCGGTCACCGTGGTCAGCCGCGCTGGCGAAACCGTGGTCGATACTGACGAGCAACCCGGCAAGGGCCGCCCGGACAAGATCCCCGCACTCAAGCCAGCCTTCGCCAAGGACGGCACGATTACCGCCGCCACTTCAAGTTCGATCTCGGACGGTGCGGCGGCGTTGGTGCTGACCCGCGCCAGCGTGGCCAAGGCCAAGGGCCTGACCCCGGTCGCCCGGTTGGTCGCAATGGCCGCGCATGCCCAGGCGCCCAAGGATTTCACCACCGCCCCGGTCGGCGCGATCCAGAAAGTGCTCGCCTCCTCGGGATGGTCGCTGGCCGATGTTGATCTGTTCGAAATCAACGAGGCCTTTGCCTGTGTCGCGATGTTCGCGATGCACGACCTTGGCATTCCGCATGACCGGATCAACGTCCACGGCGGCGCAACTGCGCTCGGCCATCCGATCGGTGCTTCGGGCGCGCGGATTGTCACAACATTGATCGCGGCGCTGCAACGTCACGGCAAGACCAAGGGCGTCGCCAGCCTGTGCATCGGCGGCGGTGAGGCTACGGCAGTGGCGCTCGAACTGGTCTGAGCGCGCGCCGCTCAGGGTTCGCCTGCGCCCCACAGCCGGTCCTGCTCGACGAAGCCTTTGCGCTCGCCCAGGTTGAGCTCGCACCAGCCATTGCTGCAATCGCCCAGCGTACCGACCACGCCGGGGGCAAGGCGCCACAGCAGCTTGCTGTCGGCGGCTGGGGCTGCACGCATACCTGCGGGATCCTTGCCGGTTACATAGCCGCCGCGGGTGCGGGTCATCAGGCGGCCCAGTACCCAGCCTTGCGCGCCATCGGGGTCTTGCACAAACCACCAGCTTTCCTTGATTCGCAGCACTTTGAGCGGCAGATGGACACGGTGATAGACCCACGCGATCCGGTAGTCCTCGCCGGGCCCGACCCGCATATTGACTTCGCCCGCGCGGATCGAGGTCCAATAAGGGGTCTTGGTTTCACCGGCGCGAAGCGGACTGGCGACCAGTGCGGCGAGCGCGGTGGCAAAAAGAAGGATTCGATACATCATCGCTGGATAGCCCGGCTGCCCCCCCAGCTTCAAGCGCCTTCAAGCGGCTTGACCGCCCACCCCGCCCCGGCCTAGCGATATGGGCAATGACTGCTCACGCTGACCAGACCCAATCGCGCCGCGTGCCCGGCAAGCCGCGCGTTCACGTCACGCGCCACCTGCTGCCTGCGGTCGAAGCGCGGATGGCCGAATTGTTCGACGTGGTGCTCAACACCGAAGACCGCCCGCTGACCCGCGCTGAACTGATCGCGGCAATGCAAGCCTGCGACGTGATCGTGCCGACGGTAACCGACCGGATCGACGCCGAAATGCTGGCTGCGGCGGGCGACCGGCTAGGCCTGATCGCCAATTTCGGCGCCGGGATTGAGCACATCGATCTGGCCGCCGCGCGGGCCCGTAAGGTGATCGTCACCAACACCCCGGGGGTGTTCACTGACGACACCGCCGACCTGACCATGATGCTGATCCTGTCTGTCCCGCGGCGCCTGGGCGAAGGCAGCCGGCTGGTCCGCGATGGCCACTGGACCGGCTGGACGCCGACCGCGATGCTGGGGCATTGCATCGGCGGCAAGCAGCTCGGGATCATCGGGATGGGCCGGATCGGGCAAGCCGTGGCGCACCGCGCCCGCGCCTTCGGGCTCGACGTGGTCTATCACAACCGCCACCGCCTGCCGCCTAGCATCGAGACGATGTTCGGCGCGCGCTATCAGCCCGACCTTGAACAGCTGATCGCGCAGAGTGACATCATTACGCTGCACTGCCCGGCCGGCAGTTCCACTCACCACCTTATCAACGCAGCGCGGCTGCGCGAAATGAAGCCCAGCGCTTTCTTGATCAACACTGCGCGCGGCGATCTCATCGACGAGGATGCGCTGATCGCGGCGCTGGCGCGTGGTGAGATTGCCGGGGCCGGGCTCGATGTGTTTGCGCGCGAACCGCAGGTCGACCCGCGGCTGCTCGCGCTGCCCAACGTCATCGCCTTGCCACATCAGGGCAGCGCGACGATCGAAGGGCGCGAACAGGCCGGCGAAAAGGTCATCGCCAACATCCGCTATTGGTCCGATGGTCACCGCCCGCCCGATCAGGTGCTCGACGGCTGGCTTTAGGATTTCAGCGAAAGGCTGGGCGATCTTGTAATAAGCCTGCGGATCGCGCCTTGCCCAAGCTGCAATCGTTGCTTTAAGCCCTGCGTGGGAGATTCGCGCGGCGACACGCTGCGCGAAGGAGGAGAATTCAATGCGCAAGCTTTCGGCCATGGGCTTAGCCGCAGTGGCCCTGCTGACCCCGGCTTACGCCTTTGCCCAGGCAGCGCTGGACACTGCCGACGATGCGATGAACAGCGGCGACAATGCCTGGGTGCTGGTGTCAGCGGCGCTGGTCTTGCTGATGGCCTTGCCCGGGCTGACGCTGTTTTACGGCGGGCTGGTCCGCTCGAAGAATTTCCTCGCGGTGGCGGTCCAGATCGGCGCGATTGCGGCGGTGGCGTCGGTGCTGTGGGTAGTGGCCGGTTACCGGATCGCTTTTGGTGAGGCGACCAACGGCTGGATCGGGACCGGCGGCGGCTGGATGCTGGGCGGCACGCTCGATGTGATGCGCGCCGATCAGTCGATTTCCGAGCGCACCTTTGCGCTATTCCAGCTGACGTTCGCAGCGATCACCCCGGCGCTGATGGTTGGCGCTTGGGCTGACCGGGCGCGGTTCGGCTGGGTGATCGGGTTCTGCGCGCTCTGGGGCCTGGTGGTTTACGCGCCGGTCGCGCACTGGATCTGGGGCGGCGGCTGGCTGGCTGACAAGATCGGCACGCTCGACTATGCCGGCGGGATCGTGGTGCATACCACCGCCGGGGTCTCGGCCTTGGTCGCGGCGCTGCTGGTCGGCAAGCGCCATGGTTTCCCCAAGCAATTGATGCTGCCGCACAGCCCCGCACTGACGATGGCGGGCGCGGGCTTGCTGTGGGCCGGCTGGTTCGGCTTCAACGGTGGTTCGGCCTTGGCCGCCAATGACGATGCCGCCAATGCGATCCTCAACACCCAACTGGCCGCCAGCATGGCCGCGCTGGTGTGGCTGGCGATTGAAAAATTCAAGGTCGGCAAACCCACCAGCGTGGGCTTTGCCACGGGCGCGGTTGCCGGTCTGGCGACCATCACCCCGGCGGCGGGCTTCGTTTCTCCCGGCGCGGCCATTGCCATCGGCGCGCTGGCCGCACTGGCCTGTTTCCCGATGATCCAGCTGGTCAAACAGAAGTTGGAGATCGACGATTCGCTTGATGTGTTTGCGGTTCACGGGATTGGCGGCATCACCGGATCGCTGCTGCTGGCGGTGTTCCTCAGCCCAGCGCTGGGCGGTGCGGGTTATGACGAGGGCAAGACCATGCTGAGCCAGCTCGCCGCGCAAGCTGTCGGGGTCGGTGCGGTGGCGATCTGGTCGGCGATTGCGACCGGAGTGCTGGCGGTGCTGGTCAGCCTGATCATCCCGATGCGGGTGGGCGAGGATGACGAGGCCGAAGGGCTCGATCTGGCCAGCCATGGTGAACGCGCCTGGGAACTTGACTGAGCCCCTGCCCGATCCGGCGCAGCCTCCCGCCGGGCCGGTGCGGCCCTTGCTTGCAGTGCGGCGCAGCCTTGAATTTGCCGGGCGGTCCAGCCGCAGCGAGTTGATCGCGTATCTGTTCGCCAGCCTGCTGATCAGCGTGCCGGTGTCATTCGTCACCGGGCTGGCGCTGCTGCATGACCCGCATTGGCTGATCATGAACGCGCTGACCGTGCTGCTGGCTTTGCCGGTGCCGGCGCTGCTCGTCCGGCGGCTGCATGATAGCGGGCGCAGCGGCGCGTGGGTGTGGCTGGCGGTGCTGGTGTTCGCGGTCTGGCTGACCCGCACGATTATTTCGTTCCGGCTGGGGCTGGACGCGCGCCGCAACTTCGATAGCTGGACCTGGCTGATCGATTGGCTGGTGATCGTGGCCAACCTCGCCACGGTGCTGCTGGCGCTGCTGCCCGGGACCAAAGGGCTCAACCGGTTTGGACCCGACCCGCGCCAGCCGGGCACCGACTAACCGGCCAGCAGATCACCGATCGTGCGGATCGCGGCTGGATCGCGCGCGAGCCCCAGATGCCGCGCAGTGACTTTGACTTGGCGGTCGCTTTCATCAGGCAGGCCGCGCGCTGCTTCGGGCGCAACGACTCCGTCGTTAGGCGACCATACGGCGATTGTCGGCACCGGCGGCTTGGCCGTCTGCACAATCTGCAGCGGCGGATGGTCGACCTTGTGGTCATTGAGGAATTCGTACAGCCACCACGCGTTGTTGGCATGTGGATCACCTGAGAACGGCGTGCCGAGCGTAATCACGCGGTCGATCAGGTGTGAGCGCAGCTTGGCCACTTCGCGGGCGTAGATCCCGCCCAAGCTCCAGCCGATCAGGCTGATCTGGCGGCCCGGATGGTCCACCGCCACAGCATCCAGCCGCGCGGTCAGCCGGTCGAGCAAGTCCGCCCGCGCACCCCAGTTCTGGCCGAGCCCCCAGCCGTAAGCGGAGTAATTCGAAGCATTGAGCGAACGCCGCAGCCGCACCGTCGACAGGTCATTGGCAAGGTAACCGGGATAGACCAGCACCGGCCGCCCATCGCCGCGCGCCACCGGCAGACCGGGCTGGACCAGGCTGAGCACCAGCTTGGGCACTTCCAGCAATTCGGCCAGCAGCAACCGGCGGGACGGCGCACCGCTCACGCGCCTCAATCCCCGGTCAGGATCCGGTCCACCAGCTCTTTGACCGACGGGGTATAATTGTTCGAATAGAACGGGTCCTGCTTAAACCGGTAAGCGGCATGGCCCGCAAACATCAGGTTCTCATCGATCGGGCCGTCATGCGCAATATCCTGCAGCGTTTTCTGGATGCAGAAACTGCGCGGATCGGCCAGCCGTCCGGTGGTGAAATCATCGTGGTCCTTCCACGACGAGAACCCGCAGTGCGACAGGCAGCCCAT
>JANNYT010000080.1:0-24793 GCA_031410255.1 Novosphingobium sp. | reverse complement strand
GACCCGATGCTCGCCAGCCCGCGTGAACTGGCGCAGACCAAGGTGCTGCAGGTCTATATCGGCGGGCGGCTGGTGTGGGACGTGAAGACTGCGAAGCAGCCGGGCCAGAAATAGTCAGGGCAGTAATCAGGCCGGCGGAGCGGGCTCGCTGGGCTGCGCCGCCGCCTTGGCTTCCTTGCGTTCACCCAGCCACATCACCAGCAACGCGCCTTCGAACAGCAGCAACAAAGGGACTAGCAGCAGCACCTGGCTGAGCAGATCGGGCGGGGTGATGATCGCCGAAAAGCCGGTCAGGATCACGATCACATAGCGGCGCAGGCTGACCAGCTTGGCCCGGCTGATGATACCCGCGCGGTTGAGCAGCAGCATCAGCACCGGCAGCAGGAAGCTGACCCCGAAGGCCAGGATGAACTGCATCACCAGCCCCAGATAGTCTCCGGCGGCGGGCAGCGCCTCAATCTTGAGCCCGCCCTTTTCGCCTTGAAACCCCAGCAGCCATTTGAACGCGGTGGGCATGACTACGTAATAGGCCATCGCCGCGCCGGTGAAGAAGAACGCCGGGGTGGCCAGCAGGAACGGCAGGAACGCCTTCTTTTCCTTGGCATAAAGCCCGGGCGCGATGAACGCCCACAGCTGGTTGGCGATCACCGGAAAGCTGAGCATGAAGGCCGCGAACAGCGATACCTTCAGCTCGACGAAGAACGCTTCATACAGCTTGGTATAGACCAGCCGGCCCTGCCCCGGCGGAAACGCCTTGGTCAGCGGGCGGATCAGAAAGCCCAGAATGTCGCTGGCGAAATAGAGGCATATCGCAAACGATACTGCCAGCGCGGCAATCGCCCGCAGCAGCCGCGTGCGCAGTTCGATCAGGTGATCGAGCAGCGGGGCCTGCGTGTCGTCAATGTCGCGGACGTTAAACGCCATTACTTGGCCTTGGCCCGGGACTTGGCAGCCGCCTTTTGGGCTGGCGGCTTTTTTGCAGGAGTCTTTTTAGCGGGCGTCTTTTTGGCGGACGGCTCAGGCGGCGTTGTGGGCAGCGGCCCCATCGTGCCGGGATCGACCCCGATCAGCGCGGCTTCAGCTGAGGCCGCTGGCGGATGCGCCGCCATGATCGCGGCGTTTTGTTCTTTCCACTGCGCTTCCATGTCTTCCATTTCGGCTTCGCGGATCATGTTTTCGACCCCGGCGCGGAAATGACCGGAGACGCGGCGGACTTTGCCGATCCAGCGGCCAGCGGTGCGCAAGGCGCGCGGCAGATCCTTGGGGCCGATCACCACGATCGCCACGACCGCCGTGAACAGCATCTCGTCCCAGCCGATATCAAACATTTTGAACGTGCCCGCTGGGGCGAATTACGAGCGGTTCGACGGGTCAGCCGCGTCGATCACGGTCTCGCCGTTGAGCGTCCCAGTCCCGGCGAGGGGTGGCGGCGGGATTTGTCCGGCGGGCGGGGTCGGCGTGTTTTCCTCAGCCATGCCTTGCTTGAAGCTTTTCACGCCCTTGCCAAAATCGCCCATGAATTCGGACACCTTGCCGCGGCCAAACAGCACCAGCACGACCAGTGCAAACACCACGATGTGGATGGGCGACAAACCAAACATCAGACTACTCCTGCCATGCCGGACACCGCGCTAATCAGCGCCGCATCCTTGCGTACCTTCCACTTAGGCGCTTTCGTCTTCGCTTTCCAGTGCGCCGGTCGGATTTTCAGGCCGATTGCCCGCTTCCCCCGGCAGTTCCATCGCGGCGGCCAGCGCGTCCTCGACCGGATCGAGCAAGCCGGCGGCGCGCAATTCGTCGATCCCGGGCAAATCGCGGCGGCTTTCGAGCCCGAAGTGCGTCAGAAAATCGGGTGTGGTCGCATAAATCACCGGTCTTCCGGGCACTTCGCGCCGCCCGGTGATCCGCACCCACCCGGCCTCCATCAGCACGTCGAGCGTGCCCTTGGCGGTCTGGACCCCGCGAATCGATTCGATCTCGGCCCGGCTGACCGGCTCGTGATAAGCCACGATCGCCAGCACTTCGGTGGCCGCGCGGCTCAGCCGCCGCACATCTTCGCGCTCACGCCGAAGCAAATGCGCCAGATCGGGCGCGGTCTGGAAATGCCAGCGCCCGCCGCGCTCGACCAGTTGCACCCCGCGCCCGTCATAGTGCGCCGCCAGTTCGGCCAGCGCAGCGGTGACCTCAGCCCCGCCCAGATGGATCGAGATTGCCTGCGCGCTCATCGGCGTTTCAGCGGCGAACAGCGTGGCTTCGACTGCGCGGACCAGTTCATCTGGCTGCGTCACACTTTGATCGCCCGCAGCTGAAGCGGCCCGAAGGTCACGTCCTGCCACAATTCCGCTTTGCCCCGCCGCGCCAGTTCGAGCGCGGCGACAAAGCTGGAGGCGAGCGCCGAGCGGTGCAGTTTGGGATCGGCATGCGGCGGCAGAAAATCGCGCAGTTCCATCCAGTCGAGATTGACCCCGAGCATCGCCGACACCCGCGACAGCGCCGAATCGAGCGTCATCACCATCCGGTCACGGACCATATGGACCACCGGCGCAGTGCGCGCCTTGACCTGACCATAGGCCTGCACCAGCGCGAACCAATCGCACTGCCACAGGTTCTTGCGATCAATCCGCAGTCCCTCAGGCGCGCCGCGCGTCCAGCTATCGCGCCCCAACCGGTCGCGCCCAAGCAGCCGCGCCGAGGCATCGCGCATCGCCGCGAGCCGTTGCAGCCGCAATTGCAGCCGCATCGCCAGCTCTTCGGGGCTGGGGTCGGCCTGTTCCTCGCGCGGCAGCAGCAGCGATGATTTGAGGTAAGCCAGCCACGCCGCCATCACCAGATAGTCCGCTGCCAGTTCCAGCCGCAGCGCCTCGACCTGCTCGATGTAGGCCAGATACTGATCGACCAGCCCCAGGATCGAAATCTTGCGCAGGTCGACCTTCTGCCGCCGCGCCAGATCGAGCAGCAGGTCGAGCGGACCTTCCCAGCCATCCAGCTCAAGGTACAGCGCGCTGTCATCGCCCGCTGCGCCGCCCACGCCCTGCCAATCGTCCTCGGCAAAAGTGACCGCGGGCGAATCAATCAGGCCGTCTTCGTTCATACAACCGTCAGCGCAAGCAAGGCATCGCGCGTGGCCAGCAGCTCGCCTTGTTGGGCCAAATCGCCGTGCATGGTCATACCCGCCAGCGCACGATACAGCCGGGCTTGCCCCGCCACACCAAGCGCAGGCAGGCGTTCGCAAATTCCGGTCATGTCGGCCATTTTGCCCCAGCAGTTGAGCGCAATGTCGCAGCCCGCCGCCACCGCCGTCTCGGCGCGCTGGGGCACGGTGCCGGTCAAGGCTTCCATGTCGAGGTCATCGGTCAGCAGCAGCCCGTCAAAGCCGATCTCGCCGCGAATGATCTGTTCGATGATAAACGGCGATTGCGTGGCCGGATGCTGGGTATCCCACGCGGTGAACAGCAAGTGCCCGGTCATCCCGATCGGCGCGTGATTGAGCGCCTTGAACGGAGCGAGGTCGCTGGCCAGTCCTGCCGCGCTTTCGCTCACCGTCGGCATCGCCTTGTGGGTATCGCAATGGGTGCGGCCGTGGCCCGGCAAGTGCTTGATCGTGCCGGCCACCCCGGCCCGCGCCAATCCATCGAGCACTGCGCGGCCCAGCGCGGCGACCCGCAGCGGCTCGTGCCCATAGGCGCGGTCACCGATCACATCGTTCGCGCCGGCCTGCCGTACATCGAGCACCGGAGCGTGGGTGCAGGAAATCCCGACTTCGACCAGATCGAGCGCCAAGGCCTGCGCGTTGGCGCGCGCCGCCTCGATCGCGCTGGCGGGAGCAATATCATAGAGCCGGTCAAACGCCGCGCCGGCGGGATAGGCTGGCCAGATCGGCGGCTTCATCCGCTGGACCCGCCCGCCTTCCTGATCGATCGTGATCAACAGGCGCTTACGCCCATGGATAGAGCGCAAATCATCGGTCAGCGCGCGTAACTGTGCGCGGCTGGCCACGTTGCGGCCGAACACGATGTAACCCGCGGGGTCGGCCTCCATGAAGAAAGCGCGCTCGTCCGCCGTCAGTTCAGTGCCCGAAAGGCCAAAGATCGCTGGAGTCATAATAGCAGCGAAATTCGCAGCATCGCGCCGCCGTGGCAAGCGCGCATGCTACGCTTCGTGTGGATTATCGCGCTATTTGACTTGGCACGAGATCCCGCTGGCCTTGAGCTTGTTGCACAGCGCAGTGGCCGCACCGGCGTTTGGGGCCACAGCTTGCAAGCGGTAAACCGTGCCATTGTCCGCCGTCCCTTGAATCACGCGATGCGATACGCCCGCCAGCGCACCGCCGGCATGCCCAGCCAGCTTGGCCCAGCCGGCTTCGGCCGCATCTTTGCTGGAGAATGCGCCAACTTGCACGCCAACGCCGCCAGCGGCGGCTGCAGGCGCGGGGGCCGCAGCATCCTTGCTGGCGACAGCCGGAGTCTTTGCCGCTGCCGTAGAAGCTGCGGCGGGCGCCATTTGCGCCGGCTTTACCTTGCCTTCGGACACCGCAAAGCTGGTATCGCCGGTGCCGTCAAAGGTCTTGCCGCCAGGGTTCTTGGGCGCTTCCTTGTATGGCTGGCCGTCCGCCTGAACGAGACTGCCATCGGCCACCAGCGCCGGATCGGCATTGCGGTGCGTCGCCCAGTAAATCCCGCCGACCAGCGCGACCAGCGCCGCCACTGACAGCAGCCCGAGCCGCACTGCGGACCCCATGCCGGTATCTTCGTCGTCGGCAAAGCTATCGTCGTCAGAGCTTTCGAGCCAAGGCAGCCGCTCATCGTCATCGGCCAGCGCCAGCTGCTCGGTTTCAAGCGGTTCATCGCCGCCATGTTCTGGCAGATTGTCCAGCTCGGTCTCGTCCCGCGGATCGTCGATGCCCACCATGATTACAGTTCCTCCACTGCCTCGACGCCCAACAGAGCGAGGCCATTGCGGACAAGTTGCCCGATTTGGGACGCAAGATAAAGCCTTGCGCCGGTCAGATCGGCGTCTTGTGCCACGATGAAGCGCTTTTCGGGGCGATCGTTGCCAAGGTTGTAGAACGAATGGAACGCCGCAGCCAGATCGCCAAGGAAGAACGCCACCCGGTGCGGCTCGCGCGCCGCTGCAGCCGCTTCGACCAGCCGGGGAAACTGCGCGCCCAGTTTGACCAGCTCAAGCTCTTCAGGGCCCAGCAACTCAAGGTGCTGCGCCGAGGGCACGAAGCCTTCGTCCGCGCCCTTGCGCAGGTTCCGCCGGATCCGGGCGTGCGCGTACTGCACGTAGAACACCGGGTTATCCTTGCTCGCCTCGACCACCTTGGCGAAGTCGAAGTCCATCTGGGCTTCGGGCTTGCGGGTCAGCATGGTGAAGCGGACCACGTCCTTGCCCACTTCTTGCACCACATCGGCGAGCGTGACGAAATTGCCCGAGCGCTTGGACATCTTGACCGGCTCGCCGTTCCTGAGCAGCTGGACCATCTGTACCAGCTTGACTTCAAACGGTTTTTCCTTTCCGTCACCAGCGGTCATCGCGGCCACGGCGGCCTTGATCCGCTTGACCGTGCCGGCATGGTCGGCCCCCCAGATATCGACCATGGCATCAGCGCTGGCCGCTTTCTGGAAGTGGTAGGCCAGGTCCGCGCCGAAGTAGGTCCAGCTGCCGTCGCTCTTCTTGATCGGACGGTCCTGATCGTCGCCAAACTTGGTCGAGCGGAACAGCGGCAGTTCGACCGGCTCCCAATCGTCGAGCGTCTTGCCCTTGGGCGCTTCGAGCTCGCCGTCGTAAACCAGATCATGCGCGCGCAGCCAGGCTTCGGCCTCGGCTGGTTTGCCCGCGGCTTGCAATTCAGCCTCGGAACTGAACAGGTCGTGGTGAATACCCAGCAGGGCGAGATCGACCTTGATCATCACCAGCATCGCCGCAACCGCGCGGGTGCGGAACAGCGCGAGCCATGCGCTTTCGGGGGCCGCCGCATAGGCAGCGCCGAATTCTGCCGCCAGTTCCTGCGCCACCGGAATCAGGTAATCGCCCGGATAGAGCCCTTCAGGAACCGCGCCAACCGCCTCCCCCAGCGCCTCACGATACCGCAGATGCACCGAGTGGGCGAGCACATCGACTTGCCCGCCGGCATCGTTGACGTAATATTCGCGGATCACTTTGTGACCGGCAAATTCGAGCAGGCTGGCCAGCGCATCGCCTACCACCGCGCCCCGGCAATGGCCCATGTGCATCGGTCCGGTCGGGTTGGCCGAGACATATTCAACGTTGACGGTGGTGCCCTGCCCGCGCGTGGAGCGGCCGTAGTCCGGACCGGTGGCGGCAATCGCGCGCAGCTCGGTCAGCCAGGTCGCATCATCCAGCCGCAGGTTAATAAAGCCGGGCCCGGCAATCTCGGCGCTGGTCACGCCGGGGGCCTTGGCCAGCTCAACCACCAGCGCCTCGGCTAGCGCACGCGGGTTCATTCCGGCCGGTTTAGCCAGCACCATTGCCGCGTTGGTCGACAAGTCCCCGTGGCTGGGATCGCGCGGCGGCTCAGCCGAGACGGCACTGCGGTTCAGCCCGGCCGGCAGCGCGCCCGCTGCCTCCAGCGCATCGAGCGCGGCGGAAATGTGCCCGGCAAAGGCGGCGTGGAGTGTCACAGTCTCGGTCATCCGCGCCGGTTAGCCGCTTTGGCGGCCAGCGCCAAGGGCCAGCGCTATGCTCGAGGCTTAACGCGTGGCGTTGTAGGACAGCTGGTCCTGATTGAGCTGGAAGCCGACCAGCACGTCAAACGTCGCGCGGGCGACTGCGGCCTTGACGTCAGGCTCGGTCAGCGGATCGACCGCAGCATCGTCTTGCCCGGCGCGGCGCTGACGGGTCAAGCGCTCACGGATGTCAGCTGGCAAGGTCGCCTCGGCCTTGTCAACATAGGCTCCGGCCGAGCTGCTGGCCTGCGCGCGTTCCTGGCCATCGGCAAAGTTCAGGGTCACTTGTCCGACGCGCTTGGTCACCACCGCACGGCCGCCGCGCAACACGACGATAAAATACGGTACGGTGACTGAACGTGCGCCGCGCGCATCGGTGCGGCGGCCCAGCACGTCAAACGTGACATTGGTGAAGACCTTGGCGCCGTTGTCATTACATTGGCTGCGCACGTTGGTCATCGCCGCAACCACATCAAGGTTGCCGGCCGTGCGATCGCCGGGGACGCGGAACATGGTGACGTCGCCAGTGTTGTTGGGAATTCCGACCGCCGGGCAAACCCCGCGCACTGCGCTGATCCCGACCCCGTCATCGACCACAATATCGCCGGTGGACTTGCACCCGGCGAGCGCCGCAGCCAACGCGAGGGCGGAAAACAAACGATAGCGAGCGGTCATGGGAAGGTCCTTGGGATCATCGGTGTGGTCTTCGTGTGCATGCCCTAGCGGCGCGAAGGGCAAAGCGCTAGAGGCCGCTTGATGAACGCTTCCTTGCCAGAATCACAATTGCCGCCGCTGCGCTTGCTGCTGGCCGCGCCGCGCGGATTTTGCGCTGGGGTAGACCGCGCGATCGACATCGTCGAGCTGGCGCTGCAGCGCTATGGCGCGCCGGTTTATGTCCGGCATGAGATCGTCCACAATCGCTTCGTGGTCGATAGCCTTAAGGCCAAAGGCGCGGTGTTCGTTGAAGAATTGAGCGAAGTGCCTGACGGCGTGCCAGTGGTGTTCAGCGCGCACGGGGTGCCCAAGGCGGTTCCGGCCGAAGCAACGGATCGCGGGCTCGACTGGCTCGATGCCACTTGCCCATTGGTCAGCAAGGTCCACCGCCAGGCCGAACGCCAGACTGATGCGGGCCGGCATATCGTGTTCATCGGCCACAAAGGCCATCCCGAGGTGATCGGCACTGTGGGCCAGGTACCCGATGGGACCATCACGCTGGTGGAAACCGTCGCCGATGTCGCCGCGCTGACCCTGGCGGATGACGCGCCGCTGGCGTATCTGACGCAGACCACGCTGTCGGTTGACGATACTGCCGAGATTCTCGCGGCGCTGCGGGTGCGTTACCCGCAGATCGTCGGACCCAAGGCTGAAGATATTTGCTACGCAACCTCCAATCGCCAGTCAGCGGTCAAAACCATTGCGCCGCAGTGCCAGCTGGTGCTGGTGATCGGCGCGCCTAACAGTTCAAATTCGGTGCGGCTGGTCGAAGTTGCCGAACGTTGCGGCGCGCAAGCGCGGCTGGTGCAGCGCGGCACGGAGATCGAAGCGGCATGGCTCGACGGGGTTGACGTGCTGGGGCTGACCGCCGGAGCTTCCGCGCCCGAAGAGCTGATCCAGGAAGTGATCGCGCGGATCGCGCTTTACCGCGATGTGACGGTCGAACAGGTGATCACCGCCGAGGAAAAGATGGTGTTCAAGCTCCCCCGCCAGCTGACCGACTGATGGCAGTCTATACGCAATTGGGCGCCGAGGCGCTGGCCGAACTGATCGGCCATTTCGGCGTTGGCGAACTGCGCATGGCCAAGGGCATTGCCGAAGGCGTGTCCAATTCCAACTGGCTGATTGAGACCAGCGGTGCCGATGGGGCGGCCCGGCGGTTCATCCTGACGATGTACGAGTACCGGATCGAGGTGGCAGAGCTGCCGTTCTTCCTCTCGTTGCTCGATCATCTGGCTGCGCAGGGCTGCCCAGTGCCGCGCACGATCCACGACTCAGCGGGCGCGCTGTACCGGATGATCGGCGACAAGGCGGTGGCCTTGATCGAGTTTCTGCCCGGAGTTTCGGTCAGCGAACCAACTGCGGCGCAGGCTTATGCGGTGGGTGCCGCATTGGCACAAATGCACCTCGCTGCTGCCGATTTCTCAGGCGCTCGGGCCAATTCGATGGGCTTGGCCGAGTGGCAACGGCTGGCCGCAGCGTGCGGCAGCGCCGGGCTCAACCAAATCGATCCAAGCCTGGCTGCGCTGCTGACCCACGAGCTGGATAAACTGGCGACGCAGTGGCCGGCTGACTTGCCGCGCGGAGTAATCCACGCCGACTTGTTCCCGGACAACGTCCTGATGCTGGGCGAGAAAGTAACTGGGCTGATCGACTTCTACTTCGCCTGCAGCGATCTGATCGCTTACGATGTCGCAGTGACCCATGCGGCGTGGTGCTTTGATAATCAGGGCAGCAATTTCTCGCCCGCTTTGTCCGCCGCATTGCTCGCTGGGTATGAGGCTATCCGGACATTGAGCGACGCCGAACGCGCCGCCCTGCCGGTGCTGGCGCGCGGTGCGGCGCTGCGCTTTACGCTCAGCCGCGCGTTTGACATGCTCAACACCCCGGCCGATGCGCTGGTGGTTCGCAAGGACCCGATGGCCTTCGCCCGGCGGCTCAATTTCTATGCCGATCCGGCCAATGCCACGATCTTTGCGCACCCGTGAAGCACGTCGAGATTTTCACCGATGGCGCCTGCAAGGGCAATCCCGGTCCCGGCGGCTGGGGCGCGGTCTTGCGCACTGGCGGCCACGAAAAGGAACTGTCCGGCAGCGAGCCTGCGACCACTAACAACCGGATGGAAATGACCGCAGTGATCGAAGCGCTGCGCGCGCTCAACAGCCCGTGTGAGGTGAAGCTGCATACCGACAGCAAATATGTGATCGACGGGATCACCAAGTGGATTTTCGGCTGGCAAAAGAACGGCTGGAAAAACGCCGCCAAAAAGCCGGTCGCCAATGCCGATCTGTGGTTAGCTCTGGTAGAGGCAAAACGTCTGCACAAGATCAGCTGGCACTGGGTCAAGGGCCACAGCGGCCATCCCGAGAACGAACGCGCCGACGTGCTGGCCAGCAATGCGGCGATCAATCAATCCTAGCGGAATCGCGCGGGTGAGTATGCCGCCGGATCGATCGCGCCGCTCACCGCGCCCAGCAGCAAAGCAGCCGCCAAGTCTGCCGCTGCAGGCGCGGTCTGGATCCCGAACCCGCCCTGCCCGGCAAACCAGAAAAAGCGCGGCGATGCTGGATCGAAGCCGTAAACCGGCAACCGATCAGGCGCGAAGCTGCGCAATCCGGCCCATTTGTGCTCCAGCGCGGCAATCGGCCAATCGAGCACCTGCTCAAACCGGTCTATCGCGATCACCACGTCGAATTCGTCGGGCGCGGCGTCGCACGGCAGGCAAGCGGTTTCATCGTGCGGGCTGAGCCACAGCTTGCCGCTCTCAGGCTTGAAATAGAACGAGCCATCAAACCCCATCACCAAGGGCAGGTCAGCCGGCACTGGGCGGCTCATCCGCAGTTGCGCGACTGTGCGCCGGTACGGCTGGATCCCCAGCGGCGTCAGGCCCGCCAGTTCGGCGACCGGATCGGCCCAGGCCCCGGCGGCATTGACCAGCACGTCCGCCGCAGCGGTCCGCCCGTCGGCCATGGTCAGCGCCCAGCCAGTCCCGTGCTGCGTTGCGCCGGTCAGCAGCGCCCGGGTCCATAATAGCGCGCCGCGCGTACGGGCCTGCGCCAGGTACAGCTGATGCAGCCCGGCCACGTCGATATCGCTGCAATCGGGCTCATAAGCGCCGCAAGTCCATTCGGGCTTAAGCCCCGGCAAGCGCTGCTCGAGCGCGCGGCGGTCAAGCGGTTCGACCTTCACTCCTAGCGCGGAAAAAGTCCGGGCGAAGCGCTCCAGCGCCGGTGCCTCCATGGCGCGCGCCAGGGTCAACCCGCCGCGATCGCGCAGCAGGCTGTGCTCGGCCAGAAAGGCATATGAAGCCGTGGTCAGCGGCTGGACGTGCGGCCCGCCATAGCTTTCGGTCCAGAACGCCGCCGATCGCCCGGTCGAATGGTAACCGGGCTGCGCTTCGCCCTCAATCAGCAGCACCCGGCCTTGCGCGGCCAGCCCGGCGGCCAGCGAGGCACCTGCAATCCCGGCGCCAACAATCGCAAAATCGAAGCGCTCGCTCATCCGGCCACAAACCGCGCGAGGAAGGCATCAACTGCTGCCAGCGCGCGGTTCCTGACCGAGTCGGCCTCACGCAGGATCTCGTGATGCGCTTCCAGGCCGAAGTGCACCAGTTCGCAATCGCGCAGCCGCGTGGCCGCCGTGGCAATCGCGGGCCATGACACCAGCTTGTCGTGATCGGTGCCGAGCATCAGCACCGGGACCTGCACCGCTTCCAGCGTGCCCAGCGCGGCCAGCAACCGCATCGAGGCATAGGCCCGCTCGACCCAGCCCCAGCTGCCTGGCTCCATCATCACCGCCGGGCGGTGATTGCGCCACCACAGTTCGTCAGCGTAACGCGCTTCGTCGTGAGTTAGCAGATGGATGCGGTCAGCCGGAACCTGCCCCGGCGGCTCTTTCCATTTCCACGCGGGCCGCCGCGGATCGCCCAGCTTGGTCATGATTTTTGCGAGACCGTGCATCAAAGCTGGCGGCAATTTGACGCTGGCGAACCCCAGCATTGGCGCAAAGAGGATTGCGCCGACCGGATCGACCTGCTGTTCGGCCAGCGCGCGCAGCGCCAGATGCCCGCCCATCGAATGACCCACCAGCACATGCGGCCCCGGCGCTTCGGCCTTCCAGCGTTTCCAGAAAAAGGCCAGATCGGCCACCCAGGTGGCGAAGTCATCGATATGGCCGGTCCCGTCATCCAGCCCCAGCCGCCCCGAATCGCCTTGCCCGCGCCAATCGATCGCGGTGACCCGCCAGCCCGCAGCGTTCCACTGCGCCAATGTTTCCAGATACTTTTCGTAAAAGTCGCCGCGCCCGGTCAGAAACAGGATCGAGCCTTTGGCCTGTGCTGGCGCCGCCCAATCAATCCGCCGCACTGACCAGCCATCGGCGGCTTGCCAATGGCTTTCGCGCGCCGCACCCGGGATTGCGCGCCGATCGATCGCTGACACATATGCTGACGACATTTGGATAATTCCAGCCTCTCGGCACTGGTTACTTTTTAGTAAGTCCTGCCCCTTACACACGCTCCCAGGACCAGGGGGCGGGAATGCCGGACTTCGATTTTCGTTACATATTGCTGGGTGGGTTGGCAATCGCGCTGCTTATTGCGGCATTCACCGACATTCGCCGCCGCCAGATCGATAACTGGCTGAATGCAGGCATTGCTGCGGGCGCGCCGCTCTATTGGTGGGCCAGCGGGCTGTCGCTGTGGCCGGGCGTCGCCTGGCAGCTGGGGATGGCCGCAGTAACGCTGATCGCGCTCGCCGCGCTATTTGCCATCCGCGCGATGGGCGGCGGTGATGTCAAACTGCTGACCGCGCTGGCGCTGTGGATCGAGCCCATGTGGTTCTTGCGGCTGCTGATCGGCATGGCGCTGATCGGCGGACTTCTGACAATTATTCTCGGGGCTTGGCACGTGATGCGCCGGCGCCGCGAACGCCTCGCCGTGCCTTACGGCGTCGCCATTTCGAGCGCGGGCCTGTGGGTCCTCGCGGTGCAATTCATACCGGGATTATCAGGCGCTGTCCAAGTGGGCAGCGCGGGGTGAACCGGATTTTAACCAGTTTGCCCGAAAAGGTACGGACGATTTCGGGATTTTCTAGGGGGCTTGTTTAGCCATGGATAAGAAGAAGCTGATGCTGCTGCTAGGCGCACTGATCATTGCGATCGGTACGGCCATGGCTGCTCGGAGCCTGTTTGCCGGTGCCAGTGCACCCGCGGCAGACGCCGCAACGCAAGTGCCCAAGGGGCCCAAGGTGCTGGTCGCTCAACGCGCCTTGCCGGTGGGCACGATCATCACGGCCGATTCGGTCGCTTTCCAGCTGTGGCCCAAGGAAATGGTCCAGGACGCTTACTTCATCGACGGCGAGGCCGACATGAACAAGCTGCTGGGCACCGTTGTGCGATATCCAATTACAGCCGGTCAGCCCGTAACCCAAGGTGGCCTCGTCGCCCCAGGTGATCGCGGCTTCCTGGCGGCGGCGCTTGGCCCTGGCATGCGCGCCATCACGATCCCCGTTTCGGCCAAGACCGGCGTTGGCGGCTTTGTGTTCCCGGGCGATCATGTCGACCTGATGCTGACCCAGACCGTGCCGAGCCAGGGCGAAGGCCCGCCGCTCAAGGCAACCGAGACGATCCTGCGCAATGTCCGCGTTCTCGCCACCGATCAATCGACCGAAACGACGGTTGAAGAAGGCAAGACCGTAGTTCGCGCCTTCCGCACCGTGACGCTTGAGGTAACCCCCAAGATCGCGGAAAAGATCGAGGTTTCGCAGACCATCGGCACGCTCAGCCTGGCGCTGCGCTCGCTCGCCGACAACCAGTCTGAACTCGACTCGGCAATTGCCACGGGTACGGTCAAGGTACCGCTGGGTGCGACCAAGGACCAGGAAGCCAAGTATCTGGCCCAGGCGATGAACCGGCCGATCGACGGCGGCACGACCTTCGTGACCGGCGGCGATGTCTCACGCTTCCAGCGCCGCACGGTACCCACCGCGCCCAACCGCTCGCAGAATATGGCGGCCCCGGCATATAGCCCAAGCTATCCGCCCGCGGGCGCATCACGCTCCAGTGGCGGCCCAGCTGGCGCTTCTGCTTCGCAGCCGGTGGTCCGCGTGACCCGCGGCAAGACCACCACTGCCGAACCGGTGGGAGGCAACTGACATGCTGACCCTTAACTCAAACGCCCCGACCGGCACCAAGAAAGGCCGTACGATGAACCGCCTTGCATTCACTCTGCTCAGCGCTGCTGCTGCGGTTGCACCGCTGGCCTTGCTGCCGACCACCAGCGCGGAAGCGCAGACGGTCAGCCGCCCGGCCAACGACATTGTCCTTTCGATTGGCCGCGGCCAGTTGGTGACCGTGGGCGGGGCGATGGCCGATGTCTTCGTCGCCAACGACCAGGTCGCCGATGTTCAGGTCAAAAGCTCGCGCCAGCTGTATGTCTTCGGCAAGGCCGGCGGTGAAACCACGATCTACGCCAGCGACGCTGCTGGCAACGTGATCTGGTCCGCCAACGTCCGGGTCGGCTCGAACATCGATAGCGTCGACCAGATGCTGCACATGGCGATGCCAGATGCCAAGATCGCGGTTTCGACGATGGGCACCAACACCTTCCTGCTGACCGGCACCGTTGCCGCGCCGGAAGATGCGGCTGAAGCACAGCGGCTGGTTCAGGCCTTTGTCGGTAAGGACGCCAATGTCATCACCCGCCTGAAAATGGCGACCCCGCTGCAGGTCAACCTGCACGTGAAGTTCGCCGAAGTCAGCCGCACGCTGGTGCGCGACATCGGGATGAACTGGGCTTCGGCTGATGCCAGCAGCGGTTTCAAGTTCACGATTGGCCAGGGCCGTAACTTCTCGCCGCAGTACAATCCAGGCGGCCCGCTCGGCACCGGAACCACCGGTTCAACCGGCACTTCAGTGGTCACGCCAATCGGTGTGGGCACGACCTTGGCCGGCGCGACCAAGCTGGCTGGGCTCGATCTGCTCGGCGCGCTCGATCTGGGCGAATCGATGGGACTGGTCTCGACCTTGTCGGAACCGAACCTGACCGCGATGTCCGGCGAAACCGCTGAATTCCTGGCGGGCGGTGAATATCCGATCCCGATCAGCCAGGGCCTCGGTACTACTTCGATCGAATATAAGCGGTTCGGGGTCAGCCTCGCTTACACGCCGACTGTTCTGTCGAACGGCCGGATCTCGATCCATGTCCGTCCCGAAGTGTCCGAACTGTCCAGCCAGGGTGCGATCACGATCAACGGTTTCCAGGTGCCGGCACTGACCGTGCGCCGCGCCGAAACCACGATCGAGCTGGGTTCAGGGCAAAGCTTCATGATTGCCGGACTGATGAGCAACAGCTCGCAGAACACGGTCAAGAAGCTGCCCGGTGCCGGTGATATGCCAATCGTTGGGGCGTTGTTTCGCTCGACCCATTACCAAAAGGGTGAAACCGAACTGGTGATTGTGGTCACGCCGTACCTCGTCAACCCGGTTGACGCGAACGACGTGAAGCTGCCGACCGATGGATACCGCGCCGCGACAACTCTGCAGCAGGTGTTCGGCAACAAGGCCAGCGACGGCCAGTCCGGCGCCAGCCGCCCGATGCCGACTTCAGCGCCGCAGGGGAACCCCAACGGACCGCAAGTGGGCGAGCTTAACCTGCCCACCCCGGGCCAGGGGCCGCAGTCGGCGAGCAGCGACAAAGACGCCAAACGAAAGAAGAAGGGTGACCGCGCCAATGACGTCGGCCCCGGCTTCAGCCTGAACTGAGAGGTGAAGAACCATGCGTAATCCCAACACTCGCAAGGCGCTGGCTTCGGCCCTCACCGTCTCGCTCGCACTCGCACTGTCAGGTTGCGGCGGCATGCCCGGCAACCGTTCGCTCGAAAGCCTCCACCAGCCGGTGGTCGCCGCGACCAACTACACGCTCGACGTTACGTCCGGCCCCAGCGGGATCTCGGTTCCCGAGCAACGCCGCCTGGCCGGTTGGTTCGACGCAATGGATCTGCGCTACGGCGACCGGATCTATGTCGACGATCCGATGAAGAGCGCCGGCAGCCGCGCTGCCGTTGAAGCGGTCGCCGGCCGCTATGGCCTGCTGATCAGCGACGATGCCCCGGTTACCCCGGGCGACGTCAGCCCCGGCACGGTCCGCGTGATCGTCACGCGGTATTCGGCCACGGTGCCGGGCTGCCCGGATTGGTCCGCCAATTCGGATGGCAATCTGAACAACGGCACCAACCCGAACTATGGCTGCGCGGTAAATTCGAACATGGCCGTCATGGTCGCCGATCCGTCGCATCTGATCCACGGCGCGAATGGCACTGGAACTACTACGGTGATGCGTTCGACCAAGGCCATCGACAGCTATCGCGAGGCCCCGCCAACTGGCGAAAAGGGTCTCAAGGAACAATCCTCACAGAGCGGGAAGTAAACCCATGAATGCTCCTTGGAAACCAGGCGTGCAGGGCAATCGCGACCCGTTCAGCGCCTTCATCTGCGATGATGCCGCGCTCGATGTGCTGCGCCCCGTAGTGATCGAAATGGGCTGGCAGCCCGAGAAGTGCAACAAGGGCGGTCTGCGCAATGCAGTCCAGTCACTGTCGATCTCGGCCAGTCCCAACATTCTGATGGTTGATCTGTCCGAGAGCGGCGATCCGCTGAGCGACATCAACGCGCTGGCCGAGGTTTGCGAACCCGGCACGGTCGTGATCGCGGTAGGCCAGGTCAACGATGTGCGGCTGTACCGCGATCTGGTGGCCAGCGGGATCCACGACTATCTGCTCAAGCCGCTGTCGCCGGGCCAGGTGCGCGATGCGCTGGTCAACGCCCAGGCGGTGTTTGCCTCGCCCAAGACGCACGATCCCTCGGTGGCCAAAAAACACATCTCAACCGCGGTGATCGGCACGCGCGGCGGTGTTGGCGCATCGACTTTGGCGACCTCGCTCGCCTGGCTGTTCAGCGCCGACGAAAAGAGCCCGACCGCCCTGCTCGATCTTGACGTCCACTTCGGCACCGGCGCCTTGGCGCTCGATCTCGAGCCAGGCCGCGGCCTGACTGACGCGATCGAGAACCCGGGCCGGATCGACGGACTGTTCATCGAACGCGCGATGATCCGGGCCAACGATCATTTGGCGATCCTGTCAGCCGAAGCGCCGATGAATTCGCCGCTGATGACTGACGGTGCGGCCTTCGTGCAGCTGGAGGAAGAATTCCGCCAGGCGTTCGAAATGACCGTGATCGATTTGCCGCGCAACATGCTGATCAATTTCCCCAACCTGCTGGCCGACGTCAATGTCGTGCTGCTGGTGGTGGAAATGACGCTGGCATCGGCCCGCGATGCGATCCGCATCCTGTCGTGGCTCAAAGCCAATGCAGCGCACGTTCAGCCGCTGATAGTTGCGAACAAGGTGCAGACCGGCGTGGCCGAGATCAACCGTTCGGACTTCGAGGCCTCGATTGAGCGCAAGATCAATTTCACGATCCCATTCGATGCGAAGGCCGCGACAAATGCTGCCAAGCTGGGCCAGACTTTTGCCGACGCCAACCGCTCGACCAAAGCCGGCAGCGTGATCCGCGATATCTCAAAGGCGGTGATGGGCGTGGGCGACGGCGATCCGATCGACGTGGCCGCCCGGCCCAAGTCGTCGCTGCTCGGCAAGCTCGATTTCAAGAGCATGCTGTCCAGCAGCAAGAAGACCAAGGACAAGGCCGCCGCACCGGCTGCGGCCTGAAGCCGAATGCAACCCGGGCCCGCTGCTGAAGCGGCGGGCACCGCACTACAGGAAGGCGTGACCCGCAGATGAGCATTTTGCAGCTCCTGCTGATTGCCGTGGGCATGATGAGCTTCATGGTCCTGGGGTATCTGGCTTTGTCAGGACCCTCGGCGGCCAAGGAAGGCGAGCGCCGGCTGCAAGCGGTGCGTTATCGCCACAGCGACAGCACCAACGACAAGGTTGAAGCCCAGATGCGCAAGGCCGTGGCCGCGCGCAAACCAAAGTTTCACCAGATCGCGGGTTCGGAATCGCGCGTCGCGGCGCTGGCGATGCGGCTGCACCGCACCGGCAAGGGCTGGACCTTGTCGCAGTATGCTTATGTCTCGGCGGGGCTAGGGCTGGCCTTGGCCGTGCTGATCTTCCTGAAGACCGGCCACGCCATGCTGGCGCTTGGAATCGGCGTTGCGGCCGGCGCAGGCATTCCGCACTGGTTCGTCAACTTCTTCATCAAAAAGCGCACCAACAAGTTCACGACCAAGCTCCCCGATGCGCTCGAGCTGCTGGTCCGCGGGCTGCGCTCAGGCTTGCCGGTGACCGAAACGCTGGGCGTGGTTGCGACCGAAGTGCCCGGCCCGGTCGGCGAAGAATTCAAGCTGGTGACCGAGCGGATCAAGATCGGCAAGACCATGGAAGACGCGCTGCAGGAAACCGCAGACCGGCTCAACACGCCTGAATTCAGCTTCTTCTGCATCACCCTGGCGATCCAGCGCGAGACCGGCGGCAACTTGGCTGAAACGCTGTCAAACCTGGCCGACGTGTTGCGCAAACGCGCGCAAATGAAACTCAAGATCCGGGCAATGAGCTCGGAATCCAAGGCCTCGGCCTACATCGTCGGCTCGTTGCCGTTCATCGTGTTCGGGATGATCTACTGGATCAATCCGAAATACCTGGGCGGGTTCTTCACCGATGACCGCCTGATCATGATCGGTCTGGGCGGCGCGGTGTGGATGTCGATGGGCGCATTTATCATGGCCAAAATGGTCAGTTTCGAAATCTGAGCGGGAAGCACACACCATGATGAAATCACCGCCCGGACCAACACTGCTTGGCATTGACGTATTGTGGGTAGGCTCGATCCTCGCCGGTCTTGCCGCGATGGCGATCATGTTCGTCATCTACGCTGCGATCACCATCCGCGATCCGATGCAAAAGCGGGTCAAGGCGCTCAACGAACGCCGCGACCAACTTAAAAGCGGACTGCTGACGCAAGGCACCAAGAAGCGCGCCAGCCTGATCCGTAACACCGACACGACCGACAAGATGAAGACCACGCTGTCGACCTTGAAGGTGCTGCAGCAAAGCCAGCTGGAAATGATCCAGCAGAAACTGGCACAGGCCGGCATTCGCAAAAAGGAGCTGGCCATTTCGGTCATTTTCGCGCGGATGGTGCTGCCGATCGTGCTGGGCGGGTTTGCCGCGCTGATGATCTACGGGGTCAACTATTTCCCCACCTGGGGCGGCATGAAGAAACTGATGGCCTTCGCGGCGATGGTCGGGATCGGCTATAAGGGCCCCGAAGTTTACATCGGCAACCTCATTTCCAAGCGCACTGACGCGCTGCGCAAGGGCCTGCCGGATGCGCTTGATCTGCTGGTGATCTGCGCCGAAGCCGGCCTCACCGTCGACGCTGCGTTCAACCGGGTGGCACGCGAACTGGGCCGGGCCTATCCCGAACTGGGCGACGAATTTTCGCTAACCGCGATCGAACTGTCGTTCCTGACCGAGCGGCGCCAGGCGTTTGAAAACCTGGCTTACCGCGTCAATCTGGATGCGGTGAAGGGCGTGACCACCACCATGGTCCAGACCGAACGCTATGGTACGCCGCTGGCCTCGGCCTTGCGCGTGCTATCGGCTGAGTTCCGCAACGACCGGATGATGCGCGCCGAAGAGAAAGCCGCGCGGCTGCCCGCGATCATGACCGTGCCGCTGATCCTGTTCATTCTGCCGGTGTTGTTCATCGTGATCCTCGGCCCGGCGGCCTGCTCGATCGCCGATGCCTTCAGCCACCACCCCGGCGCGCCCAAACACTAAGCGCCGCGGAACTATCAATTGCCTAGGGGGCAACCGAAGGCCGGTCCGGAGCAATCCGGGCCGGTCTTTGAGCTAAAGCTAGAGCTTCACAACTTCTTGTTCGATCGCACCGAAAATACTGTGCCCGGCCGCGTCGCGCATTTCGATCCGCACCACATCGCCATAACGCAGGAACGGAGTAGTCGCTTTCCCGCCCGCAATCGTTTCGATCATCCGCTGTTCGGCGATGCACGAATAGCCGCGCCCGCCCGCGCTGCACGGTCGCCCCGGTGAACCATCCGGATCGCGGTTGGAGACGGTGCCCGAACCGATTATCGAACCTGCACCAATCCGGCGGGTCTTGGCCAGATGCGCGATCAACTGGCCAAAATCGAAGGTGCATTCCTCACCAGCCTCGGCCCGGCCGAATGGCTGGCCATTGAGGTCGACCATCAGCACATGGTTCAGCCGCCCTGCTTCCCAAGCCGGGCCCAGTTCGTCCGGGGTGACAAACACTGGCGAGAAATGCGTGGCGGGCTTGGACTGGACGAAGCCGAAACCCTTGCCCAGCTCACCCGGGATCAGGTTGCGCAACGATACATCGTTGACCAGCCCGATCAGCCGAATCTGGCCGAGCGCATCGGCCGGGCGGACGCCTTGGGCAACATCGCCGGTGACCACGCAGATCTCTGCCTCCAAGTCGCAGCCCCAGGCTTCATCACCCAACGTAATCGGCGCGCGCGCACCGCGCAGATCGTCGCTGCCGCCCTGATACATCAGCGGATCATGCCAGAAGCTGTCGGGCAGATCGGCCCCGCGCGCCTTGCGCACCAGTTCGACGTGATTGACGTAGGCCGAGCCATCGGCCCACTGGAATGCGCGCGGCAGCGGTGCCGCCACTTCCCGCTCGTGAAAGCGGTTCTGCGGGATTGCGCCGTGTTCCAGCTCAGTCGCCAAGGCCTGCAACGCCGGCTCGTGGTGCTCCCAATTGTCCAGCGCGGCCTGCAGGGTCGGCACCAGATGATCGGCGGGCGCATACCAGGCCAGATCGCGCGACACGATCACCAGCTGCCCGTCGCGACCATGGGGGAGTGAGGCGAGTTTCATACGCGGTCTATCCTGTGGTTGCCGCCTGCTCGCGCACGCGCTGCAGCAGGTCAGTGAAGGTCTTGCGTTCGGCATTGCTCAGCGCGCCAAACAGCCGCGTTTCCATCTTGAGCGCGATCGGCATGATTGCACCATGAACTTCGCGGCCCGCTGCGGTCAAATCAAGATGGTGCGAGCGGCCATCGCTGGCATTGGGGCGCCGCGCGATCAGGCCGCGTTCCTCCAGCACTTTGCACGCGCGGTTGACCGCGACTTTGTCCATCCGCGTGGCCTGCGCAAGCTCACGCTGGGTATGTGCGCCCGAATCGCCCAGCACCGCCATAACCCGCCAGTCCGGGATCTTGAGCCCGAAGCGCGCGCGATATTCATCGGCGATCCGGTCACTAACTGCGTTGGACGTGATCGAGAGCAGGTAGGGCAGGAAATCGGAAAGGCGGGTCGGCTTGGCCATGAAACTGGTTCCTGCTGCAACCAATTTGCTAGGGCGCTGCACCATAAAGCGCAATGCCGCTGCTCAACTTTTTAGAGCGTCGGGCGCGGCGGCAGCGAACTCGGGCAAAGCCTGCAGTGCAGCATCGATCCGCAGCAGGCGAGGGTAAGCTTCCAGCGGTGTTTCAAAGCGCCGGGCATTGGCCATTTGCGGGACCAGGCAGACGTCGGCCAGATTGGGCAGATTGCCGCCGAACAGACCCTCAGTCGGCGCTTGTGTTTCGAGCGCGGTAAAGCCCAGCGTAATCCAGTGACGGTACCAGGTAGCCACCGCCTCATCATCCTGCCCCAGTTCGCTGCGCAGGTAATTTAGCACCCGCAGGTTATCGAGCGGGTGGATATCGGCGGCGATGATCAGCGCCTGCGCCAGGGTCCGCGAACGGCTGGCTGGATCGGATGAGACCATCGGCGGGTGTTTGAATTTGGCATCGAGGTAGTCGATGATCGCCAGACTTTGCGTCAGCAACAACCCGTCGATCGCCAGCGCCGGCACCAGCTTTTGCGGATTGAGCGCCGCAAATTGCGCAGCGACCTGCTCGCCCGCGACAAGGTCGATCGGGACCCTGGTAAAAGCCACGCCTTTGAGGTTGAGCGCGATCCGCACCCGGTAAGACGCTGATGACCGCCAAAAATCGTACAGGATCACGTCGCTCATTTCAGCACCCTTCCCGCCACTGCGGATAACTTGGCCGCCAGCACCGGATCGCGCGCGGCGGGCGCGGTCATCACCGCAGAATTAAGCGCGGTGTCGATCGGGCTGGCCGTTCGGCTGCGCGGCAAATCGGCCGCGAAGCGCTGCACCAAACGGCGAGCCAGTTCGACATTGCGCTGCATCACCGCGACCACATTGCCCGCATCGACGCCGTCGTGATCGGTGCTCCAGCTATCGAAATCGGTGACCATGCCCAGCAGCGCGTAGGGCAGCTCTGCTTCTCGGGCGAGGCGGGCCTCGGGCATCCCGGTCATCCCGATCACGTGCCCGCCCCAGGCCTGATAGAGCCGGCTTTCGGCGCGGGTTGAAAACTGCGGGCCGTCAATCGCGACGTAGCAGCCGGTAGGATGGACCTGCGCCGCTTCGGCCTGCGCTGCTGCGATCAACCCGGCGCTGAGCCGCGCGCAGATCGGATCGGCCAGGCTGACATGTGCGACCAGTCCGGTGCAGAAAAAGCTGCTTGCGCGGGTAGTAGTCCGGTCGATGAACTGATCGACCGCAACGAAATGCCCCGGCATCATCTCCGCAGTGAGCGAGCCGATTGCTGACAGCGCGATCACATCGGTCACGCCGCAGCGCTTGAGCACATCGATGTTGGCGCGGTAATTCACGTCTGAGGGGGGGATGCTGTGCCCAGCACCGTGGCGCGGCAGAAAAGTAAAGCGCACGCCCGCCAGCGTGCCGGTCGTTACTGCGGCTGATGGCAGGCCGAACGGGCTTGCCACTTCAATTACTTGCGCATCTTCCAGCGCGATCCCGGCGGCCAGCCCGGATCCGCCGATCACCCCGATGTGCCAGGCTTGCTGTGGTTTGGCGGCGCTCATTTGTGCGCGAGGATACCCGCCATGATGAAGTCAGTGCAATGGGTCCGATAGCGATCACGCAATTCTTCGGTCAAAGTATCGGTATCGAAGCAATGCCGCAGCACCAGTCGCGCCGAAAAGAACCGGTCAGCCGCGCCGGTGACGGTAAAATAGAATAGCTGCGGATCGACGTCGCGAAACACGCCCAGCTTGACCCCATCCTCGATCAGCCGGTCATAGGCCTTGTTGAGCGGCGCGAGGTAGGAGTCGGCGATCCGCTGCGCTTCTCCATCATCGCTTTCGCGCACCAGCCGCATCAGCAGCCGGTTGAGGTACGGGGTCTTGTAATAGGTATCGACCACCGCGCCGATATGCCGCCGCAGCCGCACATCGGGGGCCATGTCCTTGGCCATCAGCGCATCAACCTCATGGACGATTCCGTACATATCGCGGTCAAGCAGGGCCTTCATCAGTCCGGCCTTGTTGCCGAAATAGTACTTCACCAGCGCCGAATTGAGCCCCGAGCGCAGCGACAGCTCGGACAGCGAGATATCGACAATGTCGCCCTCACGCATGATCGCCGATGCGGTTTCGAGCAATTGCTCGCGGGCCCCGGGTGGGGCCTCGGAGAGGGCTAGCTCGCTGGCCTGGCTCATGCGTAGGGTGGCTCCTCTCCCCACCATGGGTAGAAGTCGGGCATATCGGCAGAAACCTTAGCCGGGAAGACCGGGGGCCGCTTTTCAAGGAAGCTTTGCACACCTTCCGTAGCGTCAAGCCCTTTGGACAGCCGGTAGATCGCCCGGCTATCGACCTTGTGGGCGGCCATCGGATGATCGCCCGAGGGCAATCGCCACAGCATCGCGCGGGTCATCGCCACTGACACGGCTGAGGTATTCTCCGCAATCTCACGCGCAATCCCGCGCGCCGCATCGATCAATTCGCCTTGCGGGTGGACCGAACGCACGAGGCCGCCGCGCAACGCTTCCTGGGCATCGAAGATCCGCCCGGTCATGCACCATTCCAGCGCCTGATTGATCCCGACAATCTTGGGCAGGAACCAGCTCGAGCACGCTTCTGGCACAATCCCGCGCCGCGCGAACACAAAGCCATAGCGCGCGTTGTCGCTGGCCAACCGGATATCCATCGGCAGCTGCATGGTGATGCCCACGCCCACCGCCGCGCCGTTGCAGGCCGAGATCAGCGGCTTTTTGCTCTGGAACAGCCGCAAGGTCAGCTTGCCGCCGCCATCACGGACGCGCGGATCAGACAGATCCGCAACCGGATCGGAATCCGAAAAGACCGCACGGCCATCGTCAGGCGTCAGATCAGCCCCGGCGCAGAACGCCCGCTCCCCGGCGCCGGTGAAGATCACCGCACGCACCGCGTCGTCCGCATCGGTGCGGTCCATCGCATCGATGATCTCGTTCATCATCGTGCCGGTGAACGCGTTCATCTTCTCAGGCCGGTTCAGCGTGAGCGTGGCGATATGTTCGCTGATATCGAGGCTGATCTGGGAGTAGCCCATCTCAGCGCGGGGCCATGCGGATCGCGCCGTCGAGCCGAACGTCCTCGCCGTTGAAATAGCCGTTTTCGATCATCGTCAGCGCGAGGCCAGCATATTCCTCTGGCTTACCGAGCCGTTTGGGGAACGGCACCTAGGCGGCGAGTGCAACCTTGACCGCTTGCGGCGCACCCAGCATCAGCGGGGTCTCAAAGATCCCCGGCAAGATCGTGTTGACGCGGATCCCTTCGCTCATCAGATCGCGCGCGATCGGCAGGGTCATGCCGATCACCCCAGCCTTTGAGGCAGCATAAGCGACCTGGCCCATCTGGCCGTCCTCACCTGCTACCGAAGCGGTGTTGACGATCGCGCCGCGTTCACCGTCTTCGTTCTGCGGATCGAGCGTCAGCATGCCCGCCGCCGACATGGCGATGCAACGGAAGGTGCCGACCAGGTTGATCTGGATCAGCCAGTCAAATGCGCTCGGCGGATAGAACTTGATCGTGCCATCGGTCTTTGAGCGACTGGCGGTCTTCATCGCCGCGCCGGTGCCAGCGCAGTTGACCAGGATGCGTTCCTGCCCGTGCGCTGCGCGGGCCTTGGCAAAGCCAGCCTCGACGCTTTCGTCCGAGGTTACGTTGACTTCACAGAACACGCCGCCGATTTCGGCCGCAACCGCCTCGCCCTTGTCCTTCTGCAGATCGAACAGCGCGACCTTGACGCCCTTCGCAGCCAAAGCGCGGGCTGTCGCAGCGCCGAGCCCCGAGGCCCCACCGGTGACGACTGCGGCGATTGTGTTATCAAGCTTCATTGTATTTCTCCCAAACCGCCTGCCCGGCAATTTCTCCGGGCGACGCAAATCTCAAACCATCTCGACAATCGTGACGTTGGCGACACCGCCGCCTTCGCACATTGTCTGCAAACCGTATTTCTTGCCGCCAGCTTTCAGTGCGTGCAGCAAAGTCGCCATCAGCTTGGTCCCCGAAGCGCCAAGCGGGTGG
>JANNYT010000079.1:0-19425 GCA_031410255.1 Novosphingobium sp. | reverse complement strand
TGTGTTCCGGATGAAGCTGCTCGGCGCTGAAGTGCGCGCAGTCACTGCCGGGGCCGCGACGCTGAAAGATGCGATGAACGAGGCGCTTCGCGATTGGGTCGCCAATGTCCACGACACGTTCTACATCATCGGCACCGCCGCAGGTCCGCACCCCTATCCCGAGCTGGTCCGCGATTTTCAGTCTGTGATCGGCAAGGAAGCCCGCGCGCAAATGCTCAGCCGCGTGGGCCGCCTGCCCGATCTGCTGGTCGCGGCGATTGGCGGGGGCAGCAATGCGATCGGGCTGTTCCACCCATTCCTCGACGATCCCGAGGTCAAGATGCTCGGGGTCGAAGCGGCCGGTCACGGGCTCGACAAGGAGCACGCGGCCAGCTTAGCAGGCGGCCGCCCCGGCGTGCTCCACGGCAACAAGACTTACCTGCTGCAGGACGCCGACGGCCAGATCACCGAAGGCCACTCGATCAGCGCGGGGCTCGACTATCCCGGGATCGGCCCCGAACACGCCTGGCTGCGCGATGTCGGCCGGGTCGATTATACCTCGGTGACCGATGTTGAGGCATTGGATGGCTTCCAGCTGCTGTGCCGCACCGAAGGCATCATCCCCGCGCTCGAACCGGCTCACGCCATCGCCGCGGTCAAGAAAATCGCGCCAGCGATGGCCAAGGATCAGATCATCCTGCTCAACCTGTGCGGGCGCGGCGACAAGGACATTTTCGCGGTGGCGGAGCATCTGGGGGTGACGTTGTGAAAGGTGAACTTGGGGATGCGCTCGCTTCATTTGGGATGGTAATACTGGTGCTTTCCGGAATGCATTGGGTGCAAGGCGTTAGGCCGGTGATTGACGGCCAAGCGATAGTGATTTGCGCCCTGACCATGCTTTGCGTTCTGGTCTGGAAATCGCTGCGGCGTCGAGCATCCCGATGACCCGCCTCTCCATCGCCTTTTCGCGCGGCCCAGCCCTCGTCACCTTCGTCACCGGAGGCGACGGTCCGACTGCCGCGATCCTCGACGCGCTGGTCGCGGGCGGCGCGGACGTGATCGAGTTGGGGATGCCGTTCACCGATCCGATGGCCGATGGTCCGGCGATCCAGCAGGCCAACTTGCGCAGCCTGGGCGCGGGCACCACCACCGCCGACATCTTTCGCATCGCTGCGGACTTCCGCGCGCGCCATCCCCAAGTGCCGCTGGTGCTGATGGGCTATGCCAACCCAATGATCACGCGCGGGCCGGAATGGTTCGCGGCCGAATGCGTCAAGGCCGGGGTCGACGGAGTGATCTGTGTCGATATTCCGCCCGAGGAAGACCCCGAGCTTGGCCCGGCCTTGCGCGGTGCCGGCGTCGCCTTGATCCGCCTCGCCACCCCGACCACCGATGCGGCGCGGTTGCCGGCGGTGCTCGATGGTTCGTCGGGGTTCCTTTATTACGTCTCGGTCGCCGGGATCACCGGGCTGCAACAGGCCGCGCAGGCGAGCATTGAGGAAGCTGTGGCCCGGCTCAAGGCCAGCGCGAGGATCCCGGTCGCGGTCGGCTTCGGCGTGCGCACGCCCGAACAGGCAGCGGCGATTGCCAAAGTAGCCGACGGCGTAGTGGTCGGCTCGGCCTTGGTCGAACTTGTGGCCCAGCATGGTGCGAATGCAGCGGGGCCAGTGCAGGAATTGACCGCCGCGCTTGCCGCCGCCGTTCACAGTGCTAGGTAGCAACCGATGAGTTGGCTTGACCGTGTCCGCAATGCGCTGCCCTTTCAGGACAAGCGCGACACCCCCGACAACCTGTGGATCAGCTGTCCTTCGTGCAAGGAGATGCTGTTCACCAAGGAGTACGAGGAAAACCTCAGCGTCTGCCCGCGGTGTGATCATCACGGGCGGATCGGGGCCGATGCGCGGATGGCGCAATTGCTCGACGCCGGGTTCACCCTGCTCGAAAACCCAAAGGTCAAGGAAGACCCGCTCAAATTCCGCGATTCGAAAAAGTATCCTGACCGGCTGAAGGCAGCGCGGCTTGCCAATCCGCACCCCGATGCGCTGACCAATGCGCTGGGCTCGATTGAAGGCCACAAATGCGTGCTCGGCGTGCAGGACTTTGCCTTCATGGGCGGATCAATGGGCATGGCGGTCGGCTCGGCGTTCGTGGCCGGGGTCGAGCGAGCGCTAAAGGAAAAATGCGCTTACGTGATCTGCACCGCAGCAGGCGGAGCGCGGATGCAGGAGGGTATTCTCAGCCTGATGCAGATGCCCAAGACCACCGTGGCGATCCAGCGACTGCGGCGCGCGGGCCTGCCCTACATCGTGGTGCTGACCGATCCGACCACCGGCGGGGTGACCGCCAGCTATGCCATGCTGGGCGACGTGCAGATTGCCGAACCAGGCTGCCTGATCGGCTTTGCCGGGCAGCGCGTGATCGCCGATACGATCCGCGAGAAACTGCCCGAAGGGTTCCAGCGCGCCGAGTATCTGCTCGAACACGGCATGATCGACATGGTCACGCATCGGCACGTGTTGAAGGCGACCTTGGGCCGCGTGCTGGATTATCTGGGCGCGGCCCGCGCAGCCTGAACCGCGTGCGCGATTTCGCCACCTCAGATTCGCCCGCAGTCCAAGCCCAGCTTGACCGGCTGGCCGCACTGAGCCTGCCGCAAGGGCGCTTTGGGCTGGAGACGATCCACGCGCTGCTGGACCGGCTGGGCAACCCCCAGCGCGCGTTGCCGCCGGTGTTTCACGTCGCCGGGACCAATGGCAAAGGCAGCACCTGCGCCTTCCTACGCGCGATGCTCGAGGCACAAGGCCTGACCGTTCACGCCGCGACCAAGCCGCACCTGGTGCGTTACAATGAGCGGATCAGGATCGCTGGAAAGCTGATCGAAGACCAGTTGCTGGCTGACCTGCTGGCTGAAGTGCTTGATGCGGGTGAGGACTTGGCGCCCAGCTTTTTCGAAGTGACCGCCGCGGCTACCTTCCTCGCCTTCCACCGCATTCCCTCTGATGCCTGCGTAATCGAGGTTGGCCTCGGCGGGCGGTTCGATGCGACCAATGTGCTCGACGGGCAAGCGGCCTGCGGGATCGCCTCGCTGGGGATCGATCACGAGGCATTCCTGCTGGTGCCGGAAGCGGGTGTGCCGCAGGAGCCGCTGAGCCGGATCGCGTTCGAAAAGGCCGGGATCGCGCGGCCGGGCGTGCCACTGGTGACCCAAGCCTATCCGCCAGCGGTGACCCGCACGGTAATCGAGCAGGCGATGGTGGCGGGCGCGAAGACGGCGCTGCGCGGGCTCGATTGGTTTGCCGATGTTGGCGAGAAGATCGAATATCGTGACCGGCATGGCGCGCTCAGATTGCCGCTGCCTCAGCTGGCCGGGGCGCATCAAGCCGATAATGCCGCGCTGGCGGTGGCGATGCTGCGGCATCAGGACCGGGTGGCGGTATCGGCTGAGGCAATGGCGGCGGGCATCCGTGCGGCGCGCTGGCCGGCACGGCTGCAATTGCTGGGCGCAGGCCCGCTGACGGCCTTGGTGCCGGGACGGCGAGTGTGGCTGGATGGCGGGCACAATGTCGACGCTGGGCTGGCGATTGCTCGGTTTTTCACCGGAGGAGAACCGCTGCACCTCATCACTGGCATGCTGACCAGCAAGGACCCGGCGGCGATCGTCGCGCCGCTGCGCGACCTGCTGCGCAGCCTTTCGGTCGTCCCCGCGCCAGGGCATGACGCGCACCGGCCCGAGGACTTCGCGCCGCATTCAGATCTGCCAGTGCGCAGCTTTCCCGATGTGCCCGCCGCGCTGGCCGCACTGCCGCCAGAAGGCGACGTGCTGATCGCCGGATCGCTTTATCTGGCGGGCGAAGTGCTGCGGCTCAACCGCGAGTTTCCTGACTGAGCTTGCGCTCTCCGTAAGCCACACGGGCCCATTCGAGCAGCACGAAAGTCACCGACACCACCGCCGTCAGCGCGGTCCAACGGAACACCGCCGGATAGCCATATTGCTGGAATGCCTCACCGGTCCAGCCGCGTCCCAATGTGCCGACTAGCGAGACCAGCGAGCCCAGCAAGGCATACTGGATCGCGCCGTATTGCTTGCTGACGATGCTGGAGACGTAAGCCACGAAGGCGGTGAGCGCGAGGCCGGTGACCACGTTTTCGTAACTGATCGCCAGCAGCAACCGCAGCATCCGTTCATCCGAATGGAGCCACAGCGCCAGCGCATCGAACCGGAAGAAATGCGCGAACTTGTCGATCCCCGCCCCGCCCTCGGCCAGATCGGCATAGAGGAAATTGCCCAGCGGCGGCAGCACCGCGCCGAGCAGGATCGTCGGGAACCGGCCCAGCCGCGCGAACAGGTATCCGCCCAGGCTGATCCCCGCCATGGTCATGAAAATCCCGAAAATCTTCGAGGCGAAGGCGACCTCGTCCTTCGAGTACTTCATCTCCTGCAGATAGAACGGATAAGCGAAACTGGCCCAGATATTATAGCAGATCGCATAAGTCAGGATGAAGCCGAGCAGGCTGAGCACGCCCCAGCGCAGCCGCCCCGAAAGCTCGGCCAGCGGCGCGACCAGCGCGGAATAGAGGTGGTTCATCGCGGTGCGGACCGGGTGGTGCCCGGTATCGGCGACCTGCAGCACGAAGCCTGATTGCTGGGTCATCCAGTTGGTGGTCGCGGCCACGGCCAGCGGCACCAGCACGGTCGCGGCGATTATCCATGGGCCGTAGAGCTTGGTGAAATCGCCGGCCGATGGCGGGGTTACGCCGGGCGCGGCGGGGGCGCCATTCAGCATCCCGATCATGAAATGTAGAATCGTGCCGATCGCCCAGATCCAGCTGACCGCGACAATCGCCAAGGCAATCGCGCGATACTGCGGTTGCAGCGCGCCAGGTTCGGACAAGGCGCCGTGCAGCCGGCCCGGCTCAGGCCGTTCGCTGTCAGGCGCGCGCAGCGTTACACCGAGCAGGACCAGCAACAGCACCCCGCCCATCAGCAAATAGACCACCGGCCACAGCATCGTGCTGGCCAGCACCAAGGCGACCGCCCCGCCGACAATCGAGGCGGTGCGATAGCCGAACTGGTTGAGCGCTGAGAGCAGCTCGATCGGCGCGGCTTCGTCCGCCTGGTCGATCCGCCAGCCGTCGATCGCGATGTCCTGCGTCGCCGAAGCAATCGCACCGATGAAGGCCAGCAGCGCAAACCGCCCGATTGCGTCCGCCGGATTGGTCGCGGCCAAAGCGGCGAAGGTGATGATCAGCACCACCTGACACAGCAGGATCCAGCTCTTGCGGCGCCCCATCCGCTCCAGCCCCGGCAGCTTCACCCGGTCCACAATCGGCGACCACAGGAATTTGAACGAATAGGCCAGCCCAATCCATGACAGCACGCCAATCGTGGCCAAGGCGACCCCGACCTCGCCCAGCCAGGCATTGAGCGTACCCACCAGCAACGCGAACGGCAGGCCCGAGGCAAACCCCAGCCCCAGCATCGTCCCGGCCTTGCGATTGGCCAGCGCCGCCGCCAGCAGTTTGAGGCCCTTGGGCCGTTCGGTCGGTGGTGCGCTGCTGGCCATGGAACCCTCTGGTTGATTTGTGCGCGAAACTAGCGGGGAAATGCTTTATGCCTAGCCCTTATGGACAGCATCAGCACTTTGCCGGGCACCACGCCCACGCCGGGGCAGCTTGCCTTGGCCGAGCAAATCGCCGCCGGACAGGCGCGTTCCAACCTGGGCATCACCACGGTGCCAGCCTCGATCTATACCGATCCGGGCTATTGGAGCCGCGAGAAGGCGTTGCTGTTTGACCGGGCGCCGCAAGTGCTGTGCCCATCAGTACTGGTGCCATCAGCCAACATGGCGGTCCCGCACGATGCCAGCGGCCAGCCGCTGCTGATCAGCCGCGATGGTGATGGCAAAGTCCACGTGTTCATGAACGTCTGCCGTCACCGCGGCACTAGGCTGATCGAGGGCGGCGAAGTGCACTGCGGCAAGCGGTTCACTTGTCCCTACCACGCCTGGACCTATGCCACCGACGGGCGGCTGCTCGCGCTGCCCCGCCCCGATGCCTTTCCGGGGCTCGACAAAGCGGATTTCACGCTGGCTGAATTGCCCAGTTATGAGGCAGGCGGGCTGATCTGGTTCGCCCCGCAGGCTGGCGCCGACTTCACGCTGGCCGAGCAATTGGGCGAAGATTTCGACGCCTTCGCCATGGCCGACCTGCACCTGTTCCGCCGCAACACGCATGACGTTGCCGGCAACTGGAAGCTGATCATGGATGCGTTCCTGGAAAGCTATCACGTCACCCGGCTGCATTCGGGCACCATCGGGCCGTTCTTCCGCGATGGCGTTTCCACCGGCGATGTGATCGGCCCGCATCAGCGCAGCCTGGTCTGCCGCGCCGAAGAACTGGGCGGGGTCGATTTCACCGACATGGCGGCACTGCGCCGGGTCGGCACCTTCGCCTATCAGCTGTTCCCGGCCACCGTGCTGGTGGTCAGCCCCGATTATATCAACGTGATGACGGTCTGGCCGCAAGCCCACAATCGTACGTTGGTTGAGGATTTCATGCTGATCCCCGAAGAACCGATGAACGATCAGGCCCGCGATCACTGGCAGCGCAGCTGGGACTTGCTCGACGGCGGTGTGTTCGGCAGCGAAGACTTCCGCGCCGCCGCGCTGGGCCAGCAAGGCCTCACGACTGGCAGCCTGCCGCACCTGACGCTTGGCACGCTGGAGGGCGGGATCCGGCGCTTTCAGGATATCTGCGCCGAACAGATGGCCATCGCAGAGGGGTGACGCGGCGCGGCTGCTGGCGTAAGGGCCGCGCATGACCATTGCTCCACCAGACGGTATTGGCGCCAATAGCGGCCCCAAGACCGGCGAACGCGCCGGCGACCGCATCGCCAAATTGCTCGCCCGCGCCGGCATTGCCAGCCGCCGCGAGGTTGAGCGCATGATCGCCGATGGCCGCGTCAAGCTGGGCGATGTGGTGCTGACCACCCCCAACACCGTGCTGACCAGCCTGCGCGGGGTGACCGTTGACGGCAACCTAGTAAAAGCCGCCGAAGCGGCCAAGCTCTATGCCTTCAACAAGCCCCCCGGCTTGATCACCGCCGAGCGCGATCCCGCTGGACGGCCGACCATCTACACCGCGCTGCGCAATGCCATGCCCGAAGGCGCCGGGCGAGTGATGCCAGTCGGGCGGCTGGATTTCAACACTGAAGGGCTGCTGCTGCTGACCAATGATGGCGGGCTGAAGCGCGCGATGGAGCTGCCCAGCTCGGGCGTCCCACGCACGTACCGCGCGCGCACGTTCGGTGATATTACTCAGGCCGAGCTGGAAGGTCTGGCCGAGGGGATCGAGATCGAGGGGATGCGCTATGGCAATATCAACGCCAATATCGAGCGTAGCACCGGGCGTAACCGCTGGATCGAAATGACCATTACCGAGGGCAAAAACCGCGAAGTGCGGCGCGTGCTGGAATATCTCGGACTGGAAGTCAGCCGCCTGATCCGCACCGCCTATGGCCCGTTCCGGCTCCTCGATCTGCCGCGCGGCATGGCGGTTGAGCTTAAAGCAGCCGAAGTCGAACGGTTCATCGCCACGCTAAAGATCCCAGGCAGCAAGATCGAAGTCAAAAGCCCACAAGACCACGCGCGCGACCGGGTCCGGGCCAGTCGTAAATGAGGATCGTTGCTGGTAAGTGGCGCGCGCGCAAGCTCGTCGCCCCGGCGGGGGAGACGACCCGCCCAACCTCTGATCGCACCCGCGAAACGCTGTTTTCGATGCTGGTCAGCCGGCTCGGCACCTTTGAAGGCCTGAGCGTGGCCGATTTGTTCGCGGGATCGGGAGCGCTGGGGATCGAAGCCCTGTCGCGCGGCGCAGCGAGCTGCATCTTTGTCGAAACGGATGCTGCCGCCGTAAGGGCACTGCGGACCAACCTGGCCAGTCTTGATGCGCAATCCAGCAGCGATGTGCGCACGGCATCGGTGATGGCGCTGGGCCCGGCCAAAGCACCGATTGATCTGTTGCTGCTCGATCCGCCATACAATTCGGGCGCGGGCGAAGTGGCGCTCGACAAGCTGACCCGGCTTGGCTGGATCGGCCCCGCCACCTGGGTCAGCCTGGAAACCGCGATAACCGAAACGCCCGAAATCAAGGGCTTGGAACCGGTCGCCGAACGCAAAGTCGGCAAGGCACGGATTACGCTGTTTCGGCTCGCGCAGCCCGACTGATTGCTCCCGCTTGACCGCGCTCCCAAACAAGCGCAGCTTTGGGTTAGGTCGCGGTTTGGGATGGGTACCACCATGCTTGCAACACACAGATCCAAGCTTTCCGTAGCAGTCGCCGCATTCGCTCTGGTAGCGGGGTGTCACGGCAACAAGGACGCCGACGCGGCTAAGGCCGGTGACGAAGTGAAAGCCAATATGACTGCGATGGTCGCGGCATTTGCGTCGCGCGACGCCGACAAGGCAGTCTCGTGGGACGCCGCTGATTTCGTCGGGATGTACCACGGAACGCCAAATGTGAACGGGCAGGAAGCCGACCGAAAGATTACCAAGGAACAGGTGGCCGATCCGGCAATGCAGTTCTCGGTCAGTGACGCAGTGGTGGATGTCGCCAAGTCTGGCGATCTGGCGGTGTGGCGCGCGACGTACAGCTATACCTATACCGACCCCGCGACCAAGCGGGCCAAGACCGAGGTCGGCAACTGGGTGGTCGGCTGGAAACGCGATGAAGCCGGGGTGTTCAAGGAAGCGTGGGGCGTGGTGTCCGATACGCCGTCGGCGGCTGCCGCCGCTCCGCCCCCGGCCTGATCTTAACCTGCGCGCGCTGGCTGGGCAGTAAACACCCCGACCAGCGTCAGCGCCCCGGCACCGACCAGCAGCAGGCCGTAATAGTCGCCCAGCCCGGCGTTGACCAATTGCTTGGCCAGCAGCGGGGTAACTGCGCCGCCAATGATCCCGCCCGCATTAAACGCCACCGAAACCCCGGAATAGCGCACCGGCACCGGATATAGCGTGGCCAGCCAGCCGCCCAGCGGGCCATAGACGAACCCCATCGTGAACAGCGCGAGTGAGAGCGTGGCGAAGACCAGCAGGCTTGATCCAGAGGACAGCCCGGCCGCAAACAGCAAACCCACTGCGGCGGTGCCCAGCGCGCCCAGCAACATCACCCGGCGGGCCGAGCTCCGGTCAGACCAATATGCTGCAAGCACGATCCCAATCGCGAGAAAGCAGTTGGCACCCAGCTGCAAAATCAGGAAATGCTCGCGGCCATAGCCCAGCGCTTTGGTCCCTAGATCGAGCGCGAACGCCGTCGACAAATAGAACAGCGCGAAGCAAGCGATCACTCCGGCAGCGCCCGCCAGCACCGCACGCCAATGGTGCCGTAGTAGCACCCCCAGCGGCACTGCAGGCGGCGGCGCTTGGTCCAGCGCAGCACGGAACGCCGGGGTCTCGGTCAAATTCAGCCGCACCCATAGCCCGATCACGACCAGTACCGCGCTGGCCAGAAACGGAATACGCCAGCCCCAGCTGAGAAATTGTGCCTCGCTTAGCCACAGCCCCAGCAGCAGGAACAGCCCGTTGGCGAACAGAAAACCCAGCGGTGCGCCCAATTGCGGGGCCGCGCCAAACCGGTTCTCCCAGCCCTTGGGCGCGTTCTCCACCGCGAGCAGCGCTGCTCCGCCCCATTCGCCGCCCAGCCCGAACCCTTGGCCAAAGCGCAACACGCACAGCATCACCGGGGCGAGGAACCCGGCGCTGGCATAGCCCGGCAAAAAGGCGATCGCGACGGTCGACGCCCCCATCAGCAGCAACGACGCAACGAGCGTGGCCTTGCGCCCGACCTTGTCACCGAAATGGCCAAAGGCGATTGCACCGATTGGCCGTGCGATGAAGGCAAGACCAAACACCATGAACGCTTTCACGCCCTGCGCCTGCGCGCTGCTGCCGGGGAAAAACAATTGCCCGAACACCAGCGCGGTGGCGGTGGCGAAGACGTAGAAATCGAAGAATTCGACCGCGGTTCCCACCAGCGAGGCGGTCAGAACACGAGCATTGGCGCGCAGCGGTTGAATCATGCCGCGCTGGGTTCGCCATCATGGCGCTGCTGTCAAGCGGGCAACCCGCAAACGCAATCCGCCGCCCATGCAAAGCATGGACGGCGGCTGCTAGCAAAGCCCTGTGCGACCCCAGGGCTAGCCCGAACTGATTAGTGCATTTCGCTGGCGGCGCGACCCGGCCAAGTATCGAGCGGGACGTTGCCGAAGTTGAGCCCTGCCTGACGCGGGTTGATGCAGCTGTCCATGATCATCGCAGTGCAGACCACGTACTCGCGGCCATCAACGGTGACCTTGGTGGCCCGGCCGCGCGAATCACGCTCAGTCACGGTCGAAACGGCGTTGCAACCATAGGCGTTGGCGGTTCCCTGAGCGTTGGCGGCGCAACCATTATCGGCATGCGCGCGGGCTGAAACAGTGTGCCGCGCTTTGGCATGTTTCACCGGTTTGGCCAGCGCGGGACTGACGGCCAGTGCCGCAATGGCAGCAGCGACAATAAGCTCTCTCATGGTTTGATCCTTCGCAGATAGCGGGCGACATCATGTGCCGTGGCCCGTAATTTTTAGATTACCCTAGCTAAACGTCTGGCGCCCTTATCGGTTCCGATGCGTTGGCACAGGCTTGCGCTTAGTGGCCGCGTTCCCTAACTGTTCGCTTGTGCAACCAACTTCCGAATCCCTGTCCGATCCGCTGCTCGCTGGCCTGAACGCGCCGCAGCGCGAAGCTGTGCTAGCGACAGAAGGCCCGGTGCTGATGCTGGCCGGGGCGGGCACTGGCAAGACTGCGGCGTTGACCGCGCGGCTGGCGCATATCATCCGCACCCGCCGCGCCTGGCCGAGCGAGATCCTGTGCGTCACCTTCACCAACCGCGCCGCGCGTGAGATGAAAGAGCGGGTCGCCCAGTTGCTCGGCCCCGGTGCGGAGGGGCTGCCGTGGCTTGGCACGTTCCACTCGATCGCGGCCAAGCTGCTGCGCCGCCATGCTGAACTGGTCGGGCTTCAATCCAACTATACAATCATCGACACCGACGATCAGTTGCGCGTGCTCAAGCAGCTGATTCAGGCCGAGGGCGTGGATGACAAGCGCTGGCCGGCCAAGTTGCTGGCGCAGTGTATCGATCGCTGGAAGAACAAAGGACTCGGCCCCGAAGAACTGAGCGCGGGCGATAGCGAGGCCTATGCCAATGGCCAGGGGCAGAAGTTCTACCGGCTCTACCAAGCCCGGCTGAAGGCGCTCAACGCTTGCGATTTTGGTGATCTATTGCTGCACATGCTGGTGATCCTGCGCAGCCACCGCGATGTGCTGGAAAGCTATCAGCAGCGCTTCAAATACATTCTGGTCGACGAATATCAGGACACCAACCAAGTCCAGTACCTGTGGCTCCGGCTGCTGGCGCAGGGCCACAAGAACATCTGCGTGGTCGGTGACGACGACCAGTCGATCTATTCATGGCGCGGCGCAGAAGTTGCCAATATCCTTCGCTTTGAAAAGGATTTTCCTGGTGCCAAGGTAGTCAAGCTGGAGCAGAATTATCGCTCCACCCCCGATATTCTCGCCGCCGCATCGGGCTTGATCGACGCCAATTCGCAGCGGCTTGGCAAGACGCTGTGGACGCAGGCCAATGGCGGCGACAAAGTCCGCGTGATCGGCGTGTGGGACGGCCCCGAGGAAGCTCGCCGCGTGGGAGAAGAGGCCGAGCGGCTGGAGCGCGAAGGCGCCTCGCTGTCACAGATCGCGATCCTGGTCCGTGCGCAATTCCAGACCCGCGAATTTGAGGACCGGTTCATCGCAATCGGGCTCAATTACAAGATTGTCGGCGGCTTTCGCTTTTACGAGCGCGCCGAAGTGCGCGATGCGCTGGCTTACCTGCGGCTGATCGCGCAGCCCAGCGACGATCTGGCGTTTGAGCGGATCTACAACACCCCTAAACGCGGCCTGGGCGACAAGACGCTGGAGAAGATCCACCGCCACGCCCGCGCGCGCAATGTGCCGCTGGCGCTCGCCTCGGCCGAAATCGTCGACAGCGATGAATTGCCCGCGCGCGCGCGCGGCACGCTGCTCAACTTGATGCGCAATTTCGCGCGTTGGCGTGATGCAGCGGCAACGCTCTCACCGGCTGAACTGGCGCGGATCGTGCTGGACGAAAGCGGCTATACCGATGCGTTGCAAGCTGAACGCAGCGCCGAAAGCACCGGACGGCTGGAGAACCTGACCGAACTGACCCGCGCGCTCGAAGAATACGAGACGCTGGGCGATTTTCTTGAGCATGTCAGCCTGGTGATGGACAACGACAAGGCTGACGATGCCGAGAAGCTGACGATCATGACGATCCACGCGGCCAAGGGGCTGGAATTTGACTACGTCTATTTGGTCGGCTGGGAAGAAGGCGTGTTCCCGTCCCAGCGGGCAATGGACGAAGGCGGGCTGGCCTCGCTGGAGGAAGAGCGGCGCCTGGCTTACGTCGCGATCACCCGCGCCCGGCGGCGCTGCACGATCCTGCACGCGGCCAACCGGCGGATTTACGGCCAGTGGACCAGTTCGATCCCCAGCCGCTTCGTCAGCGATTTGCCGGTGGCGAACATCGAACAGGAAAACACTATGAGTGGCGGCGCATCGCTGTGGCGCGCGCAATTCTCCGAACATTCTGACCCGTTCGCGCATGTCGCCAATGCGCAGCCCAGCCGGACCATGACGCGCGGCCCTGGCTGGCAGCGCGCTGCGGCCGGAACCTTTGACCCCGCCCCGCGCCGGATCGCCGAATCGACCCGCTCCGCCGCCAGCTTCGCCGCCAAACCGCGTGGCGACGTGGCCCTTGGCGCCCGGGTGTTCCACGAAAAGTTCGGCTACGGCACCGTTACCGGACAAGAAGGCAACAAGCTGGAGATCGAGTTTGAGAGCGCCGGAGCCAAGCGCGTGATCGACAGCTTTGTGAAGCTGGCGGACTAAGCCGCTCTAACCAATTCATCCAGCAACGCTTCCAGCCGCTGGTCGAGCAACGCGCGGGTGTGCGCATAATCATCAGTGATTGAAGGCAGGTCGGTCCAGTCGCGGACCTTGGCGCGCGGCACTGCTGCGGGCAGCGGGTTGAAAGCAACCACCACCGTCGCGCGTTGCCAATCGCGCGTTTGCAGCACCTGCGCACGCTCGACCTCTGGATTGATCCCGTCGGCGGCGAGGCTCGCGCGCAAGGCCGGGGTCATGTGATCTTCGATCGTCAGGCCGCGCGAAAACGCGGTAATGGCCAGCTGACGCTGCGCAATACGCCGCCGGAACAGCTCGCGCGCGATCGCGCTTTTGGCGGTGCCGAATTGGCAGATGAACAGCACGACCGGCTGCGCGCGGCGCGGCGCTGCACAGGCGCTTAGCAGCGAAGCGGCCAAGCCTGACAATACCATCGCGCGCCGCGAGATTGCTGAAGCAGCGGGTTCGGGAAATTCGGAAATGGGTACAGGCATGCGCGTCCTCCAATTTAGAGGTACGCGGTATTTGGGCCGAAGCCTTACCGGGAAACCGCATTATCCCGCCATGGCGAGACTAAACCAGCCTCCCCTCAGAGGCAACCTGCTAGAGCGCCGAAACGCCCAGGAAACTTGGCACTGGACCGTTCCACACGCCGTCATCGTCGCCAGTCTTGTCCGCATGGCGCGGCTTGGCTTCGGCGCGCGGCTTAGCTTCGGCTTTAGGCTTAGCTTCGGCGCGCGGCTCTGCTTCGGCCTTGGGTTTCATCTCAGTCTGAGGTTCCGCTTCGGGACGCTCGGCACGCTCTTCACGAACAGGCCGCTCTTCTCGGACAGGCCGTTCTTGGCGCGGCTTGCCCGCGGCGCGGCGGCTTCTGCCTTCGCGCTTGGGGGCTTCGGCGGCTTCGTCGACTTCGGCGCGGGCCGGACGTTCGGCTTTCGCCGCCGCGCTGCCGCCAGCCAATTCGTAAACCGGAATCTTCATGCCGGTCAGCTTTTCGACATTGGCAATCGCTTCGGCGTCTTCCGGCGCAACCAAAGTGAAGGCGCGGCCAGTAGCTCCGGCGCGGCCAGTGCGGCCGATCCGGTGGACATAGTCATCGGGATGCCACGGCGTGTCATAGTTGAAGACGTGGCTGACGCCTTTGACGTCGATCCCGCGCGCGGCAACATCCGAGCAACACAGGATGTTGACCACCCCGGTCTTGAACCGGTCCAACTCGGCAATCCGGGCGGACTGGTCCATGTCACCATGGATTTCGCCAGCCGAGAAGCCCTTTTGCTTGAGCGCCTTAGCCAGATCACGCACGGTGGTCTTGCGGTTGCAAAAGATCATCGCGGTTGAGACATTGTCGGTCCGCAGCAATTCGATCAACACTTCGCGTTTGGCCCGCGACGAGCTGACCATGACCTTATGCTGCACGATGTTGATGTTGGCCGATGCCGGCCGGGCGACTTCGATATATTTGGGATTGCTGAGGAATTTGTCAGCCAGCTTCTTGATCGGCGGCGGCATGGTCGCGCTGAACAGCAGCGTCTGACGCTGCGCCGGAAGCTTGGAACAGATCGTCTCGATATCGGGGATGAAGCCCATGTCGAGCATGCGGTCCGCTTCATCGATCACCAGCAGATCGCAGCCGGTCAGCAGGATCTTGCCGCGCTCAAACAAGTCCATCAACCGACCCGGCGTGGCGATCAGCACGTCGACGCCGTCTTTCAGCGCCTTGACCTGATCGCCCATCTGCACGCCGCCAATCAGCAGCGCCATCTTGAGATCGTGGTTGACCCCGTAAAGCCGGAATTCTTCGGCCACCTGGGCGGCCAGTTCGCGAGTCGGTTCAAGGATCAGGCTGCGCGGCATCAGCGCGCGGCGGCGGCCATGCGACAGGATATCGATCATCGGCAGCACGAAGCTGGCGGTCTTGCCGGTGCCGGTCTGGGCGATGGCAATCAAATCGCGCATCATCAACACGCTGGGGATCGCCTGCGCCTGGATCGGCGTTGGCGTATCGTACCCCTTGGTGGCTACAGCGGCGAGCAATTCGTCTGAGAGGCCGAGATCGGCGAATTTCATAGGCTTCTTCGATGATATGAGGAACGCGGGAACCGCCGGGGCCACGCACTTGGCGGGCACTAAACGGGCCCGCGCGCCCTAGGCCCAAAGCCGCGTCAGAGTCAAGGAAATCGCGGCTTTGGCATCGACTACCGCGCGCGGCGATCAGTTGCCCGCGGGCACCAGTTGCCGCAGCGCCACTACCTGGCAGCTCGTCCCGCTGCGCGACAGCAAGGCATCGCGCTTGACGCAGATCTGGCCGTCGGCATTGCGCTTGACGATAAAGCCCGAGTAAAATTCACGCGATTGGCAGCCTTTTTCAAGCTGCGCGGTGACCATCCGCTGATCCCGCAAGATCAGCAGCAAGCGATTATCGGCCACCGGCTGGACGCCTTCAATCGCGTTGATCGGCAGGCATTTTCCGATCTTGCGTTCTACGAACGGCGGCTCACGGCCGCGGTCGGCTTCACTGTCAAACATCGCCGGTTCAAGCGGCATCGGCGCGGGCCGGGCATTGATCCGGATGGTGACCCGCTGCTGAACGCTGACCTGCTCCGCCACCGGAGCATCGATCGGCCGGCTCATCGGCCCGCTCATCGGCGGGGTCGGCAAGCTAGGCTCACGCGGGGCCTCAACCGCCGTAATAGCAGGCAGCAACAGCGCTATGGGCGCAAGGATTTGCATCGCCGGATTCATTGCGCTGTTAATTGGCCCCCGTCGTTGAACCACCGCTTAACCCGATTGCGCCGCGATACAAGCTGCCGCGCGCACTGGCCCACACCCACTTGCCTGTGCCATAGCGCCCCTACGATGCCGGCCGACCAATCCTTTCTCACCGCCGCAGCCGCGCTGCTTGGCCCGCGTGGGTTTACGCAGGATGCCGAGCTGGTTACGCCGTGGCTGACGGACTGGCGCGGGCGTTACACCGGACTGGCTTGCGGACTGGCATCACCGGCAGACACTGCGCAAGTCGCCGCACTGGTCAAATTGTGCGCGGCTCACGGCGTCGCACTGGTTCCGCAAGGCGGCAACAGCGGGATGTCCGGCGGAGCGACGCCCGACGCCAGCGGCGCGCAATTGCTGCTCTCACTGCGGCGGCTGAAAGAAATTAGCGCGGTCGATGTGACCGCGCGGCAAGTAACCTGCGGCGCTGGCGTAGTGCTGCAAACGCTGCACGATGCGGCCGAGGCGGCAGACCTGCGCTTTCCGCTGACCTTGGGCGGCAAAGGTTCGGCCACGGTCGGCGGACTGATCGCCACCAATGCTGGCGGCACGCAAGTGCTGCGCCACGGATCGATGCGGGCGCAAGTGCTGGGACTGGAAGCGGTGCTGGCGGACGGCTCGATCTACACTGCGCTCACCCCGCTCAAGAAAGACAACCGCGGGTTTGATCTCAAGCAGCTGTTCATCGGCTCCGAAGGGACGCTGGGGATCGTCACCGCCGCGACGCTCAAGCTCGAGCCGCAGATTGTCCAGCGACTCGTGATCTGGGCCGGATTGGCGACGATCACCGCTGCGCGCTCGCTGCTGCTGCTCTGCCAGTCCGCCGCCGGAGCCCGCCTCGAAGCATTCGAAGTCCTCCCGCAGAACTGCCTCGATGCAGTGTTGACGCTGCTACCGCAGGCCCGCGCGCCGTTGGCCCAACCACATCCCTGGCATGCGCAGATTGAACTGGTGTCGGACGATCCGGCCGAAGATCTGACCGCCATGGCCGAGGCGGTGTTGAGCAGTGCGCTGGCCGACGGTACAATTGCCGATGCCGCCATCGCTGCATCGGATACGCAGGCCGAGGCGTTCTGGACCCTGCGCGATTCAATCTCTTCCGCCTTGCGCGCCAAAGGTGCCGCGGTGCAGCACGACATTTCGGTTCCGGTGGCACAAATGGCCTACTTCATCGCCACGGCCGTACCGCAGATCGAGCACGACTGGCCCGGCACCGGCGCCTTCGCGTTTGGTCACCTGGGTGACGGCAACGTACATTTCCACGTCACCGCCCCGCCCGGCGCGGTGCGCGGGGAGTGGGAGGTCGGCCCGGGCAAAGAAGTCAGCCGCGCGGTGCATGATCTGGTGACGCAGTGGCACGGATCGATCTCGGCCGAGCACGGGATCGGCCAGATGAAGCGCGATGAACTGGCCCGATTAGGTGATCCGGTAGCGCTCGATTTGCTGCGCCGGGTCAAGCTCGCGCTCGATCCGCAGGGCCTGCTCAACCCCGGTAAACTGCTCCCGCTTGCGCCCGGCAGCGGCAGCGCCTAAAGGCGCGGTTTCGCGCCGGGCGCCATCCGGCAAATACACTATTCTAAACCGGAGAGTTCCCCATGGCCAGCGCGCCTCAAGCCACTAATCTGCCGATGTTCTACAAGGACTTGATGCCGCTTAATACGCGCGATCACGGTACCTGGAGCAGCAGATCGACCGATGCCGCCGCCTGGATGGTCGATCAGCACGCCATCCCGCTGACCGCGGAAGAGTTCGTCCATGCTTCGCGCAATTTCCCGATTGTCTTCTCGATCGCCGAACAGCCGGTGCCGCTGGTGCTGATGGGCTTGAACGAAGGCGTTAACACCTTTTTCGATGCAGACGGCAAGCCAACCGAGCCCGCTTATATGCCGGCCTATGCGCGCCGTTACCCGTTCATGCTGGCCAAGCTCACTCCCGAAAGCGACGAGCTGTCACTGTGCTTTGACCCGACCAGCGACCTGCTCGGTGAATTTCCGGACGGCACCCCGTTGTTTGAAAATGGCGAGCCGAGCGAAACCTGCCAGGCCACGCTCGACTTCTGCCGCAACTTTGAAGAAGCCGGCTTCCGCACCAGCTCGTTCGTTGAAGAGCTGATGAAGCATGACTTGCTGATGGACGGCGAAGTTTCGATCCAGCAACAAGGCAACGAAACCCCGTTCATCTATCGCGGCTTCAAGATGGTCGATCAGGAAAAGCTGCGCGAATTGCGCGGCGACGTGCTGCGCACGATGAACCAGAACGGCATGCTGGCGCTGATCTTTGCGCACCTGTTCTCGCTTGAGCACATGAGCGAAGTGTTTGCGCGGCAGGTTCAGCAGGGCAAGGGCCCGATTCCCTCGCTTACCGTCTGATCCAATCGCCTGAAATTTGCGCTGGCGCGGTTCCGGAAACCCCGGAACCGCGCCAGTTTTGCGTTACATTGCAACAGGCTCTTGCAAGGCGTGGGCTTGCGGCCTATCTTAACGATTGTCTTGCCGTTGCTACCCTCATGGCTCGGTGAGACTTGGTGCACTCTGTGCACCTCCTCCCTGAACCTTGGCCACCTCGTGCATTTGCACGGGGTGGTTTTTTTGTGGCGTTATTCTGCGGCGTTGGCCCAACTGCCGGTACTGCGCAACTGGCCCAGTTCAGCCACTTCCCCGGCGAGGCGGCGGACCAGTCCGGTCAGCAGGTCAACCATTTCGGCAATGCCCGCCCCCGGTTCAACCAGCCGCGCGTCAAGATAGCTCGACCGGTCCACTTCCAGCTGCAAGGCGTGCAATCCGGCGGCAGGATCGGCATGGCGTTCGAGCACGTAGCCCCCGGCATAGGGGCGGTTGTGCGCCGCGCCGCGCCGCATCTCGGCAAAATAACTGAACGTGGTGCCCACCAGGCGGCCATCGCATGCTGCGCCGAACCGGTCACCCAGCACGAATTCAGGCGCTGGCTGGCCGCCGCGATAGCCCAGCGGAGGCATCGAGTGCAGATCGAGCAGCAGGGCCGCGCCCCACCGGTCACGCAGGCCCTCCAGCGTTTCGGCCAAGCATGCGTGATAAGGCGCGTGAATCGAATCGATTCGCGCGGCGAGGTCTTCCTCGTCATGGCGGCGCTTCCATAGCTCCCCCAGTCCGGGCAAACGCCGCGGGATCAGCCCAAGACCGCTGCGCACCCGCATTCCGGGCGTAAAGCTGCCGACGCTGTCAGGCCGGCCGCGCGCGAACATATCCCAATCGACATCGTCGGTCGCACGGTTGAGGTCAATCATCGCGCGCGGTGCATGGGCAATCAGCAGGGCTGCCCCGGTTTCGCGCGCGATGTGAACCGCCAGCCGATCAGCATAGCGATCTTCCAGTTTGAGCGCGGCAAACCCGGGGTTGCGCATCCGTTCGAGCAAGATGCCAGGGTAAGCGCGCCCGGCATGCGGCACCGCAATCAGCAGTGGCAGTGCCGAAGGCTGCGGCGCGGTCAGCGAAAAGGCTGGGATTCCATCCCCACCGGGGATCAATCCGCCATCACGCCGCTGCGAATCGTCGCCGTTTTCTGCCTGCCAATCCATGCTCCATTGCTGGCGGCAAGCGCGCGCTGTGTCAAAGTAAGTCAGCGGCAAATCGGCGCAAGATTGTTAACCTGCCGCGTGTATAAGCTGGGCAGTCGCGCTGGTT
>JANNYT010000078.1:0-21286 GCA_031410255.1 Novosphingobium sp. | reverse complement strand
CCCCATGGCTTAGGGGCGCGCGGGTCAACTTAACGCCAGATCAGCGGAAAACCAGCCATGTCCAATCCTCAGCTTAGCGGCATCAAGAAAGTCGTCCTCGCCTATTCGGGCGGGCTCGATACCTCGGTCATCCTCAAGTGGCTGCAGGTCACTTATGGCTGCGAGGTGGTGACTTTCACCGCCGATCTGGGCCAGGGCGAAGAGCTGGAACCGGCGCGGGCCAAGGCCAAGCTGATGGGTCTGGCCGACGAGAACATCTACATCGACGACTTGCGCGAGGAATTCGTCCGCGATTTCGTCTTCCCGATGATGCGCGCCAATGCCCGCTATGAGGGCGACTATTTGCTCGGCACCTCGATCGCGCGGCCCTTGATTTCCAAGCGGCTAGTCGAGATCGCGCATGAGACCGGGGCCGATGCGATTGCCCACGGCGCGACCGGCAAGGGCAACGATCAGGTCCGCTTTGAACTCTCCGCCTATGCGCTCGATCCCAATATCAAAGTCATCGCCCCGTGGCGCGAGTGGGAGCTGACCAGCCGCACCGCGCTGATCGGCTGGGCCGAAGCGCACCAGATCCCGGTCCCCAAGGACAAGCGCGGCGAAAGCCCGTTCAGCACCGACGCCAACCTGCTGCACACCAGCAGCGAAGGCAAAGTGCTGGAAGACCCGTGGAACGAGACCCCGGACTACGTCTATTCGCGCACCGATAACCCCGAAGACGCGCCCGACATGCCCGAATACATCACGATCGATTTCGAACGCGGCGACGGCGTGGCGCTCAATGGCACCGCGATGAGCCCCGCCACCTTGCTGACCGAACTCAACACCCTGGGCCAGCGCCACGGGATCGGGCGGCTCGATCTGGTCGAGAACCGCTTCGTGGGCATGAAGAGTCGCGGGATGTATGAAACGCCCGGTGGCGAGATCTACGCCCGCGCGCACCGCGGGATCGAATCAATCACGCTCGATCGCGGCGCAGCGCACCTCAAGGACGAGCTGATGCCGAAATATGCCGAGCTGGTCTACAACGGCTTCTGGTTCGCGCCCGAGCGTGAGATGCTGCAGGCGGCGATCGACCTGAGCCAGGAGAAGGTCAGCGGCACCGTGCGGCTGAAGCTGTACAAGGGCATGGCCAGCGTGGTCGGGCGCAAATCGCCCAATTCGCTGTATTCCGAACGGCACGTGACCTTTGAGGACGATGCCGGGGCTTACGACCAGAAGGACGCTGCCGGGTTCATTAAATTGAATGCCCTCCGATTGCGGTTGCTGGCGCAGCGGGATCGGCCGTAGCCTCAAAAACTCTGTCCACCGCAGCTGAGCAGTTATCCACCGTCAAAGTGATGGATTGTGGATAAGTGACTCATTTTCTGCTTGCGCGACTCACTTTGCGGGCGCAGCTTTGGCTTGTCGAGACGGTGACACCGAACTTGAAGATGAGGCTGGAAACAGCTGAAACTGAAAGGGAAAACGTAAGTCGAGATCTGGCAGCGATGTCCGCAGCAGTGTCGGAAAACACGCCTCAGGATGACTTCGGTCTGAATCTGGCGAACCGCAGATGCAGCGAAAGGCGCGCAGTCAGCAGGTCGCTTTGACGGCGGTCGGGAAAGCAGTTGGAGAAGCGGAGCTTCGGCGAAGTGGAACCAGCAGCTGGAACGACAAAGCATCAAAGCGGTCACGGAACCGCCAGGTGGAAAGCAAAGGTCGCAAGACCCGAGCCGACCGCCTGACGGGACCGGACACCGGCAAGGTGGCCGGGTGATGAAAGCCGGCTCTCACGAGCCACCGGACAAGCCGAGCAGGCCGCAACCCGATCCGCAAGGAGACGGCAAAGCAAGCAAAAGCAAACCCGGGAAAGGCGATCGCCCAAAATCATGCGGTTGCAATGCAGGTGTGCTTGGGGCTGACAGCAATGTCGGCCCCATTTGCGTTTGGGGGGGTAGCCTTAGATAATGATATCGCGGTTTATGATGTCATCCACCTTATCGCACTCGCTTTGGAATTTCGCGACCTTTGCGTTGAGAGCAGTCAGCATCGCATTGATCTGAACGTCAGCCTTCAGGAACACTTCCCGGTCGAGCGACTGGCCTTCGATGAAGCCATGTTTATCGTCAAGCAGATAGAAATTGAGCGCTGGAGCTGATTTGGCGAAGGCCAGCAAGTCCGGCCAATAGATCATCAGCGTTGGGGTCCAGGACTTCTCGAATTGCCCTGTTCCGAAACCACTCCAAATGAAGCCCTGCTGTGAACTCGATGTCAGTTGGACCAAGCGCTTCGGCGGAGACCTTCTTGCGTCAGATGTCAGATTCCACTTTAAAAAAGCAGTGCCATTGTCGGCAACGCGATTGTCTTTGGAAACCCTGCCACCTAGAATCAACAGCTGAAAAGGGTCTCCGAAGCTCCGGGTTCCCCAAGTCCAGTCCGATTCCTGAACTATCCCGGCGGCGTCAAGCGTTGCGTCCCCCCATGTCACATCATCGTTCGCCTTACCCACCGAGCAATAGTAGCCTGGCTTCGCCGGCTCCAACTTGACCCGGGCGGAACTCACCGGGCTCGAACTCGCTGCCGCAATAGCTGCTGTCAGATAAATGCTGATGGGCCACTTCATGATACCAAGGGTATATCACGCGGATTCCGCCGCAAGTGATTTTATATCCATGGTTTGATTTCGCAGCCGCCGCTCCTTATTCATGACGACATGTCCCGCCTGATCCTGTTCAACAAACCCTATGGCGTGCTGTGCCAGTTCAGCGATGATGGCTCGGGCAAGCCCACGCTGGCGCCGTTCGTGAAGGTGCCGGGGGTCTACCCGGCCGGGCGGCTCGATACGGACAGCGAGGGGCTGTTGCTGCTGACCGACGACGGCCAGATGCAGGCGCGGATCGCTGATCCCAAGTTCAAGCTGCCCAAGACTTACCTGGTGCAAGTCGAAGGCGTGCCGGATGAGGCGGCCTTGGCAGCGCTGCGGCACGGGGTGCAGCTGAAGGACGGCCTGACCCGCCCCGCCGGGGGTGAGGCGGTCCCTGCGCCTGAGCTTTGGCCGCGCGATCCGCCGATCCGGGTGCGGCAGTCGGTCCCCGATAGCTGGATCAAGCTAACCCTGCGCGAAGGCAAGAACCGGCAAGTGCGGCGGATGACCGCGGCGGTGGGTTACCCGACGTTGCGGTTGGTGCGCTGGGGGATTGGCGAGTGGTCGGTCGATGGGCTGGCGCCGGGCGAATGGCGTGAGGTGGCGGTTTAAAAGCCATCCAGCCAACTTCCGTTCGTCCTGAGGAGCCACTGAGCTCTTGCGAAGGGGCGTCTCGAAGGACCAAGCGCTGCGGGTGGTGGTTCGAGACGGGCCTTCGCATGTGCTCTGTCCCTCCTCGCCACGAACGGGGAATGGGTTCTAACTGGCCGAATAAGCCGCTGCCTCGCCCGCAAAGGCGCCGAACAGCGGGTTCCACTCGGTCACGGTCAGTTCTGCTATCAGGCCCTCGATCGCAAACGGATCGGCGGCAATCAGCGCATCGAGTTCGGCGCGGCTTTCAACCGTGAACAGCAGCAGCCCCGCCCGCAAAGTCCCGCCGACAACCGGGCCAGATGCGCGCAACTTGTCCGCTTCGATCAGACCCTGCAGATACTCGACATGCGGCATCACGTGCTGGCCCCAGCCCGGTCCATCGGGATGACTCATGGTCACCACAAAGAATTTCACGCCGCGTCTCCCCGCACAAACAGGCTCGCCAGCTCAACATGCGTTGACCAGCGGAACTGGCCGACCGGGCGCAATTCTTTCAGGCGATAGCCGCCGTCCAGCAAGATCCTGGCATCGCGCGCCCAGCTGGAGGGGTTGCAGCTGTGGTAGACCACGCGCGGCACCGTGCTCAGGGCCAGCCGTTCGATCTGATCGCGGGCCCCGGCGCGGGGCGGATCGAGCACGACGGCGGCGAAGCGGTCGAGCTCATCGGGCAGCAGCGGGTTGCGGAACAAATCACGGTGCAGGCTGTGGATCGGCAGTTGCGCCCGGCCCGCCGCGCTTTTGCAGGCCTGATGCGGATCGCGCGCCGCCTCGACCGCGAGCACTTTGCTGCCTTGCTGCGCCAAGGCAAAGGCGAAGGTGCCCAGCCCGGCGAACAGATCGGCGACACTGCCCGCGCCCTTGAGCCATTCGCACGTCGCCGCAACCAGCGCCGCTTCGCCGTCAGCGGTCGCTTGCAGGAAACTGCCTGATGGGTACGGCACTGAAATCCCGGCGAGGCTGACCGTCACCGGCTCTGGCTCCCACACCGCTTCCGCGCCAAAGCCCTGATCGATCACCAGCCGCGCCAGCCCATGCAGCCGCGCAAAATCGAGCAGCGCTTCGGTCGCAGGCAGGCCCTCGACCGTCAGGCCCTTGATCGCCAGATCGACGCCCTGTTCGGTCATCGCCAATTCGACATCGGCCGCCAGTTTAGCATGGACATGCTTGCCCTTGCCTTGCCCCTTGGTGGTGCTCAGCGCGATCAGCAGCTTGCGCAGCGGGGCCAGCAGCGCGACAAATTGCGGCAGCATCACCGGGCACTCGCTCAGTTCGATCAGCCGGTGCGATTTCGCCTCACGGTAGCCGATCACCACGCGGCCTTGCGCGCTTTCGGCGCGCAGCGAGGCGCGGCGGCGGGTGCCGGGGGCCGACAAGTGCGGCGGGGTGATAAGCTCGGCGCCCAGCTCCTGCGAGGCTGAGGCATTGCTGACCCGGCTGGCGACGAACTGCGTCAGGCTCTCCTCATCCAGCTGCTGCAACTGGCAGCCGCCGCACTGGCCAAAGTGGCGGCACGGCGGGGTGGCATGATGCGGCCCCGGCACTAGGCTGCCATCGGCACGCAGCAGATCGCCCGGCGCTGCCCCCCATACGAAGCGGCCTGAGGCGGTGATGCCGTCGCCCTTGGCGGCGATGCGGATGATTTCTTCGGCTTGGTCAGTCACAGGCAGGCCGCGTAGGCGCTTCGCACCTGCGCGGCAAGCTGGCTAGCGGTGAATGGCGCCGGGCACAGCCACGCGGCCTCACCGTGGAGCCACACGCCCTCACAAGCTGCAGCGAAGGCCTCGGTCCCGGCGGCAAGGCGGCTGGCGATGGTGCCGGCGAGCACATCGCCGGTACCGGCCATCGACAGCCAGCTGGAGCCCCGCTGTGCCAGCGCGATCCGGCCATCAGGGGCAGCGACCACGGTGTCCGCGCCCTTGGCGACGATCACCATGCCGCTGGCCACGGCCAACGCGGCGGCGCGCGTGATCTTGCTGCCTGTTCCGCTAAGCCCGAATGCCGCTTCCAGCGCCGCCAGTTCACCGCCATGCGGGGTGGCGATCAGCGGCGCGGTACGTTTGCGGAGTAGGCGCGGGGTCAGCAGCATCAGCGCGTCGGCATCGATCACGGAGGGTATTTGCTCGGCCAGCACCAGCGCTAGCGCTTCACGCGCCGCGCCGTCGCGGCCCAAACCGGGGCCGATCAACAGCGCGTTCAGCCGCTTGTCGCTCAGCGCATCGGCCAGTGGCCGCGAATCGTGGACCAGATCGGCGGCCAGCGCGGTGCCCTGCCCCAGCAATTTGACATAGCCTGCCCCGGCTCCTTGCGCGGCCAATGCTGCCAGTGCCGCCGCGCCAGGCATTGCGCCGCCAATGACGCCGAGTAGCCCGCGCGTGTATTTGTGCGCGGCTGCGCCCGGCGGCACGAACTGGGGGCGCGCGATCACTTGCGCCGCGCCTGCCACTGGCTCCACCCCGATCTCGACCAGTCGCAGCGCGCCCATCGTCGCGGCGGCGGGCATCAGGAAGTGCGCGGGCTTCCATGCCCCCAGCGCCAGCGTCAGGTCGTTGGCGGGCAAACCTGAATTGAGCGCCAAGCCGAGGTCCGCATCGATCCCGCTCGGCAGGTCAACCGCGACGACTTGGTGATGACTGGCCGCCAGCCGCGCCAGCAGCGCGGCATGATCCGCGCTCAGCGGCCGGGTCAGTCCGGTGCCGAACAGGCAATCGACCAGCACCTCGCCATGCGGAGTCGCTGAGGGTCCCCGCACCTCGCCTTGGTAAAGACTCCGCGCGTTACGCGCCGCGTCAGTCTGCGGTTCCGCCGCTGCTACCACCGCAACTGCCGTGCCGCGCTCCCACAGCGCCTCTGCGATAACATAGCCATCGCCGCCGTTGTTGCCGGGGCCGCACAGCACGGTCACGCTGCGCCCGCCGCTCAGCCGCCAGACCCACTCCGACGCGCCTTGCCCGGCGCGCTGCATCAGTTCATTGACCGAGGTTCCGCTGGCGATCAACGCCGCCTCTGCGCCGCGCATCTGCGCGGCGGTGAGGACCTGGTTAGCGGGCATTGGCCTTGGCCGGGATCACGAACTTGTCTTGCCCCAGGATCACCTCGAACCGGTCGCCCTTCAGCGCCGATTTGGATTGTTCCGCGCCATCGGCGGTCAGCAGTTCCTGCCCATCCTTGCTCACTTCAAAGCGGTGGAACCCGCCGTCAGGCAGGTGTACGACGATCACCTGCACCCCCTCAGCGGTGCTACGTTCGGCGCTGCAATCGGGCTTGAATTGCTGTGTTCCAGCCAGCGCGCAAGCGATCGCTTCGCCTTCCTGCGCCCCGGCTTTGGCTCCGCCGCTGGGCGAGCAGGCGGCCAGTGCGAGCGTGACAAGCGGCAGATAGCGCACGCTTAAGACCCCTTGAGCTGCGACACATCGCGGACCGCTCCGCGCGCGGCGCTGGTGGTCATCGCGGCATAGGCTTGCAGCGCGACCGAGATCTTGCGCGGGCGCGGCTTGACCGGGTGCCAGCCTTTGGCGTCTTGCGCCATGCGGCGGTGCGCCAGTTCCTCGTCGGTGACCGCCAGATGGATCGTGCGATTGGGAATGTCGATCTCGATCCGGTCTCCCGGCTCGACCAGTCCGATCAGCCCGCCCTCGGCTGCTTCGGGCGAAACGTGGCCGATCGACAGCCCCGAGGTGCCGCCCGAAAAACGCCCATCGGTCAGCAAGGCGCAGGCCGCGCCCAGTCCCTTGGCCTTGAGATAGCTGGTCGGATAGAGCATTTCCTGCATGCCGGGGCCGCCCTTGGGCCCTTCATAGCGGATCACCACCACATCGCCGCTGCCCACCTGCCCGGTCAGGATCGCGGTCACAGCGTCGTCCTGGCTTTCATAGACCTTGGCTGGCCCGGCGAATTTGAGCACGCTGTCATCGACCCCGGCGGTCTTCACGATGCAGCCGTCCTGCGCGATGTTGCCATAGAGCACAGCCAGCCCGCCATCCTGCGAAAAGGCGTGGGCAGCACTGCGGATCACGCCGTTCTCGCGGTCGAGATCGAGCTCTGCCCAGCGGCGGTTCTGGCTGAACGCGGTCTGCGTCGGCACCCCGCCCGGCGCGGCCTTGAAGAAAGTCTGCACGGATTCCGAATTGGTCTGGGCAATATCCCAGCGGCCCAGCGCCTCGGCCATGGTGGCGCTGTGCACGGTTGGCAGATCCGTGCGCAGCAGCCCGGCGCGGTCAAGCTCGCCCAGGATCGCGGGGATCCCGCCGGCGCGGTGGACGTCTTCCATGTGGACATCGCTCTTGGCCGGAGCGACCTTGGCCAGACACGGCACCTGCCGGCTCAGCCGGTCAATATCGCGCATGGTGAAATCGATCCCGGCCTCGTGCGCGGCGGCCAGCAGGTGGAGCACGGTGTTGGTCGATCCGCCCATCGCGATATCCAGGCTCATGGCGTTTTCAAACGCGGCGAAGCTGGCGATATTGCGCGGCAGGGCGCTTTCGTCATCATGCTCGTAATAGCGGCGGCACAGGTCGACGACCACGCGGCCGGCGTTCAGAAACAGCTCCTTGCGGTCAAGATGCGTGGCAAGCTGCGAACCATTGCCGGGTAGCGACAGCCCCAAGGCCTCGGTCAGGCAGTTCATCGAATTGGCGGTAAACATGCCAGAACACGAACCGCAGGTCGGGCAGGCGGCCTTTTCGATCGCCGCCACGTCCTCGTCTGACACGCTTTCATCGGCGGCGGCGACCATTGCGTCGACCAGATCGAGCACCACGGTCTTGCCGTTCAGCACCACCTTGCCCGCCTCCATCGGCCCGCCCGAGACGAACACCACCGGAATATTGATCCGCAGCGCGGCCATCAGCATGCCCGGCGTGATCTTGTCGCAGTTGGAGATGCAGACCATCGCGTCGGCGCAGTGCGCGTTGACCATGTATTCGACGCTGTCGGCGATCAGGTCGCGGCTGGGCAGCGAATAGAGCATCCCGTCGTGGCCCATCGCGATCCCGTCATCGACTGCGATGGTGTTGAATTCCTTGGCCACGCCGCCCGCCGCCTCAATCTCACGCGCGACCATCTGGCCCAGATCCTTGAGGTGGACATGCCCCGGCACGAACTGGGTAAAGCTGTTGACCACTGCGATGATCGGCTTCCCGAAATCGCCGTCCTTCATCCCCGTCGCGCGCCACAGCCCCCGCGCGCCCGCCATGTTGCGGCCATGAGTGGAAGTGCGCGAACGGTAGACGGGCATGGGCAAGTTCCAGCTTTACGGGATTTCAGAACGAATTGTCGCTTTGCCCCTATCGCAGGAGCGGGGCCAGTCGAAGCACAAAGTTACAAATTAGCCGCGCGAATGAACCAATTCGGTCTTGCTTGCGACCTTGTGCTGCCGGGCAGGTGCCTGGCTGAATTAACACAGGGAACTGACATGACCAAGCTCACCACTTTGCAGGCGGCGATTGCGATACTGGCGCTGAGCGGCGCAACCGCCGCTTCGGCCGGGACAACCGGCTGGCTCAACCGCGACAATCCAGGCGGCACCGGTGACTGGGAAAACGCCGCCGCGCTGGTTTCCAGCACCGAATGCCAGATCATCGCGACCGGCCAATCAACTATCGGCATTGCCGGTTACACCTGCACCCCCAGCGGCTCGGTCTGCCAGAACACCGCCGCGCGGCCCTGCCAGGATACCAAAGTGCGCTTTACCTTTGACGATCAGCGCGGCCATGCGCACACCACCCCGTGGCTCAACCGCGACAATCCTGGCGGTACGGGTGATTGGGAACTGTTCTCGAACTTCTTCAAGGTCAATTGCCGCTTCACCAGCAACCAGCAGCCGATCAGCGGCCCAGCTTATCTGTGCGGCACCCCCGATTCGCGCAATGGCGGCGTCGGGCTGAATGCCAAGAACGGCGGCCAGCCGGTGCAGGATCTAGAGGTTCAATTCACCTACTGACAGCGGCGCGCGCCAGGGGGGCTGAGCGGCTCCCCTGGCCGCCTGGCTAGTCCTCCAGTTGCAGAGCAATGGCGTTGCAAATCCGCCCGAGGCGCTGCGCCCATTGGACCTGCTGCGCCGGGGTGGCGATCTGGTCCTGGCGCAGTTCGATGCCCAGATAGGGCCGCCCGTCCGCCTCGGCATGGCGGTTCATGGTCGCGTTGAGCAACTGGCCTGAGTATGGTTCCTGATCGCCCACGATCAGCCCCTCGGCCGCCAGCAGCGGGATCGCCAGCCGCGCCGCGCGGTCGTCATGGTTGTAGAGCACGCCGACTTGCCACGGGCGCGGCGTGTCGCTGCTGGCCAGCTGCGGAGTGAAACTGTGCAGCGACAGGATCAGTGCGGGCGGGTGCGCGTCGAGCAGCTCGGCCAGCGCGGCGTGATACGGATGGAAAAACCGCGCGAGGCGCGCCTGATGGCCTGCATGATCGAGCGCGTTGCCGGGAATCGCATGGCCGTCGCTGGCGATCGGGATCACCGCCGGGGCGTGTTCCTCGCGGTTGCAATCGCAGACCAGCCGGCTGAGGCCTGCGTGGAACGCGGCGATGCCGGGGCGCTGCGCCATCAGCGCACCCACTTCTGCCACGCCAAGGTCGATGGCGATGTGCTGGTCCAGCAGCGCCGGGTCGATGCTGAGGTCAATGTCAGGCGGAACGCGATTGCTGGCATGGTCGGACACCACCAGAATGCCGCCGAACCGCGGGGTGCCGATCAGGCGCCAGGCTTCGTGCCCGGTCAACGCAATGCGCCCATCATGGTCCACCAGTTGGGATGCGCGGCTTTGATCGCCGCCGCTGCGGCACCGCATTTGGCCGCATCATCGTACAGCGCGAAGCAGGTCGCGCCCGAGCCGGACATGCGCGCGAGCCACGGCTGCGTTGCGCGCAGTGCGGCCAGCACGGCGGCGATCTGCGGGACCAGCGCGATGGCGCTGGGTTCGAGATCACTGCGGCCCTTGCTGGCGATCTCACTGGCTGGTCCGGTGGGCAACGGCCCATGGTCCACGCCGTCCCAGCCCTTGAACACCGCCGCGGTGCTGAGCGCCACGCGCGGGTTGACCAGCAGCACCGCCATGCCGGTCAAGTCGCTGTCCAATTCGGCAAGTTCGGTCCCGGTGCCAAGCCCGATGGCGGTGAGCGAATGCACGCAGGCTGGGACATCGGCGCCCAATTTGGCCGCCCGCGCCTGCCAATCGGCGGGCAGACCAAATTGCGCCTCGACCATCCGAAACACCGCGCCCGCATCTGCCGAGCCTCCGCCCAACCCCGCCGCAACCGGCAGGTTCTTTTCCAAAGTCACCGCCCAGCCCGGTCCATGCGGTAGTGCCTGCAACGCTTTGGCGACAATGTTGCCAAATGGATCAGTCAGTTGCGGCGCAAACTCACCATAAGTTCTAAGCTCATCCTGCGCGGCAGTCTTGGCCGTCAGCTGATCTCCGGCATCGACAAAGGCGAACAGAGTCTCCAGCGCATGATATCCGTCATCCCGTCGCCGCCGGACATGCAGCGCAAGGTTGATTTTGGCGTAAGCGGTTTCGATCATTTGCGGGGCTTTTTGAAGCGGTGCTTTATGAACCACCAAGTAGAAAGTTGTGACGCCGCTAAGGCTGTTACGAACATGATTGCTACAAACAACCAAGCCGTGATTTCGGTGATGTCGCGAAAATACGCTGCTAGGACGATGGTCAACGAGAAGGCGGCAACCCCGAGCCATCGTAAGGGTTCGTGATACCGCATCGAAATGCGCTCCGCCGGAGTCAGTGACCCAATTCGACGAATTTCAGCAGAGCTCGGGTTCCTGTAGCCGTAAACGACGCGGTATCGGTTATCGAGCATCCAACCTATCGGGACCGACATTACTCCGACGAGCAGATCGAAATTCATGCGACACGCTCCAGTCCTGTTCGTTGCGCTCACATGTTCGGATAGTTCGGCCCACCGCCGCCCTCCGGGGTGACCCAGTTGATGTTCTGGTTGGGGTCCTTGATGTCGCAGGTTTTGCAGTGGACGCAGTTTTGCGAATTGATCTGATACCTGGGGGTGCCGTCAGTATTTTCGAGCCATTCGTAGACCCCGGCCGGGCAATAGCGGGCCGAAGGCCCGGCAAAGACGCCGAGCTCGCTGACTTTCTGCAGCTCCAGATCCTTGACCTGCAAGTGGCACGGCTGGTCTTCCGCATGATTGGTGAACGACAGCGCGACCGAGCTTAGCCGGTCAAAGCTGATCACATTATCGGGTTTGGGATAGACGATCGGCTTGTACAGATCGGCGCGGTGCAGCGCTTCGTTGTCTGGGTGGTGCTTCATGGTGATCGGCAGGCCGATCTTCAGCGTGCGCATCCACATGTCGATCCCCGCCAGCACGGTGCCGATATCGTCGCCGAATTTCTCCACCGCCGGCAGCACGTTTTTGACCAGCTTGAGTTCCTTGGCGATCCAGCTGCTGCGCACGGCGGCGTCGTATTCGCTCAGGCTGTCCCCGCCGCGCCCAGCGGCGATCGCTGCTGCCGCTGCTTCAGCCGCCAGCATGCCGCTTTTCATCGCGGTGTGGCTGCCCTTGATCCGCGGCACGTTGACGAACCCGGCCGAGCATCCGATCAGCGCCCCGCCGGGGAAATCGAGCTTGGGCACCGCTTGCCAGCCGCCATCGTTGATCGCGCGCGCGCCGTATGACACGCGGCGGCCGCCTTCCAGAATGGCGCGGATTTCCGGGTGCTGCTTCCAGCGCTGCAATTCCTCGAACGGCGAGACATAGGGATTTGAATAATTGAGCCAAGTGACGAACCACAGCGCGACCTGATTGTTCGCCTGATGATACAGAAACCCGCCGCCGTTGGTGCCGCTTTCGGACAGCGGCCAGCCCTGGGTGTGGATCACCCGGCCGGGAACGTGCTTGGCGGGATCGATATCCCACAGTTCTTTGATCCCCAGCCCGTAAATCTGCGGCTGGCTATCATCGGCCAAGGCAAATTCGGTCTTGAGCTGCTTGGTCAGATGCCCGCGCGCGCCTTCGGCAAACAGCGTGTACTTGCCGTGCAGCTCCATGCCTTGCTGGTAATCGCCCTTGTGCCTGCCATCTTTGGCCACGCCCATGTCCTGCGTCGCCACGCCCTTGACTGAGCCATCGCCGTTGTAGAGCACCTCTGAAGCCGGGAAGCCGGGGAAGATTTCCACCCCCAGCCCCTCGGCCTGTTCGGCCAGCCAGCGGCACAAGTTGCCCAGGCTGCCGGTGTAGCAGCCCTTGTTACTCATCAAGGGGGGCATCGGCCAGTGCGGGATCGAGGTTTTCTTCGCCTTGCCCAGCAGCCAGTGCCAGTTATCGGTCACCGGGGTCTGCGCCATCGGGCAGCCATCATCGCGCCATGTCGGCAGCAGCTCGTCCAGCGCCTTGGGATCGACCACCGCGCCTGACAGAATGTGCGCGCCGATTTCTGACCCTTTTTCAAGGATGCAGACCGTCAGGTCGGCATTGACCTGTTTGAGCCGGATTGCAGCAGCCAGGCCAGCGGGCCCGCCCCCCACAATCACCACATCATACGGCATCGATTCGCGTTCGGTCATCGCTACAATCCAACCCTGTTTGCCAGCTTTTCTTGACGCGAACCCTTGATTGCTGCGGCGGGGCAGGTCAAGACCGGATGGTGACTTTCTCCAGCCCATCTGCACCCGCTGCTGCGCCGTCTGTGCGAGACATTGCGGCGGTGCTGCAATGGTGGCGCGATGCCGGGCTGGATCAGCAATTCAGCGATGCTCCGGCCAACTGGCTGGCTGCGCCAGAACCCGAAGCTCCCGCAGCGCCGCAAGGCTTCACTGCGCCGCTGCCTCCGCCCCCGCCGCCGCGCGTGGCATTCGGCGGAGAGGCGCCCAGCTGGCCGCAGGATCTGGCGGCGTTTCAAGCGTGGTGGATGACTGACCCGGCGCTCGATTGCGGCCAGGTCGCCGGCCGTGTGCCGCCGCGCGGGGCCGCGCGGGCGCAGTTGATGGTGCTGTGTGATTATCCCGAGGCTGGCGACGATGAGCGTCTGCTCAGCGGGCCGCACGGCAAGCTGCTTGGCGCACTGCTGGCAGCGCTGGGTCTGAGCGCCGAGCAAGTCTATGTCGCCAGCGTGCTGCCGCGCCATATGCCGCACCCCGATTGGGCCGCTTTGCACGAGGCCGGGATTGCCGATCTGACCCGGCATCATGTCGCTTTGGCCGCGCCAAAGCGCTTGATTAGCTTAGGCAGCCACGTCTCATCGCTTCTTGGCCACGACCCGGCGAATAGCGCTGCCAGTTTACCGCATATTTACCATGTAGGCCCGAGCATCCCGGCACTGGCTGCGCCGGGGCTTGAAACCTTGCTGGCGCGGCCACGGGGTAAAGCGCGGTTGTGGCACAATCTGCTCGAGTGGCAGACCAGTTGAGCCACAGCTGGAAATCGGGCGGGGATTGCAAAACGTGACACTGATTTCAAGGACGCGAACGACCATGCTGCTGCTGGCGGCCAGTGGCTTGATCGTGCCGGCGGCGACCTATGCCAACAGCGCGGCGGTCCAGTATTTCTCGAGTCGGGCCAATCGCGGCGCAGTGCCGGTGCTGCTGACGCTGGACGAGCGCAGCTATTACCGTGAGCTGTTCGGCGCGATCGACCGCAACGACTGGCCGCGCGCGCAGGCGCTGTTGGCGCAAAAGGCCGATGGCCCGCTGCACCGGGTCGCCAAGGCCGAATACTATCTCGCCGCCGGATCGCCCAAGGTCGAGCTCGATTCGCTCAACCTATGGCTGGCGGGCGGGACCGACCTGCCGCAGACCGAACAGATCGAAAATCTGGCCACCAAACGCGGCGCCACCGCCTTGCCCGCGCTGCCGCAGGCCCGCGCGCTGACTGCGCTGCCCAGCCGGGCCCGCCGCGTCCGCCCACGCGACACCAGTGACGGCACGATGCCCGGATCAGTTGCGGCGGCGATCGGTGCCAAGATTAAGGCTGACGATCCGGCCGGGGCGCAGGCGCTGCTCGACGGGATCGACACCCAGCTGTCCGCCAATGCCCGCGCCGAATGGCGCAGCAAGGTGGCATGGAGCTTCTACATCGAAAATCAGGACGCCAATGCCTATGCCTTGGCGCAGACCGTGCAGGATGGGGCCGGGGCGTGGGTGGCCGAAGGCTGGTGGATTGCGGGCCTTGCGGCCTGGCGGATGGACGATTGCGCCGGGGCCGGCGATGCCTTTGCGCGCACCTCGCAGCAATCCGACAATGCCGAACTGATCGCGGCGGGTTACTACTGGCAAAGCCGCGCGCTGGTGCGCTGCCGCCTGCCCGAAAAGGCCGCCGAGCCGCTGCGCAAAGCGGCGCGGATGGACGAGACGCTTTATGGCATGCTGGCCGCCGAACAGCTTGGGCTGGTCTTGCCCAAGACGCACGAAGCCCCCGATTTCAGCCAGGCTGACTGGCAACTGCTGCGCGATGTCGGCAACGTCCGCACCGCGGTGATGCTGTCGGAAATTGGCGAGGATGGCCTTGCCGATGAAGCGCTGCGCCATCAGGCGCGGATCGGTGCAGCAGCGCATTACCAGCCGCTCGCCCGGCTGGCGCGCAGTCTGGGCATGCCGGGGACACAGCTGTGGATGTCATACAATGTGCCCGCTGGCGGCAAGCCCGAACCGGCCGGGCGTTTTCCCACCCCCAAGTGGACCCCGGTCAACGGCTGGAAAGTCGATCCGGCGCTGGTCTATGCCCACACCTTGCAGGAATCGGTGTTCCGCACCGGCGCGACCAGCCAAACCGGCGCCAAGGGCCTGATGCAGATCATGCCCGCTGCGGCGCGCGATCATGCCGCCGGGCTGGGGGTTTCGGGATCGCCGCAGGATCTGGCGAAGCCCGAGGTCAACCTCGCTTTCGGGCAGCAGCATCTGCAAATGCTGCGTGATGCACCGGGCACGCAAGGGCTGCTGCCCAAGGTGATGGCGGCCTATAACGCCGGGCTGACACCGGTCACCCGCTGGAACACCGAGATCAAGGACAAGGGCGACCCGCTGCTGTGGATCGAAAGCGTGCCCTATTGGGAAACGCGCGGCTATGTGAACATCGTGATGCGCAATTACTGGATGTACGAGCGGCAGGCGGGCGGCCCATCGGAAAGCCGGATGGCGCTGGCGCAAGGGCTGTGGCCGACCTTTCCGGGGCTGACCGGCAGCGTGGCGGTGCGGATGAATTCTGACGGAACCGTCCAGCGTGGCCGTTGATCTGGCGCGTTCGTTCAAGCCGATCGATATTGCACTGCTGACCGTTTCGGACACCCGCAGCATGGCCGACGATACCTCTGGCGACATTCTGGCCGAACGGATCAAAGCCGCCGGGCACCGCCTGACCACCCGCGCGCTCGAAAAGGACGATGCGAGCGTGATCGCCGGGCGGCTCAACACCTGGATCGACGAGCGCCGCGCTGATGCGATCATCGTGACTGGCGGCACTGGCCTCACCGGCCGCGATGTGACGCCCGAAGCGCTCGACCGGATCAAGGATAAAGACATTCCCGGCTTCGGCGAGTTGTTCCGCTGGTTGTCCTACCAGTCAATCGGCACCTCGACCGTCCAAAGCCGCGCCTGCGCCGTGGTGGCGCGCGGGGTCTATGTTTTCGCGCTGCCCGGATCGAACGGCGCGGTGAAAGACGGCTGGGACGGGATCCTCGCCGAGCAACTCGATAGCCGCAACCGGCCTTGCAATTTTGTCGAGCTGATGCCGCGATTGCGCGAGGTTTAGCTCTCGCAAAGGCGCAAAGGCGCCAAGACGTTGTGCTTCGGGCGAAGCCCCGCATCAATCAGAGACCGCGGAAAGCGTTGCTATTGAAACAGGTTAGTAGCCTGCGGCGCGGCACGACCTCTTTGCGCCTTCGCGCCTTTGCGAGAGCCACCTTGCTTCTTCGTTCTACTTATGTTCTAACACACCAATGCCCGCCCAACCCCCAATCCACGGCCGCGGGGCGCCATCGGCGCATGTTCCGCAGCGCTTCGGGCTGGCAAGCCGCGAGGCCGATCTTGACTGGCTGGACGAGCGCGAGGCCATCGACGGCCCCGGCCCCCGCCTGCGCACCACGGTGACCGAAGAACACGCCCGCACGATCATCAGCTTCAACCAGTCGCCCGACATTCCGTTCGACCGCTCGATCAACGCCTATCGCGGCTGCGAGCACGGTTGCGTCTATTGCTATGCGCGCCCGACTCACGCCTATCACGACTTGTCGCCCGGACTGGATTTTGAAACCAAGCTGTTCGCCAAGCCCAATGCCGCCGCGCTGCTGCGCGCAACACTGGCCAAGCCCGCCTACAAACCCGCGCCGATCGCGATGGGGACCAACACCGATCCGTACCAGCCGATCGAGGAACGCTACCGGATCACCCGCCAGGTGCTCGAAGTATGTCTCGAAACGCGCCATCCCGTTACAATCACTACGAAAAGTTCCAGAGTGCTGCGCGATCTTGACCTGCTTGAGCAGCTTGCTGCCCAGAGTTTGGTAGCTGTAGGCGTGTCGGTGACCAGTCTTGACCCCCGCTTGTCCGCTTTGCTCGAACCGCGCGCCTCGTCCCCGGCCAAGCGCCTTGATGCGCTGCGCCAACTCGCCGCAGCGGGCGTGCCCAGCCATGTTTCGGTTGCACCGATGATCCCCTCGATCACCGATGAGTTCATCGAAGGCATCCTCCAGCAAGCTGCCGCGCGCGGAGTCAAATCGGCCAGCTGGATCGCGCTGCGGCTGCCGCATGAAGTCGCCCCGCTGTTCCGCGAATGGCTGGACGCGCACTTCCCCGACCGCGCCGACAAGGTCATGCACACCGTCCAGGCGATGCGAGAGGGACGCGACAACGACCCCGGCTTTTTTACCCGGATGAAACCGCTGGGCGTCTGGGCCGACGTGTTCCGCGCGCGGTTCCGGATTGCGACGAAGCGACTAGGGATGAACGAGGACCGCCTGACGCTCGATTGCAGCCAGTTCGTGCGGCCCGAAGCGGGTGGACAGTTGCGGCTACTGTGATCACCATGGCGTTCTTGCAGCAGGAGCCCGCGCCATGTCTAATACCGCCACCGAACATGCCAGCCACCCCCGCCTCAGCCACCGCAAGACCGAAGGCGTCGTAACCCGCAAGCGCGAGCACAGCGGTTTCAACGGCTGGCTCGCGGTCAAGATCACCGATGTCGTCGGCACGATGTGGTGCGCGTATGCTTTTGCGGGCCTAGCGCTGATCAGCTTGCCCGCCGCAGTGCGCGGCGGGACCGCGCCGCTGATCGCGTGGATCGCACAGACGTTTTTGCAGCTGGTGCTATTGTCGATCATCATGGTCGGGCAAAAGGTAGCCGCCGCCGCATCCGACAAGCAGGCCTTCCAGACTTACAAGGATGCCGAGGCCTTGCTCGAAATTACTGACGACCTGCACAAGCTACTGACGGTCAACAACCAGCTGACCGCAGAAATCCACGCACTGGTGGAGAAGAAGGGCTAGCCTGCGAAGCGGATCAAGCGGCTATCCGCCACCGCTGCCGTGCGGTGCGGCACCACGTCGCGGATGTAGTCTTCGTTTTTGACCATCGCGAGGAAGCTCGCGCTGTCGGGATAGCCCATCACGAAAATCTCGTCCCATTCGTCCGCCGGGCCTGTGACGACGCATTCGAGCGGCGGTTCCCAGATCATCGCCGCGCCGGTTTTCGCGACCAGCGCCTGAAATCCGGCGCGGTAGATCGCATAGGCCTGCGCCCCACTCAGCCCTTTGCCGTGATTGGGATGACCGACGGGATAGTCGGCGGTCTCGCGGTACTTGACCAGGTTGAGCATCTGGATCGGCTGGTCGCGCGGCAGGTTCTTGAAGGCTTGCCAGCCCTCGCGGCTCGGATCGATGTAACTGGTCATGACTGTCTCCTCCGGCTGAATTGACGCGATCAAATCAGGCGCGGCGCAACTTGGCAAGCAGGACCGCCGGGAACGATGCGCAGGGCTAGTCGTTTGGAACAGCAATCAGGAGGAACACCATGTCAGACGAACACATCACCACGACCACCTCGCCCGATGGCAACACCAGCCACACCACCGTTTCAAGCAGTGGCGGCGGCGCCGGCTGGCTGTTTGGCCTTATTGCCGTCGCGCTGCTGGGTTTTGGCGTGTATTATTTCGCCATGCAGGCGGACAGCTCGTCCAAAAAGGACAACGCGATTACCGCCGCCGCGCAGGACGTTGGCAACGCTGCACAGAACGTCGGCGATGCCGCGCAGGATGCCGCCAGCAGCGTCAAGAAGCAGTAGTATTTGGGGCTGCGCCTGCCGACCGGGCGGGCGCGGCCCTATTCGCTCAGCTGGTAATCGCGGAACTGCTCGCGCAGGTCTTTCTTGCTGACCTTGCCGGTGCCGCCGTGCGGAATTTCGGCGACGAATTCGACCGCATCGGGCAGCCACCACTTGGCGACCGATTGGGCCAGATGCGCCTTAATATCTTCAGCGCTGATTTCGGCCCCGGCTTTCTTCACTACCACCAGAATCGGGCGTTCATCCCAACGCGGGTGGTAGATCCCGATTGCGGCCGCTTCAGCCACCGCCGGATGGCTCATCGCCGCATTTTCCAATTCAACCGAGCTGATCCATTCGCCGCCTGATTTGATCACATCCTTGGTCCGGTCAGTCAGCTGCAGCGTGCCGTCAGGGTGCAGGATCGCGACATCGCCGGTATCAAACCACTGCTCGGCATCGGAAGCATCTTCCTCGCCCTTGAAATAGCGCTTGATCACCCACGGCCCGCGCACTTGCAAAGCGCCCGACGTAAGCCCGTCGCGCGGCAGCACCTTGTTTGGATCATCCAGATCAACGCAGCGCAGCTCCACCCCGAACGGCACCCGGCCCTGCATCATCTTGACGTCGACTTGCTCGTCAAAGCTAAGGTCATCCCAGTTCCAGCACTTGGCCCCGGTTGTGCCGATCGGGCTGGTTTCGGTCATCCCCCAGGCATGCGCGACATTGACCCCGGCCTTCATCAGCCGCTCGATCATGAAGCGCGGCGCGGCCGAACCACCGATGATGGCCTGACGCAGAGTCGGCAGCTCCGTGCCGGTCGCGTCCATGTGCTGAAACGTAGCGAGCCAGACGGTCGGCACCCCGGCCGAATGCGTCACCTTCTCGCGGTTCATCAGCTCGCACAGCACCGCCGGGTCGTTGACCGCGCTGAACACGAATTTGATTCCAGCCGCAGCCCCGGCCCACGGCAGGCCCCAGCTGGCGGCGTGGAACATCGGCACCACCGGCAGCATCACGCTGCGCGCGTCGAGATCGAAAATCGCTGGCTGCAGCCCGGTAATCGCATGGAGCATCGTTGAGCGGTGCATATAGAGCACGCCCTTGGGATTGCCGGTGGTGCCGCTGGTGTAACACAGCATGCAGGGATCGCGCTCGTCGCCGGTGGCCCATTCGGTGGCTCCATCCTCCGCGCCAATCCAGGCTTCAAATTCACCGTTGTCAAAGCAGATGTAGTGCTTGATCGTAGTCCAGCGGCCCTTCATCCGGTCGATGATCGGCTTGAAGGCGGCATCATACAGCAGCACCTGATCTTCGGCGTGGTTGGCGATATATTCCAGCTGATCGTCGAATAGCCGCGGGTTGATCGTGTGGAGCACGCCCCCCACGCCGACCGCGCCGTACCAGCTGACCAGATGGCGCGAGTGGTTCATCGCCAAGGTTGCGATCCGCTCGCCAGGCTGCACCCCCAGCCGCCGCAATGCTTGCGTCATCTTTAGCGCATCGCGGCGCACGCCAGCCCAAGTGGTCGTAGTCTCACTGCCATCGGCCCAATGCGTCACGATCTCGCGCGTGCCGTGCTCGCGCGCGGCGTGATCGATGATCTTGGTCACCCGCAGGTCCCAATCCTGCATGGCACCCAGGCCCTGCATCGCTCCCAGCATTATTCTCTCCCAAAAGCAGGCGCTTTACGCGACCAGCCTCAAGTGAGAGCCGCCGCGCCGCGCGCTGAGCGACACATTGGCAACCCCGGCCACGTTTGCCAAGCGTTCAGCCACTTCGCCGTCGAGCTGGAAGTCGCGCCCCAGCCGGACCAGCGGTTCTTCGGCCTGCCCGGTGCGCAGCCGCACCAGCACTTCGCCGCGCCCGTCCGCGCCGCCTTGCAGCAGCGCGGCCAGTTCGGCCAGGGCTTCGGGCCGCAGCACATCGAGCTTGAGCAGCATGCTGGCCGCGCTCTTGACCTCGTCGAGCGGCCGCGCCCCGCGCACGGTGATCCGCGGTGGCTCATCAGGGCTGGGCGAATCGAGCTCGACCTGCAGCAGCAGGCAGGTCCCGTCCTTGGCCCATTGCAGCATTGGTTCGACCAGCGTTTCTTCAAAGCACGCGGCCGAAAACTGCCCCGAGGCATCGGAGAAATCGGCGCGGATAAAGTCCCCGCCGCGCCGAGTCTTGCCGCGGTTCACGCCCTCGACCATTGCCGCCATCACCGCTTGCGCGCGGCCCCCGGCAACGCCGCTGTCCATCAGGCTGGCATAAGTCCGGGCGCCATTGGCGGTAGCGACCGCGCGCCATTGCTCGGCCGGATGCGCTGCAAAATAGAACCCGAAGTTTTCGCGCTCCTTGGCCATCTGCTCGGCCTTCGACCACGGCTCCGCAGCAATCAAACGCAAGCTGGGGGCCGCGTGATCCTCCCCGCCAAACAGTCCGCCCTGCCCGCTCAGCCGGCTGCGCGCTGCCTCGTCCGCCACCGCCAGCAGCATGTCGGCATTGGCCATCACCAAGGCGCGGTTGGGATCGAGCACGTCGAACGCCCCGGCGCCCGCAAGGCCTTCCAACTGGCGGCGGTTCATCGATCCTTGCGGAACCCGCTGGAACATGTCTTCCAGGCTTTCAAACCAGCCGTGCGCCTCGCGCTCCTCGACAATTGCGTCCATCGCCTTTTCGCCGACGTTGCGGATGCCGGCCAAGGCATAGCGCACGGCATAGCCATCATCGGTCCGCTCGACCGTGAATTCGCCTTCGGAGCGGTTGATATCGGGCCCGCTCAGCGTCACTTCGCGGCGGCGC
>JANNYT010000077.1:0-16694 GCA_031410255.1 Novosphingobium sp. | reverse complement strand
CGGCGCGAACCTCGACGACATTGACCGAACCGCGCGGGAAATCGAGACAGTCGCCAAGACCGTGCCGGGGATTAGTTCCGCGCTCGCCGAACGCCTCTCAGGCGGTCGCTATATTGACGTTGCCATCAACCGGGCAGCGGCGGCGCGATACGGCCTCAATGTCGCCGATGTGCAGGCGGTAGTGTCCGGTGCCATCGGCGGCGAGGCCGTCGGGCAAACCGTCGAAGGGCTCGCTCGCTACCCGATCAGCGTGCGCTACCCCCGCGAAATCAGGGATAGCGTGGATGACATCATCAATCTGCCGGTGCTGACACCCTCGCGCCAGCAAATCACGCTGGGGACGGTGGCCGATGTGCATATCACCAACGGCCCGCCGATGCTTCGCAGCGAGAATGGCCGACCTGCCACATGGGTCTATATCGACGGGCGGGGCCGTGCGCTCACCGAGATTGTCGGCGATCTGCAAAGGGCGGTGGCGCAGAAGGTGAAGTTGCCTCCCGGAATCAGCGTCGCCTATACCGGGCAGTTCGAGTTTCTCGAACGCGCGACGCAGCGATTGAAAATCGTGGTCCCGGCCACGTTGCTGATCATTTTCGCCCTACTCTACGCGACGTTCCGGCGCTGGGACGAGGCTGTTCTTATCATGGCCACATTGCCGTTCGCTCTGACCGGCGGGGTCTGGCTGCTCTATCTGCTGGGGTTCAATCAGTCGGTCGCCACCGGCGTCGGGTTCATCGCGCTGGCCGGCGTGTCGGCAGAGTTCGGCGTGGTGATGCTGATCTACCTCAAATCAGCGCTGGCGGAGAACAACGACGTTGAAGCCGCCGTTCGAGCAGGCGCGCTGCTGCGCGTTCGCCCCAAGGCGATGACGGTCGCGGTGATCTTGGCGGGTCTGTTCCCCATCCTCGTTGGCACTGGCGCGGGTTCCGAAGTCATGAGCCGCATTGCCGCCCCGATGATCGGCGGGATGCTCACCGCGCCGCTGCTCTCGATGCTCATCATCCCAGCGGCTTATCTGCTGATGCGGCGGCGCACCCAAGTTCAACACCAAGGAGACCCAACATGAAAAAGGCATTGATACTTACCGCGTTGATGGCACTGCCGATCGGAATGTCCGGCTGCGACAAGAAGCCTGAAGCGCCAACGGTTGAAGCTCCCAAGACCGCTGCAACTGCTGATGCCATGTCGAACATGAAGATGCCCGTAGGCAGCAAGATGGGCAAAGGCAGTGGAACCGTGACTGCTATCGATGCAACGGCAGGCAAGATCACGCTCGATCACGGGGCCATCCCCGCCGTGGGCTGGCCCGCAATGAAAATGGGGTTCTCGGCCAAGCCAGCGCTTCTGAGTGGCATCGCTGTCGGCGACAGGGTCGACTTTGATGTGACTGTGAGTGGCAGCGCTGGCGAGGTAATAGCTCTAAAGAAGCAATAGTGTGTCCGAAAATCATCGCCAGTGAGCGGCTTTGACTTTTGTCGGAAATCATGGCGGTCCTTGCCCGCCACAACGTCTGCTTTAGAGTGGAATTCAGACAGTTCGCTCATCATCGCTGAAAACGCCCAAAGAATGCGTTTTGCCGCCAGCAACTTGTTGGATGCTGGCGGCAGTGGCACGCTTCAACAGGAACTCTATTGAAAAAGTGTCAAACGAAGTCCTGCACCAACGCGCGGGCTGGCTTCGTTGATGCCAGCCTGAGCGTAAGCGGTTAGTCCAAAATGCTGATTGAGCCGGTACGTCAGATATGGGGAAATTGCTGCCTGACCCTGCAGGCCATTGGCGACCGGCTCGCGATAGGAGACGCTCGCCCCGAGATTGAACGCGGGGTCAGGGCGAAGATTGAAACCGCCGTACGCTGTGATCCCGTTATTGAGCTGGTAGGAAGCCGGGCTGCCCAACCACGAATAGCCGACCGAACCAAACAGAGTGACGCGCGGACCAACCGATTTGTACAGCGCGACATTAACACCGTAGTCGGTCTGCCCAGTGCCAATCGTGGCCTTCGCTGTGGGCAATTTCACGCTCCCGCCCAGTTCGATCATCGGCAGCGCGCCGCGTTCATTAGTAACCCGGTAAGCAGAAGCCAAGCTGAGATCGCCAACGCCCTGGCGCTCTGCCACTGACGCTGGGTTGCTCGATCCAACAACCGCGCCGCCGACGATCTGACCAGGCCCCTTGATCCAGACATAGGGCAATGCGGCCTGAATCCGCAGCCGCCCGAGCTGGGCCTTGGCTTCGAGCGGGATAGTCTTGACGCTGGTATCAAGCGCCGCGCCATACTTGCCAACCGAATAGTCAAAGCCGCTGGCAAGTTCGAAGCTGCCCGCGTCCTGCTGCGCAGCGACGTCGTTGTTGGCGGCGAGCGCTTGCGCCGACTGATCGTTTCCGCTCGCAGCCAGCGCGTTGCCGCTAAGCGCGACCAGGCCGAGTGCGGTCAATTTGAGAGCTTTCATCGTAAGATCCTCATGGTGGGTGGGCCGAGCCTAGTCGGCCAGTTGTAGCTGTTCCGGGGTCACGCAAACGCGGCACGGCCAGAACCAGTTCGAGACAAAAGATGCTCCGAAAAAGGGCGCCCGGACTGTGTGGGAGTCCGGGCGCAACAAGGCCAGCGGGGTCGGGGGCGGGAAGCTGGCCCTGGTTTCGGGAAGGGGTCTCAGTTGGAGCTGCTGCTCGGCTTGGGATCTGCAGCAGCGCTGCTGGCAGCCTGCTTTTCACCGGTCGCGGTAATCTGGGCAGCCGACATGGCCGTAACCAGCACATCACCGTTTGCGGCAAAATCCGCCGCCGGCAGGGTCGCGGTGGTATCCTTGACCTTCACGACCAACGCCTTGACCCGGCCACTGGCATCAGCGACCACGTCCTTGACCTTGCCGATCTTCTGGCCGGTCATATCGAACAGCTGGGTGCCGGGCTTCAGGTCGAAGCTCCCGGCGGCATCAGCCGCCGCGGTTCCCGACAAGGCGAGGTTATGCGAAAGACCGGAGAAGATACCGCGCGCAGTACCATCGGCGCTGGCATTGGCCTGGCCATTGGCTTGGCCATCGCCGGTTGCCGCGATCTGGGTTTCGCTGAGCGAAGTAACCAGCGCGTCACCTTTGGCAGCAAAATCGCTGGCCGGCAGCAATGCAGTGGTATCGCTGCTCTTGACCAGCAGACCCTTCACCCGGCCGCTCGCATCAGCGTAGACTTCCCGCACTTTGCCAAGCTTCGCGCCGTTCAGGTCATAGAGGCTGGTGCCCGGCTTGATGTCGAAACTGCCGGCACCATCAGCTGCGGCACTGCCATCGAGTGCCAGATTATGGCTTAGGCCCGAAAACGTGCCGTTGCCCGAACCTGAAGCGCTCCCTTGCGCTGAACCTGCAGCCGAGCTGGTTGACGAAAGCAAGTTGCCGGCGCGGTCGCGCGTGGTGACGAGCAGGTTGCCGGCCCGATCACGGGTCGCGGTAACGAAGTTGCCAGCGCGGTTCTGGAAAGTCGTCACCAGATTACCCGCAGTGTCGCGGGTCTGGCGCAGCGTACCGCGCAGCGCATCAGTCCCCAGCAACTGCGCATCCACGCCGGCCGAACCCCCGGCGCTGCCCGATCCGGTGCCACTGGCAGCCAGTGAGTTCAGCGGCGTATCAAGCGACTGGGTCAGGTTGCCGGTGGCCGAGCCATTGGCCGACCCGCTCGCGCTGGCCATGCCGGTATGGGTGTCGACCGACTTCGAAGCAGCGCCGGTTGCGGCACCAGTAACCGTGCCACTGGTGACAGTGTTGACCGGGGCGACAACCGGCATTGGCATTGCCATCGGGATGTTCGGGATGGCGGGGATCGGAGCCCCGCCCAGAATGCCGCCGCCACCGCCGCCCAGGATCTGGGCATTGGCAGGGTTGGCAACGGCGATAAGCACGGCGGCAGTGGCGAGAAGAATGTTTTTCATGGCAAAGTACCTCGTTGATTTGCGGGCGCACCGAGAAATGTCGGTCGCTCGCAGTGACAACGATGGCCGCTCCGATTTTACTTCAGCGCCGCGGCAGAAATTTCAACGACACGCTCCACAAACCAGGCCCCGGCCCGATTGTGGATCGGGTCGGCGGCGCGATATTTGCACAGCTTCAGCATCGAGCGCGCCGATAACTCCGCCTGGCGATACGCCCCGATCAAGCGCGGCAGCTACCCGTACTGCAACCAGAGGCACAGCGAACGAAGTCCCGCGCACTGGGACCAGCTTGCCCGTTCGGTCCAGCGCGGAAATACCTGCGCCCGGCGCCGCATAATCGAGATGCGCCGCGCGTCCCGCTTCAATCAATGGACGGTTGCGCTTGTCGACCCCGGTGATCGCCAGAACATTGCTGTAAGATGCAGGATACGCCGGCGGTGCAGCGGGGCCGTCATTTCCGACCGCCGCTACGATCACAGCTCCGCGCGCCTGCGCTGAGGCCACGGCGCGTTCAAGCAATGGGCTGCGGGGCCCGACTAGGCTAATTGAAATCACCTTTACCCCGCGCCCGAGCAGCCAGCCTAGGCCCTGCGCGATCGCAAGCGCATTCCCTCCGGCCGGATCGGTGCCATAGACGTCAGCCACATAAATTTTGCGGGCGCCCACACTATAAGCCAGCGCCGCCACTGCGCTGCCATGGTTGCTGGGAAACGGCGCACCTTTCGCAAAACCTTTGGTGGCAGTGACTGGCTGGGCCGGAGCTCCGTCGATTACGCCAATCGGCGCTGCAACCGGACCGCTGCTGGCGCGTGCCGCGGCGGTGACTGGACTATTGGTGGCGCCACTTTGAAAATAGATCTGGTCGCTGGAGACCCGTGCTGCCGGCACCTTTTTGCGCAGCAGATTTTGTGCGGCTGCCAGCGACATGCCATTGGGGACTGTGACCTGGTTCACCGACAGGTCGAGTCCGTCGATCGGGGAAGCGGATCCAGTCTCGAAACCGAGCGCTGCGACGCTTGCCAGTGTTTCGGCATCTGCATCGACCAGCAGCAAGACCCCTCGCCGGGCTGGTGCGCCATCGACATCGCGCTCCACAGCCTGCCGGTTGTTGCGGACCAGCGCGTCGATCCGGTCGAGCCGGGCCTGGCGCAGAACATTTGGAATCTCGCGAAGCGGGCGATCGAGCAAAGTGCCGACCGGGCCATCGACTACAGCGGGAAGTGACCCGACATCGGGCAATGCTGGCAGTCCGCCTGGCAAACTCGAGAGTGCGCCGAGTTGCGCGCTCGACTGTCCGGCGCAGCACAACAGGGCGGCTGCAAAAATCGTGGATGAACGCGGCATCGCGGCTAGTCCTCAGATTAAATTAACTTAACGATGGATTAAACGAAGCAGGTCGCTCGTTTCATCCACGAACAGGTACTGATGCAGAACGATCCGTTTCTAACCGGGCTTACCGCGCTGATCCCCAGGCTGCGCCGCTTTGCGGCTGGCCTGGCGCGTAATCCGGCCGACGCCGACGATCTGTGCCAGGCCGCAATAGAGCGTGCGCTCGTCTCGCGCCAGCAATGGCAAGAGGGGACCCGGCTCGACAGCTGGATGTACAGGATCATGCGTAATATCTGGATCGACACTGCCCGCGCCCGGACCCGCCGTGACAAGACTTTTGCGCATGAAGACGCAGGGATCGGTGTCGGCGCGATGGGTAATCAGGAAGCGCAGGTCGAACTGACCATGGTTGACAGAGCACTGCAGACACTGCCCGACGAACAACGCGAGGCTGTGCTGCTGGTGCTGGTCGAAGGCTACAAATATGCCGAAGCGGCAGAGATTATCGGCTGCCCGATCGGTACGCTCACCTCACGGCTACTGCGAGGACGCGAGGCACTGATGGTCAAATTGGGAGAGGCAGCATGACGATTTCCCCCGAACAGCTGGCCGCCTATGCCGATGGCGAACTGGATGAAGTGACCGCTACGCGGGTGCGCCGCGCGATCGCCGATGATCCTGAGCTGGCGCGCGAACTTGACAGGCTGACTGCACTGCGCGGCCTGCTGGCCGCACGGTTCGATCCGATCCTGACCGAACCAGTCTCTGAACGCTTGACCGCTCCCATTGCTGCCGCCGCCAAGGTTGTGAGCCTTGACGAGGTCCGAACGGCTCGGCGCAAGCTGTGGCAGCGCCCGCAATTCCAACGGGGCGCAGTGGCGGCCATTGCGGCGTCGCTGCTAGTCACCGTGATGGTCAGTGGCCGCGGCGGGGCTCCGGCCGGCTATGCCGACCGCCAGCTCGCGGCGGCATTGGACGAGACAATGTCGGGCCAGACCGGCCCCGATGGGACCAAGCTGCTGATCAGTTTTCGCGCTGAAAATGGCGGAGTTTGCCGTGGATATTCCGGCAAGGATGCCAGCGGCATTGCTTGCCGCGATAAGCAAGGTTGGAAAGTGATGGTTCTGGGCGGCGCGGGTGCACAGTCGACGACGCAATATCAGCAAGCGGGCAGCACAGATGCCGCGGTGATGGCTGCCGCACAAGACTTGGCGGCCGGTCCTGCGTTTGACACGGCGGCGGAAGCAGCGGCGCGCAAAATGGGTTGGGTCGCAGCACGATAAATTGGAAATGCTCGCCTTCGCTCAAACCGGGACGGCCACGCGCCCGCTTTAAATCATTGTTTCACGACGATCCGCTTCATCGGCGCAAGCTTGGCCAGAAGGCGGTTCTGGGCCCCGAACGAGATGTGTTCGTGGCGCATCGCGGTCTGGAGATGCTCGACCAGCACGCCCATGTCAGCGGCCTGAATCCTCATGTTCTTGTGCGTGGCCTGCATGGTCCGGCCGGGTGTAGTTGCAGTCGCCGTTCTGGATGTAGCAAAATTGCCCCTTTAGCGTCCGGCGCAGCCGAACCTGGTCGCGATTTTGGAAAATGTCCGATATGCGCGGGTCGCTCTGGCTGAGCGCGACAGTCTCGTCCACTACTCGCGAAACCCCGCCGGCTTCATGAAACGCATGCCACGTTGCGTTGCCCTTGAATGGCTGCGCGGCCGCATTCGCGTCGCTTTGCGGATAGGGATCGACCGGCTGCTCGGTGGGCGATACCGCTTCGGCGCTTAGCATCATCGCTGCCCAGATCTGCCCGTTTATCAAAAGCTCCCCTGCAATGAAATCAGGATCCCGCGCTGCTTCGGAAACGTGGCGACTTTGCCCAAGTCGGCATAGGCGGCAGTAGCCGTCAGGTGATGATCAATAGCATAGGTGGCAAAGACGTCGAAGCTGGTGCCCTCCCGCGCAAAACTCAAATTGTCCGGCTTGGTTCGAAATTCGAAACCGAGCACCCGATTGGGTGCGGGCAACAACCCTTCAGACGCGATCAACTCGTCGCGGCCGCCCACACGGCGCAGGGCCAGATCTGCACGACAGTCTACAACAGCCCGCGCAAGCGCGGAAAACTCGAATGGGCGCAGTGCGGCATGCCCGCTGATCCGTGCCCGCCAACGGCCTCGTCGCGTTCGAGCATAGTCACGGCAAGTTGCTGATGGACGGACTACGTCCGCGTATACATCATCACGTCGGTGGCGCGACGCAGGATTGCGAGAACACGATCTACACTCCTTCGGATCATCTTCTTGCGCCGTAGTGAATAAGTGAGTTAAATGCTACATCTGTATGAAAACTAAGTCTATATCTAAAATAATATACAACTAATATCTGACACATCTATAGCGTATTGATATTATATTTCGTCAGTTAGAAGAATAATTTGTGAGCTGACGGTTCGACTTCGGTCGGATTCACCATTGGGGATCTGTAGCTCAATTGGGAGAGAAACGAGCAGTTAGCAGACGGGGTACCCCCTTCGGCTCGAGCAACCCGTTTCCGGCTATAGCCTCATGATCTCGGTAAAGTGTTCGCCGCCTTTCCGTCCGGGAGTGCAATATCTATATTGGAGGCATGAGCGACCCAAGCGACGAACCGGGAGAAACGAAGCGCGACGCCCGCGTGGTCAACGCGGCGATCGAGCGCTTCCTCGCCTATTACGTCGACCCCGCCCACCCACTCGACTACGCCGTGTTGATCGGCGGTCCCTGGGGCTCCGGCAAGACCCACCTCATCAAGAAGTTCCTCGAGGGCTCGAGCGCGAAGCGCTCTTCGTCAGCCTGTATGGCATGACCTTGGTTTCGCAGATCGAGCACGAATTCCACCTCCAACTCCACCCTGTCCTGTCGCATCCCGGCATGAAGTTGGCCGGCGCCGTCTCCAAGGGGCTGCTGAAAGGCGCCTTCAAGATCGACCTAAACGGCGACGGCAAGGACGACGGAACCGTCAGCCCATTGCTGCCCGACCTCGATCTGCGGATCGGCCTGGACGATCCGCGCGGCAGGCTGCTGGTCTTCGACGACCTGGAGCGCTGCCGCATCCCGGTCGGCGAGGTGCTCGGCTTCATCAACGCGTATGTCGAGCACGAGAGGCTCAAGGCCATCATCGTTGCGAACGAGACGAGGGTGATAGAGGGCGACGACACCTATCCGCGACAAGATCGCCGCATCCAAGCGCAAGGGCATGTGGATGGGCGGGCCCGTGCCGCTGGGCTATGAGGTCGATAATTGCAAACTGGTGTTCAACGACAAGGAAACCGACCTCGTCCGACATATCTACCAACGCTACCTCGAACTGAACTCAGTGGTCGAACTTGCCGACGAGCTCAACCGACAGGGCCATCGCACCAAGGTTCAGCAGCGCACCAGCGGGCCGCACAAGGGTGGCTGCATCTTCCGCCGCGGTACCCTATATCACCTGCTCTCGAACCGGATCTACCTCGGGGAGATCGCGCACAAGGGGGAGTACTTCGCGGGCGAGCATCTCCCGATCGTCTCCACCGATCTGTGGGAAGCAGTTCAGGAGAAGCTCAAGACCAATGCGTCAGGTACATCCCGTCGGCTCAAGAGCCAGCAGCCCAGCCTGTTGGTCGGCCAGGTGTTCGACGGCGAGGGTAGGGCGATGACCCCGAGCCATGCGACCAAGCCCGGTAAGCGCTACCGTTATTACGTCACCCGCAGTGATCAACTTGATGATGCCCCGGCATGGCGCGTCTCGGCGCACGATCTGGAGCGGCTGGTGTGCGAACGATTGTCCGAGCAGTTCTCCGATCAGGAGTTCCTCTGCGGCCTGGCCGAAGGATCGTCTGCCGAATCGATCCAGCAAATGTTGGCAAGGGCGGATCTCGCCGCGGCGACCCTGCGCAGCGGCTCGGCGACAACGAAGCACGGCCTCATCACTCCCATGATCACCCGGATCGATCTCGGTGAGGAAGCAATTGATCTGACCGTCGACAGGATCGGGCTGGCTGCCGCGTTGGGACTTGTTCTCGACCCCGATGTGGAGAAGAAATTGATGGTCCTGACCCTGCCTGCAACCAGGGTCAGGCACGGCCACCAGATCCGGCTGGTCATTCCCTCGCAGCGCCCCATCTCGATCGCTGCAGCGACGCGCGACGAGAAGCTGGTCGCACTGATGGCCGAGGCGCATCAGGCGCGGCAGCTTATTCTTTCCAACCCGGGTCGTTCGATTGCCGCAATTGCATCTGACCATGGTAGGTGTCGAACGCGGCTGGGTAAGCTGGTAACGTTGTCATGCCTTGCGCCGGACATTGTCACTGCCATCGTCGAGGGGCGGCAGCCGGCAGCGCTGACGGCGCGCACCTTGCAGGACATCGATCTACCGCTCGCCTGGGCTGACCAGCGAGCGCTGCTCGGGTTCGCCTGAGACCAATCTCCCCGATATCAACTGCAGTCAGGATTTCCGGACCAGAGACTGGGGCAATTCTTCGCGCGAATGCTGCGGTGAAATAGGCCGTCTCTGACTGCACCTGATATTTGCACGACCGCGATATCCCGCAGAACTGCGCCGTTAAGCAGGCCAGACCGGCCTGAGGTCCCTCTCGGGAAAGTATTTTTGGACTGTTTGGTGCGCGACGCAGTCCACAGCGAACGCGTCTCGATAGCCTGTTCCCTGCTTATCAGGGACTCTACAGGGAATTCAGGTGCTTGAATGCCCTTGTACGCGCCACCGGTGACGGGGAATCCACATCTTCAACCCGTTTTCCACCGACAGTTCCCTAGAATTAGAGCAGGGACGATATTGCGGAAAGCAGGGGATCGGTTCACGTTGGCAGGAGTAATCATGGCTGACTTCTCGCACCTTCGCCAAACATACCTGCCTACCTTTGCCGAGCTGATCGACCAGGGCTGGCAGCCGTATGATGAGCATCTCTTCGAAGCGGTGGGGTACATTTCGCCGCCGTTGCTTGATAAAGGCTATATGGAAGCGTTGCAGAGGTATTTCTGGCCAGGAGCCCGAACCCGTGGCCGACCGCACAAGGCTCCGATTGACCGTCTTGAGCTGGCACGAAAGTCAAGGTGACGCGTCGCGTCGGACCTGCAGGAACCATCGCCCGATACTTGCATACACGCCTGTTGGCGGATGTGCGAAACTCCATTCAGCCCCAGTGGGCCCGAGACCGGACCTTTCGGGATAAGCAATTTCTCAGGGCGGTGATCAAGCATCTGCCAGATGAATTCGGGGTGATGCTCGAAAACGGACCGCCGTATCGCCACAGGGTGCTAGGCGCAGTCGATTTCGGGCCAATCGATCCAAACTTCCCGCCGCGTGAGAAAGCACTAACTGCAGCACAATACGTCATGCGCAATCGGCTGGCGTTGCATCCTCCTTCGGTCAGAAGAATGGCTGACATCGCATCCGAATGGGCAGACACGCGCCGGGAAGCTCCCCCGAGTTTTCGGCGCCACTTGCAACAGCGATGCCTGTCCAAGACTTAACTCGGTCGGAACAATAATTCGGCCGTTTTCGTGATCGCATCTCCGCGAGGCATGGGATTTATCTGCCGGTCCCCTTTCAACGGAGGACCACATGTCAGACAAGCTCACAGTCAAGCATCCGCATAGCGCAATCGTTCCGATCGGTTCGCTGCGCACTAATCCCGACAACGCCAAGGAACACGGGGCCAAGCAGGTCAGCCAGATCGCAGCCAGTGTGGACCGTTTTGGCTTCCTGGCGCCGATCATCACCGACGACAACCATATGATTGTTGCGGGACACGGACGTTACCTCGCTGCGAAACAGCTTGGTTTGAAAGAAGTCCCGATCGTGCGGGCGAGGTTCCTCACGCCCGAAGACCGGGCCGCCTATGCGCTCGCTGACAACAAGCTGGCCGAGCTCAGCCCGTGGAAGGATGACGTGCTCGCCAAGGAGCTCAACGCCTTGGTCGCGCAGAACTATGATCTGGGTGTCACCGGGTTCAGCCTCGCCGATCTCGATTTCTCGCTGCCGGGCGAGGTGGTCCCCGAAGAAGCCGAGAGCGTCGAACTGCCCGAGCCCGGGGCGGCGGCGGTCAGCCGGATCGGCGACCTCTGGCTCGCCGGTGTGCACCGGTTGTACAATGGAGACTCGCAGCGCCCCGAAAGCTTCGAGGCAGCGCTCGGGGATGAATTGGCCCAGCTGGTGTGTTCGGATCCTCCCTATGGGGTCAAAATCAAGCACAACTTCTCGACCAAGGCGAGCGCCCGCGAGTTCGTGATGATGAGCGGAGAGCAGACCACGCCTGAACTGATCGCCTTTTTCCGAGCTGCATTCCGCAACTGCGCTCGGTTCTCGCATGGTGGTTCGATCCATTACCACTTCATCGACTGGCGCAACTTTCGCCACATGCTCGACGCCGCTGACGGGGTCTACGAAGAGTTCAAGCAGCTGATTGTTTGGGTCAAGCCTGCAGGCGCGCTCGGCGCGTTTTACCGGAGCCGCCACGAACTCGCCTGCGTGTTCAAGTCGGGACGGGGCAAGCACATCAACAACTTCGGGATGGGCGAGACGGGGCGCTACCGCACCAACGTTGTCGAGCACCCCGGGTGCAGCACGTTCTCGAAGACCCGCAAGCGCGACTTGGCCGACCACGTTTCGGTGAAGCCGACCGCTATGATTGCCGAGTTCCTGCTCGACTGCTCGAACCCGGGTGATGTGGTTCTGGATCCGTTCTGCGGATCGGGAACTCTCCTTCTGGCCGCTGCCAAAGTGGGCCGCCGCGGGGTCGGGATCGAGCTCGACCCGGTCTACGTCGACACCGCGCTGCGCCGTCTGCGCGATGCCACCGGCCTGGTCGCCACGCTCGCGGGCGACGGCCGTACCTTCGACGAAGTCGCTGCCCAACGCCTCGCAGTAGGGGAGGGCTGAGCCATGACCGACAAATTCGATGAGGATGGCTCGGATGACGAACGGCCGGACGAGGGTGAAGATGCGGGCAGCGAGGAACCCCAGCTGAGCGGGGATGGCTACAAGGTTGGCTACCGCAAGCCGCCTCGGCACAGCCAGTTCAAGCCGGGCGAGTCGGGCAACCTGCGCGGGCGCAAGAAGGGCTCGCGCGGGCTCAAGACCGATCTTCACACTGAACTCAACCGTATCGTCGAAGTGAAGCTCGGCAAGTACACGTTCAAAGGCACCACCCAGCAGCTGATGCTGCGCACGCTGGCGCTGCTCGCAGCGAACGGCAACCTGAAGGCCAGCGGGCAGCTGCTGCCGCTGGTCCTGAACGTGTTCGGAGCGGAGGATCGCAGGGCAGGCAAACGGACCCTGTCCCCTCAGGACCAGGCCGTTCTCGACAACTTCCTCGCTGCGTTTGGCGGCGATGCAGCCGGCGACAATTCGAGCGACGCGGAGGGAAGCGAGGACAACCCGGTGCCGAACGTAACCGGCGACCCGGCAGAAGGAGGTCGTGATGGGTCTCAGCTTTGAGGACACCCCGGCGGCGATGATGGAACTGACCCGCCGGAACTACCTGTTTTTCCTGATGCGCGCGTTTCCCTATATCAGCGGCGGCCAGCAGCTGAAGGCCAACTGGCACCTTTCGGCGATGGCATACGCCCTCGATCAGGTGCAGCTGGGCAGGAGCCTGCGACTGCTGGTCAACCTGCCCCCGCGCAACCTCAAGTCGATCACCATCTCGATCGCCTGGGTCGCGTGGATGCTTGGCAATGACCCGACCCGGAACTTCGTCTGCGTGAGCTACTCGAACGAACTCTCGGGCAAGCTGGCGCGCGACTGCCTCGCGATCATGCAATCGAACTGGTTCCGTGAAGCGTTTCCCGGAACGATCATTTCCGCGCGGCGCAAGTCGATGGATTTTGAGACCACCCGGCGCGGCGGCCGGCTTGCCACTTCGATCACCGGGACGCTCACGGGCCGCGGCGGTGATATCATCATCCTCGACGATGTGATCAAGCCCGACGATGCTGATTCCGAAACGATCCGCGAGAGCGTCAACGAGTGGTTCCGCTCGACCCTGGCGTCCCGCCTCAACAACAAGGAGAGCGGAGCGATCATCGCGGTGATGCAGCGGCTCCACCAGTTCGATCTCCCCGGAATGTTGCTCGAGGCTGGCGGATGGGATCACCTCAACCTGCCGGCGATCGCGCCCGCCGATGAAACCGTCGGTCTGCTCGGAGGAAAACTGCAACGTCGCAAAGCGGGCGATATCCTCCATCCAGACCACGAATCCGCTACCGCGCTTGCAAAGATCCGTGCCGAGATGGGCTCGCACCGGTTCGCCGCACAGTATCTCCAGGATCCGGTTCCCGCTGAAGGCAACCTGGTCAAGGCGGCGTGGCTCAAAGTATACGCCGAACCCATCGACAGGGACAACGGCCACGTCATCCAATCTTGGGATACGGCCAACAAGACCGGGCCTAGCAACGCTTATTCTTGTTGCATCACCGCGCTGGTCCGGCGCAACGACATCTACATCCTCGATGTGCTGCGCATGCGGATGGAATTCCACGAACTGCGCTCGTCTGCGATCGGGCTGGCTCTCAAGTACCGTGCCCGCGTCCTGCTGATCGAGGACATGGCCTCGGGCCAGCAGCTCATCCAGGAGCTCGGCCGGCTCTCGCCGCCGGGCGTGCCTGTGCCGATCCCGGAGAAGCCGAGCAGTGACAGGGCCTCGCGCGTCGAGGGTATCTCGGCGATGATTGAAGCTGGTCAGTTGCATCTCCCGAAGGAGGCCCCGTGGCTGGTTGAGTTCAAGTCGGAGCTGCTCGGTTTCCCGCACACCCGATTTAGAGATCAGGTCGACGCACTCTCGCAGCTTATGGCGCGGGTTCGATCGCGCCAACAGCAAGTTACGCCGCTGAATGCCGGTCCAGAACTTTTTTGTGAGGACGATTATGGATCCATGAGCTGGGATGATGGAGGCGAAGGCTATATGGAACCATAGCATCCGCTCATGATCCCTGGTCCACCTGAGTTCGAAAGCTCGATACTGACGGGTATGGGCCTAAGGCTACGTTCTTTTGAGCCTACAGCTCAACAGCATCAACCTGCCCTAAACGGGACGCCGACTTAGAGAATGATGACGGTCGTTGGGGTGTTGATTACGCTTGAGCCGTCTCACGTAACGGATCCGCCTCGTTCGTGATTGGAGGTAGCCTTGAATGAAGACTGTGAAGTCTGGCTTTCCCGGTCATTAACGCGGACATTCAACTACGACCAAAAAAAGGGGGCCGGATTTCTCCAGCTCCCCCTCGGTGAACCAAACTCTAGAGTTTGGGTTACATGCCGGAACCCGGGCCATAGGTGATTTCCACCCGGCGGTTCTGCAGTTCGCGTACTCCATCGGCAGTCGGAACGCGGTTGTTCGATTCGCCGAAGCCCTGGCTGGTGATCGCGCCGCCGGGGACACCGTGCGACGTGAGGTAGCTGGTGACCGAGGCGTTGCGGCGTTCCGACAGACCTTGGTTGTAGGTCGTTGAACCCGAACGGTCGGAGTAGCCCGCCAGCATGATCGGAACATTGGCGCAGTTGCCATAGGCAGCCACGGCGCTGTCAAGGATCGAAGCCGCTTCAGGCGTGATGTCCGACTTATCCCAGTCGAAGAACACGATGTAGGGGCCCTTGTTGCAAGTCGGGGGCGGGGGCGGAGGAGGAGGCGGCGGTGGCGGAGGCGGGGGCGCAACGTACACAGTTTCCACCGGCGGCGGCGTCGGCGTAGCATTGCCGCCGAAGTTGAAGCCAAAGGTCATCATCAACGAATGCGACCGCCAGCGGGTCTGCGTTGCCCGGCCGCCAGAGTCGACAAGATCAATCTTGTCGACATTGAGGAAGCGGTACTTGATCCCCAGATCGACAGTACTGTTGACCGGGATGCGGACCCCAGCAAGGCCTTGCCAGGCAAACCCGGTGTCGTTGTCATTCAGCCAGCCGGGGCCAGTGCTATCCATCGAAACTATATAGGTCGAGCGAGCCATGCCGACGCCGCCACCCACAAAGCCCTGAACACCATCGTCGGGGCCGAAATCGATCAGGCCATTGACCATCAAGCTCATCGACTCGGCCTTGCTATCACCCGTGAATTGGGTGGCCCGGCCGGTGAAAAATCCCGGACCCGAGGCTGCAGTCGAACCAGGCAAACGATTGAGCGTGGTAAGCTCGTTCGGGCGAACCCGGCGCCAGCTGGCTTCGGCTTCGAGTCGGAATGGTCCGAAATCGTATCCCAAAATCCCGCCGATATCTGGGCCAGTACGGAAACCCAGCGATGCCGCATCAGGCACAACCCCGATGTCGAACTTATTGTCCTCGACCTTTGTGGCACCTGCATCGAGTTCGACATACCAAGAGTCATCCCGTGCGAACGCGGGAGACGCAAACGCGGTGCTGACCAAGGCAGCTGCGACAATCGTCTTTTTCATCACTTAGGTACCCTCTGTTTAGCCCAAGGATCGCGAAAGGCCGAAGCCCAATAGGGGAAGGTTGCATGGTTTCCATCCAAACGCAATAGATTAGCCAGCTTCGAAAACTGGTTCCTCGATTTGCTTTTTGGAGGGTATTCCTTGGCATTCATATCCAGCATAGGCTGAAGCTGGATTGAGCAAAGCTTCTGCTGCCCCGAACGGGAGGCGAGCAGGCTAAAATCGATTCGATTCTGGGGCGCTTATGTCACCGCTCCGCAGAATTCCAGACCATCCCGTCAGCGATTGTGTTCGGGCTATAACGACCAATCAGCGACAGCCGCCAGCACTCTTTTTATGTCAGCAAGCGTGCCTTTCGGCTTCAATAATCCACGTAGCTGTGATCTGTCCAAAGCCAGATACTCGCGGTGAGCGACCGCCAGCACAACCAGATCGTATGTTCGGTTCAATGCCGCAGGATCAACTGTGATCCCGAACTCAATCTGCGCCTGATTTGGGTCGGCGTGGGGATCGTGACTGGTAACGAGGTGACCAAGGGCTGAAAGGCTTTCAATCAAGTCGGCGACTTTGCTATTCCTGAGGTCGGGAATGTCTTCCTTAAAAGTAAGGCCGAGTACGAGTGCGGTGCCGGGTATGCCGTTTCTGGTCTGGTGGAGCTCACCCGCAATCCATCCCGCCATTGCATCATTGATCTCGCGACCTGCGAGAACGACCTGCGGATTTATCCCCAGCTGCTGGGCGCAGTAGGCAAGGTAATACGGATCGACACCAATACAGTGGCCTCCGACAAGACCGGGCTGAAAGTCGATGAAATTCCACTTGGTCCGCGCCGCCGCCAGGACATCCTGGGTGGCAATTCCGGCACGGGCGAAAATCTGGGCGATCTCGTTCATAAAGGCAATGTTGATATCGCGCTGGGCGTTTTCGATGACCTTCGCCGCTTCAGCCACCTTGATCGAGGCCGCCTTGAAAATCCGGCCGCCATTGATAGCGGAATAAAGCTGGGCAACTTGCTCCAGAACGTCGCTT